>NZ_CP039247.1:1857795-2167428 GCF_004795735.1 Corynebacterium endometrii
AGCGTGTAGTATGTACCTCACGGTTTTTAAGTACACACAACAGAAAGGCACCCTAACGGTGGAACCTCCGAGTCGATGTCCCCACTACCTACCTAGGTGGTGGGGCAAGTAATGACTACTGCAATCCTGATGATTCTTCTCGGCGTGGTGGTCATTTGCTTGATCATCGTCGCTAACGCATTCTTCGTGGCCCAAGAATTTGCCTACATGTCTGTGGACCGCGCGGAGCTTCGCACCCGTGCCTCCGCTGGTGACGCAGCCGCCGAAAGGGCGCTGAAAATCACCAAGCGGACCTCATTCATGCTCTCCGGCGCCCAGCTAGGCATCACGGTCACCGGCCTGCTTATCGGTTACGTGGCCGAACCCCTTGTGGGCGAGGGCCTGGGCGTCCTGCTGGGCGGCGTGGGCATCCCCACCGGCGTCGCCGTGGGCGTAGGCACCGTCGCCGCCCTGCTGGTATCCACCGTTGCAGTGATGCTCTTTGCCGAGCTGTTCCCGAAGAACTACACCATCGCGGCCCCCATGAAGTCCGCGCTGTTCTTGGCCCGCCCGACCCAGATCTACATGATGATCCTGGGCCCGCTGATCAAGTTCTTCGAGTTTTCCTCCAACGCCATTTTGCGCGCGTTCAAGATTGAACCGGTAGAAGACGTGGATTCCTCCGCAACCTATGATGACCTGGAATCCATCGTGGAATCCTCCCATGAGGCCGGCGGCCTTGATAGCGCCACCTTCATGGTGTTAGACCGCCTCTTGGACTTCCCAGAACATGACGTGGAGCACGCCATGATCCCGCGTTCGCGCGTGGACGTCGTGGAGCCTGAGACCACCATCGGCGAGATGCGCGCCATGATGGCGGAGAACCACACCCGCTACCCCGTCATCTCCGACGAGCATGAGCCGCTCGGCGTGGTTCACCTCTTCGACGTGTTGGGCACGCAGCTGCCCGATGAAACCTCCGTGCGCGAGATCATGCGCGCGCCCATCGTGGTTCCGGAACTGATGCCGCTGCCTGATGCGGTAGCCGAGCTGCGCGACGGGGATGAGAAGATGGCCTGCGTGATCGACGAGTACGGCGGCTTCGTTGGCGTGGTCACCCTCGAGGATCTGGCCGAGGAGATCCTGGGTGACGTCTCCGATGAGCATGACATCATCGAAGATGATGACATCACGGAACAGGATGATTCCCACTGGATCGTGGACGGCGATACGCCGATCGACGAGGTGGAGCGCGCCATTGGCCACGACCTGCCTGAGGGTGATTTTGAGACCATCGCCGGACTGCTCATCGCCCACACCGGCTCCCTAGTCGAAGAGGGCGAGGAGCATATCATCGAGCTCGAGGCCGAGCCGGATGATTACGTTGAACGTGATGACGCCCCGACGCGCAGCCTGAAGCTACGGGTCGAGGAAGTAGAGCGCCACGTGCCAGCCTCCCTGACTGTTGAACTCATCGAGACCTACCCAGAGGGCCACGAGCCCGAAGAGGAACAGGATAAGCATTTCGAGGCTCGAACCGAGGCCTCCGAGACGGGCTACCCCAACGCGAATGCCGCCGGGGTCGTAGACCATGATGCGCACCGCACCTCCCCGGAGGAGCGCCTAGAGGAGGGTGAGAAGTAATGGACGGATGGGTATTTAACCTAATTGTCACCATCCTGGTGATTATCGCCTCCGCGTTCTTTGTCATCATCGAATTCGCGCTGCTGTCCGTGCGCCGCAACCGCCTGGAGGAGACGGCCGAATCTAGGGCTTCCTCCCGCGCGGGCCTGCGCTCGCTCAATGAGCTGACCATCATGCTCGCCGGCGCCCAACTGGGCATCACGCTGGCCACGTTCATCCTGGGCGCGGTGACCAAGCCGTGGGTCCACCACCTGCTGGTCCCGCCGCTCGAGGCGCTGAACCTGCCGTACGCGGTAGCGGATGTGGTCTCCTTCATCCTGGCCCTGTTCATCGTGACCTTCCTCCACCTGGTGGTTGGTGAGATGGCCCCTAAGTCCTGGGCCATTACCCACCCCGAGCAGGCGATGAGCATTGTGGCCATCCCGGCCCGCGGTTTCATCATGCTCTTCCGCCCGCTGCTGGTCTGGATCAACAAGATGGCTAACGATCTGGTGAAGAAGGCCGGCGAGACCCCGGTTGAGCGCGCTGGTGCGGCCGGCTATGACGCGGACACCCTGCGCGTGCTGGTGGAGCATTCCCGTGCCACCGGCGCCATGGATGAGGCCGCCGCGGAGCAGATTACCGGGGTTATCGAGTTGGAGTCCGCGACCGTTGGCGAGCTGGCGCGTGAGCATGGAAACGAGGTTGTTCCGCTTCCTTCCGACGCCACCGTCGCTGACCTTCACGAACTCGCCCTGCGCAAGGACATCATGCGCGTGCTGGTATTTCCCAAGAACTCCCGCGTCCCGCGCATGGTGCACGTACGCGATTCCTTGATGCTAGCCCCCGAGACGCCCGTGCTGGAGATCTCCCGCCCGGCGCTGTCCGTGGCCGGTTCGACTACGGTCCAGCACACCTTGGACCACATGCGCGCCCGCAACGAGCAGCTTGTTGTTGTAGGCAAGGCCGATAAGGACAAGGCCGTTTGGATCCTGACCTGGGATGACATCATGGGCCAGCTGTGGCCGCAGATCGCCGACGAGCTGGACAAGGCCGCAGCCGCTCCGGCAACCGCGGCCGGATCCGGCACAGAGGGCGAACAAGCCTAAGCCCGGCTCAACAGCCCGCATCCCGCGCCCCGATTTCCTTTTATCAGGGGCGCGGGATTTTTTGCGCTCGGCCTGCACGCGGGCCGCCCACCACGCCGCAGGGGGCTCTTAAGATACACCAACGCCACCGGAGATTATGAGGGATTCTCCGGTGGCGTTGAGCGTTATCTCTCGCTTAGTTGGTAACGAGAAGTCTTAATGTGGGGCTACGCGGTTGACGCGGCGGCCTTGGCGGCGGCCCGCTTGGCGGCCACCTTGGCGACGATGCGGTCGATGCGGGCGCGTTCCTCTAGGAACTCCGGCGGGTTGTGGCCGCGCATCGTGCGCACGTACGCCGGGTGATCTTCCACCACGGTGTGGTGCCAGCCACCCACGGCGTCCAGCACGTATTGGCCGGTGCGCTTGTACAGGTGCGGCAGTGAGACCATGTCTAGATTGCGGGCCACGGCGTTGGTCTGCTCCAGCACGTACTCCACTACCTCACGCAGGTAGTTTGCGGTGGCTGCGGTGCGAGCCTTAAGCGCCGCGGCGAGCTCGTGGACCACGATGGGCGGGCCGGAGACCGGGAACTCGGCTTCCAACGTGCGGGCGGTAAACGTCCGCGGTTCTTCCACGGCATTCTCACCGGAGGACGCGGCGGAAATGGTGCCGGAGATGGTTCCTGAGCGCACGCCGGAAATCAGAGCCTGACGCAGCCCAATGAGTTCACCTACTACGCGGCCGGAATCCACTCGGGCGTCTTCGATGATGTCACGCAGTTCGGCGATGCAGTCTAGGGCTAGTTCATCATCCCAGTCCTCGATCGCCTCGATGAGGTGCTCGATGTATTCGGCAACTTCATCTCCAATGTTGTAGAGCTCCTGGGTTAGCTCGCGGTGACGCAATTCAGCGGCAATCTTATGCATTGTTTAAGCTGCGCTCCTTTCCGCGAAACAGTTCCTCTGCGCCCACCCCGCTCCACTCTCCGCCGGGCGTTTACTACCCATAAGGTGAAGTTGAGGTTGAGACTTTCTACAACGCTTGCTGACTTTAGCGGCAATTGTCCGCCCGCAACTTGTACGCCACGCCGAAAACCCGCGCGGGTGTGATCCCCGGGTGGGTTCGGGGGGAAACGGGGCAAAGCAAAGGCCACCGAAAACCCCAGTTGAGCAGGAGCTCAGGGGCCCTCGGTGGCTAAAGCTGCGGGGGTTAGCCGTTGCGCTTGTAGATGTGCGCGATGGCGTCGGCGTAACGCTCGGCAACCACGTTGCGCTTTACCTTCATGGTTGGCGTCAGCTCGTTTTCCTCCTCGGTCAGGTCAGACTCAAGGATGTAGAACTTCTTGATGGCCTCGGCATGGGAGACGGTAGCGTTGACCTGATTGACCGCGTCTTGAAGCTCCGCGCGCAAAGTCGCGTCAGTGGCCAAGTCCTCCATGGAACGGTTCTCCGGGATGTTGTGCTGCGCCTTCCAGCGCTGCATCGCCTCCGGATCCAGCGCCAGCAGCAGGCCAACGAACGGCTTACCGTCACCCACCACCATGGCCTGGGAGATCAACGGGTGGGCGCGCAGCTTGTCTTCCATCGGGCCTGGGGAAACATTCTTGCCGCCCGCGGTGACAATGAGATCCTTCTTGCGGCCGGTGATCACCACGTGCCCGGAATCCATAATCTCGCCAAGGTCGCCGGTGTTGTACCACCCGTCGGAGATGGACTCGCGCGTGGCTTCCTCGTTGTTCCAGTAGCCGCCGAAGACTATGTCACCCTTGATCAGAATCTCACCATCCTCGTTGATCTTGATGGTGGTGCCCTCAAGCGGCGGGCCTACGGTGCCGATCTTCTGGTTGGCGAAATCCACGGCGGCGGCCGCGGCGGTCTCAGTCAGGCCGTAGCCCTCATAGACGGGAACGCCGATGCCACGGAACCAGTGCAGCAGGTCATGGCTCATGGCGGAGCCGCCGGTGATGCAGTACTTCACCGCGCCGCCCACGCCGGCGCGCACCTTGGAGTAGACCAGCTTGTCATAGAGCTTGTGCTGGGCGGCAAGGACCTTGGAAGGGCCCTCTGGGGCATCCAACGCCTTGGAGTATTCAATGGCCACAGCCTCGGCGCGGTGGAAGAGGGCTGACTTGACCGGGCCGCCATCCTTGGCCTTGTTCGCCGCGGAGTTGCGCACCTTTTCAAACACGCGGGGCACGCCCAGGATCAGGTTGGGGCGGGAACGCTGGAACTCCACCGGCAGGGTCGTGAAATCCGACCAGTGGGACTGGGTAGCGCCGCCGATGCATACCGCTAGGGACACGGCCCGGGACAGCACGTGCGCCAGCGGCAGGAAGGTCAGTACGCGGGTTCCGGGAACTGCAATGCCGCCGATTGGGTTGGTGAGCAGGCCGCGGGCCTCGGCGAGCCAGTTGCGGTGCAGGATCATGCATCCCTTGGGGCGCCCAGTGGTACCGGAGGTGTAGACCAGTGACGCCACGTCATCGGTCTTGGTCGCCTCGATGCGGGCGTGGACCTCTTCATCGGTGATGCCGCGGCCCTCGAACTTTAGGGTGTCCACGGCGGAAGAATTAAATTCCAGGACGCGGCGCAGCTGCGACGGGGAATCCTTCAGCGGCGCCTTTCCGTCCTCCCCCAAAAGGAGCAGCTGTATAAGCTCGGTGTGATCACGGTTTTCCGTAATCGCCAGCACCGCCCCGGAATCCTCAATAATCCACTGGACCTGGGACTGGGATGAGGACGGGTAGATAGGAACGCTGATCGCGCCGGCGGCCCAGATAGCGTAATCCATCACGGACCACTCGTAGCGGGTAGCGGACATCAAAGCCACGCAGTCCCCCTGCTGCACGCCGGCGGCAATCAAGCCCTTGGCCACGTCAAATACTTCTTTGACGAACTCCTTGGCGGTAACGGAAACCCACTCATAGTTGGCCGGGCGGGTAAACATCACGCCGTGCGGGCGGGCCTTGGCGGTATCCATCATGGCGGTGAGGCAGGTTTCCCCGTCTTTGATATCGAATTCTGCTGGGGTGTGTACTTCTTGGAGAGTCACAGGGTTCCTTTCAGCGGCTGTACGGGCAACGTTGCGTAAAAACGTTGGAAGAAACAAGGTCCAATTGTGGTTTAGATCTCAATTCTACTTCGTTCCACTCTAGCAACTTTTGCTTCGCGTGTAAGGGGCGTCTCTGGCACAATAAGGCGGGTGAGTACCCGCGATTTATTGGAAGAACTAGCAGCCCGCCACGGAGTAGCCGCCCGCTACACCACTCAGGGCGGCGAGCCGCAAGAAATTTGTGACTCGACTTTGGTCTATACGCTGCGAGCCTTGGGCGTCAATCTGAGCGATGAGCCGGATGATGATGAACTTACGGGTGCCCTTTTCGAGGATTACCTGGAGCGCGCCTCGCGCCCGCTGCCGCCAGCCGTGGTGGCCCCTACCGGCCAGGAGCGCCAGTTCCAGATCCACGTGCATGACGGTGAGCCCGCCGAGGTGACCATCGTGCTTGAGGACGGCACCGAGCGCCCCGCTTACCAAGACGCCAACGATGCACCGGCCGCGGACGTTGACGGCCAGATGTGGGGTGAGGCCACCTTCCACATCCCTGGCGATCTGCCCCTGGGCTACCACGCCATCCGCCTGGCATCCCCCGGCGTGGGCGTGGTGGAATGCCCACTAATCATCACCCCCGAGCGCCTGTCCACCGCCGATAAGTACGTGGACAACCCGGTAAGCGGCGTGATGGCGCAGCTGTATTCCGTGCGTTCCGAGCGTTCCTGGGGCATGGGCGATCTTGGCGACCTTGGCTCCTTGGCCGAGGTGCTGGCGAAAAACGCCCACGCGGATTTCCTGCTGGTCAACCCGCTGCATGCCGCCGAGCCATTCCCGCCCGTTGAGGATTCCCCCTACCTGCCTACCTCCCGCAGGTTCATCAATCCAATCTACATCCGCATCGAGGACGTCCCGGAACTCCAATTGCTGGATCAGGATCTGCGGGATGACGTGGCAGAGCTGGCCGCTGAGTTCCAGGAGCGCAATACCAGCGGCGCCCACATTGACCGCGACACCATCTTCGAGGCCAAGTTGCAGGTGCTGCGCGAGCTGTACTCCTTAAAGTTTGAGCCATCCCGCCGGGAGGCGTTTTTGGACTACACCCGCCGGGAGGGCAAGGGCCTGGAGCAGTTCTCCCGCTGGTGCGCGGAGAAATACATCGAGCACCACGCCACGCTGCGCCACGCTATTTCCGAGGAACCTGAGGAGCTCTCCCGCTTCTACTCCTGGCTCCAATTCATCTGCGATGAGCAGTTGGCAGCGGCGCAGCAGCGCGCGCTGGATGCGGGCATGAAGATTGGCCTGATTACCGACCTGGCCGTGGGCATCCACCCGGGCGGTTCCGACGCGGTGAACTTGGCGGATTACCTGGTGCCGGCGGCGTCAGTGGGTGCGCCGCCCGATGATTACAACCAGCAGGGCCAGGATTGGTCCCAGCCGCCGTGGCATCCAATCCGCCTCGCGGAGGCCGCCTACCAGCCGTGGCGGGACATGCTATCCACCGTGCTGCGCCACTCCGGAGGCGTGCGCGTGGACCACGTGCTGGGCCTGTTCCGCCTGTACTGGATTCCTCGCATGCAGTCCCCCACACTGGGAACCTACGTCTCCTATGACTACGAGGCGATGCTAGGCATCCTGGCCCTCGAGGCGGAGCGCGCCGGCGCCGTTTTCGTGGGCGAGGATCTGGGCACGGTAGAGCCCTGGGTGCAAGACGTGCTCGCCGCCCGTGGCGTGCTGGGCACCAACATCGTGTGGTTCGAAACCGAGGATGATGGTTCCCCTACCCCGCCGGAGCGCTACCGCCCGCTGGCCCTGTCCTCCGTGGGCACCCATGACCTGCCGCCAACCCTGGCCTACCTGCGCGGGGACCACATCACTCTGCGCGATGAACTTGGCGTTCTCACCACGGACCCGGCCGAGGAATTCGCCGCCGACCTGGCATGGCAGGCCGAGGTTTTCAACGCCGTAGCGGACGCCGGCAAGATTCCACACCGCAACTTCGCCACGCCACGCCGCGAAGAGCGCGGGGATGAGACCCAGCTTATGGGCGCCCTTCACGCCTATGTGGCCAGCTCCCGGTCCGCGCTAACCTGCACCAACCTGGTGGACATGGTGGGTGACATCCGCGCCCAGAACCAACCGGGCACCACGAAAGAGGTGTACCCCAACTGGTGCATCCCGCTGTGCGACTCGAACGGCACCCCCGTGCTCATCGAGCAGCTGGCCTCCCTGCCGCTGTTCAAGGCCATCGCCGCCGCGTCCAAGCGCCCGGGCAAGTAGGGCCCCGGGCAAGTAGGGCACAGTAGCGCCCCAGCATAAAAAGATAAGCCACCGCCCCACGCCGCTTATTCAAGCCGCGGGAGGGCGGTGGCTTTCCGTGTTGCCGGGGGACACCGGCGCGAGGGCCTAGAAGAGACCCAGGATGGCCGCCAGGATGACCAGCGCAATCAGTATCCAGAGCGATTTAGAGACCCAGGATTTTGGCAGCGCGCGCTTGCGCGGCCCAGACGGGGTGGGCGCCGGGCGGCGCCGCGCGTGCTGGGCGGCGGCGTCACGCTCAGGATCCCAGAGGCCCTCGCGGGGGTCTTCGCGCTCTGGCTGCTGCTCAGGATTGGGTAGTGACATGTTCATCCATCTTAGTCCCGCGGGCCCGGGAAGCTTGAATCCTGCGCTCCAGCGCCAGCCCTATGCGGTCCACCACCGCCATGATGATCCACGCGGCGACCACTGCGATGGGCACGATGAACAGCAGCATGAACAGCATCTGCGCGGCGATGGGGGCGGTAACTAGCCATTGGGTGAAAGAGTCTACCCACGTGCCCACCTCGGCCTGCGGGGGCGCAGAGAATAGCATTTCGCGAGCCCCCGAGGCGGGTAGCGGCGCGGGATCCGCGAGCGCGGGGCGGGCGATGTCAGTGCTTAGAGGACTCATAGGAAATCCCATTCTAGTTATAGGCTGCGCGTAAATCGGTAAAGTGTGGTGCATGTCTGAGCTGACCATCTCCTGCACCGCCGGGCGCATCACCGGGCTCGTCGACGGTGACGTGGCCACCTACCACTCCGTCCCGTACGCGGACTTCCCCGGGCCATTCGAGCCCTCCGTGCCGTTAGCCGGCGGGATGGACATCGACGCCCGCGCGGCCCGCCCGCAGGAAGTGGCGATGACGATTACCACCCCGGCGCAGGCCCGGGACGGTTCTGACTGCCCCGTCATCGTCTACATCCACGGCGGGCGCTTCGAGTCCGGCACGCACGAGGACCCTCGGGCGGATGGGGCGTACAACGCCCGGCACGGCATAGTTCAGGTGCAGCTGGGCTACCGCGTGGGGCTTGAGGGCTTCGCCCGGTTTAAAAGGGATGAGCCCAACCGCTACCGCGGGATCGATGATTGCGTGCTGGGCTTGGAATGGGTCCAGCGCAATATCGAGGCCTTTGGCGGGGACCCTACTAATGTGACGGTCATCGGCCAATCCGCCGGCGCCACCACGGCCCTGTGGCTGGCCCGCCGGGACCACTACCGTGGGGCCTTCCGCCGCGTCGTGGCTCTGTCACCGTGTTTCCCGCGCGCCAGCTTTGAGCAGCGCAAGGCCACGTTGCGTACAGTGTTGGGCAAGCCGGTTACCCGCGAGTCCCTCACTGACCTGGCCGAGCGCAAGCCGGGCAAGCTCGCCAAGGCGTATAAGCGCTTCCGGACGGTCTACTCGCTGGACATGGCGCTGGGCCCCGCGCCGCTTGACTGCCGTCAGCTAGCCGATGTCCCCCTCTTGGTCTCCTCCACCCTCCACGAATACTGCGATATGCCGGCGGCCAAGAAACTGGATGCGGGCGCGCACCCGCGGCGGTTACTGAAGGTACTCTCCCGGTTCATGGGCTTGGAACCCGCGCGCTTCGGCTACTGGTGGGGCAAGGCCACCGCGATTGCCCCGGAGCGCCCCGCCGGGCTATTCATTGGCGATACCCAAACCCGGCGGTGGGTCTCCCAGGTAGCCACGCACGCCCCCGGCGCGACATGGTTGATGGAGTTCCGTAACTCCCAGGGCCTGGCGCTCCACTGCGCGGACCTGCGTTACGTCTTTGGCGTGCACGCGGAGATGAACCCGGATTCCCAATCCGGCCGGGCCGCGGCCCGAATCAATGGGGTCATTCGCCGGTTCGTCGCCTCTGGCACCCCGGGGTGGGATGAGTACCGCGCGGCTCAGGAAACGGGCGCCCGCCCGGCCATGGTCTTCGATTTGGCCACCGGTGAGCACTCCATAGAGTCCGGCATCCTGGATTACGTGGCAAACTCCTTCCCGCCGATCGAAAAGACCGCGGACCTGGAGGGCTAGGCGGCGGTCCACCCGCCGTGCGGGGCCCGCCTAGCGGGTGATGCGCTCGCGCAGTTCCGGGTGGGCCAGCTCCTCGATAAGCCACGGGGAAAAGGCGAACGGCGTGGCGTCCGCTGCGGCGATGAGCTTGTCGGCGTCAATCCAGGCGTGCTCGCAGATTTCCTCGGGGTTGGGGTCTAACTCCGCGCCCTCGGGAAGCTCGGCGACGTAGACCGGGCAGATTTCGTGCTCCACGATCCCCGAGGCGTCTACCGCGCGGTAGGCGAAACCGGGAAGGATGCATTCCGGCTCGAGCTCTGCGGTGATGCCCACCTCGAATGCGGCGCGGCGGTTGACCGCGTCCTCGTTGGCCTCATCCGGGCCGGGGTGGCCGCAGAAACTGTTGGTCCACACCCCCGGCCACGTCTTCTTCCCCAGCGCGCGGCGGGTGATGAGCACCTGGCCGTTGCGGATAATCCAGGCGGAGAAAGCGAAGTGCAGCGGGGTGTTATCCGTGTGCACCGTAGCCTTGTCGGCGGTGCCGATGGGGTGGCCATCGGCAGAGGCAAGCACGACTAATTCCATTACAGGTTCAGGTTCCCTTCCCAGACAATATTGCCCAAGCTAAAGCGGGCGCTCCACAGGTTGCCCACGGTGGTGTTGAAGCGGTACTGCAGGTTGGTCGTGGCCTGCGCGCCCAGTGGCTTGTCGAGTCCGGGGGCGTTGACGGTGGTATTGATCTCAGCGTCGTAAGGAACCGTATCCACGGCGGTCCAGCCGCCCTGACCGTCGGCGATCTCCAGGGTTGGTTCCCCCAGGGCCTCGGGCGGCAGCGGCACGTCATTGACGTTCTTGGCCGCCACGGTGACGACGCTGCCCTGGATATCGTCCGCATAAACGCCCTGGAACTGGAACTCCACTCCCAGGCCTTCATCCTTGATGCGCTGATTCAGATCCTCGGTCAGCGTTTTAGTCTCAGTCTCCTGGGACTGATATGAGGGGGCCTCGGAGGAGGTGACCACAATCTCCTCATCTGGGCTTAGCCCCGCCTCACCTGGGTCCAGGACGGAACACGAGGCCAACGCCGCGGCCGTGGCCAGCAGCGAACCAGTGAGGAATAAACGGGAAACGGTCACCGTTGCTCCTTTTGCATAGCGGGAAAAAGTGGTGGGGTTTTACCGCCCCCACCTTAGCCGATACGTGGCCAGATGTAGGCATTGGGCATCGCGGCCCCCAGGTGGCATACTTGGCTGTTTGTTTAAAGCGCCACCCCGCCTGCGGCGGCCGCGCGGGATGGCATCGCGACTATTGACTATAAAGTGACGGAAGGGACCTTTCACGTGAAGTCTTTGGGCAGGATTCTCCGCAGTGCGTCGGCGCTGTGGCCGTTTTATGTGGGCGTGATCATAACCGCCGTCATCGGCGCGATACTAGCCTTGGTCAGCCCGTTTATGGTGCGTGAGGCCACCGATACCATAGTCGGGGCGGTAGACGGCGGGATCGATGCGTCCGTAGCCTTAAGTTCCGTGCTCATCCTGGCGCTCATCCTTTTCGCCGCGGACGCGTTGAATTCGGTGGTAAACAACATCGGCGGGTACATCGGCGACGTGATGGCCTCCCGGCTGCGCCAGATCCTGTCCACGCGCTACTTCGCCAAGCTGCTGTCCCTGCCGCAGAAATACTACGATGACCAGGTCACGGGCACAATCATCGCCCGCCTGGACCGTTCCATCAATACCATTACCCAGTTCCTCCAGTCCTTTTCCAATAGCTTTTTCACCACGCTGATTCAGGTGATAGCCATCCTGGGCATTACCGCGTGGTACTACTGGCCGCTGGCCGTGCTGCTGGCCGCGCTCTTCCCCACCTTCATGTGGCTCACGGCGCTGACCTCCAAACGCTGGCAGGGCTACGAGAAGGATAAAAACGCGCAGGTTGACCAGGCTAACGGCCGCTTCGCCGAGGTCATTGGGCAGATCAAGGTCTCCAAATCCTTCGCGTCCGAGGTCCGCGAACTAGATAAGTTCGCCAAGCACTACCGCTCCATCGTGGACATCACAAAGCCGCAGTCCCGCTGGTGGCATTCGATGGACACCATCCGTGGCCTGGTCATGGCGGTTATCTTCTTCGGCATCTACGCCCTGATTTTCTGGCGTACGCTGGAGGGCCATTTCACGCTGGGCGACATGGTGATGCTCATTCAGATGGTGGGCATGGCCAAGCAGCCGGTGTTCATGATGAGCTGGATCGTGGACTCCGCGCAACGCGCCATAGCCGGATCCAAGGATTACTTTGAGGTCATGGAGCAGCGCCCCGAGCCGAAGGTAAGTGGGGAGCTGGTGCGGGCCACGGACGCCTCGGACGCGCCCGCGTTGGACCTCACCCCGGCGAAGCCCTTGGAGCAAGCCCCGGCCGGAGACGGGGCGCCCGTCTTCGCCTTCGATGACGTTCACTTCGCCTACGAGGAGGGCAAGCCCGTGGTGGAGGGCATTACCTTCGCCGCCCCCAAGGGGCACAAGGTGGCGCTGGTGGGCGAGTCCGGCGGCGGGAAATCCACGCTGGTCAATCTACTGCTGGGCTTGTACTACCCGTCCTCCGGCACCATGAGCGTGCTGGGGCATAACGTCGCGGATGCGGACGCGGCCAGCCTGCGCGCGTCCGTGGGCGTGGTCTTCCAGGAGCCGTACCTGTTTTCCGGAACCATCAGGGAAAACATCGCCTACGGCAAGCCCGGCGCATCCGACGCCGAGATCGCCTCCGTCGCCCGCCGAGCCAACGCCCACGATTTCATCACCGCCTTCCCCGACGGCTATGACACCGTCATTGGTGAGCGCGGCCTGAAGCTCTCCGGCGGGCAGAAGCAGCGCGTGGCCGTGGCCCGCGCCATGCTCAAGGACGCCCCGGTCCTTGTGCTGGACGAGGCCACCTCCGCGCTCGATACCAAGGCCGAGCGCGCCGTGCAGGCGGGCCTGGACGAACTGATGAAGGACCGCACCACCCTCATCATCGCCCACCGCTTGTCCACCATCGCCAACGTGGATACCATCATCACGCTGGACGAGGGGCGCGTGGATGAGATGGGCTCGCCGGATGAGCTCGCCGTATCCGGCGGAATCTACTCCCAGCTGCTCAAGCTCACGGCCTCATCCTCCGCCGCGGACAGGCGCCGGTTGAAGCGGTTTGGCTTCGTGGCGGATGAAGTTTAATCTGCGCGCGGCCCGGCGGTGTGCCTAAGGTGGTGGGCATGAAATTTCCAAGCGTTGAGACCCTAAAGGACCGAGGCACCCGCAAGTGGACCGTGTATGGAGAAGACGTGCTGCCACTGTGGATTGCCGAATCTGATTTCCCCACCGCCCCGCCGGTGCTGGAGGCCATCCGCCGTCACGTTGAGACCGAGGGCCTTGGCTACACGCCCTCCCCAAAGGTCTCAGGTCTGTCCCCCGCGCTGAGCGAGTTCTACGCCGAGCACTTTGGCTGGCGCCCGGATCCAACGCGGGTGATGTGGATTGGTGACGTGGTGCGCGGCCTGCTGCTGGGCGCGCAGTATTTCACGCGTGAGGATTCCGCTCTCATTGTTCCGGTTCCGTCCTACCCGCCGCTGTTGGAGCTGGCCAAGACCGCCGGGCGCGAGATGATTCAGGTGGACGTCTCCGCCGGGTTCACGGACTCCGTGCTGGATGAGATTGAACGCGCCTTCGCCGCCGGGGCGGGCGCGCTGGTTTTAGCCAACCCCTACAACCCGCTGGGCCTGGTGCTGGAGGAGGATACGCTGCGCCGCCTGGTAGAAATTGCCGCGCGCCACGATGGGCGCATCCTCTCCGACGAAATCCACGCTCCCCTGGTCTTCGATGGCCGCCACACCCCCGTAGCCTCCCTCGGGGAGGATGGCGCCAAGGTGGCCTACACGGTTACCTCCACCTCCAAGGCGTGGAATGTGGCGGGCCTTAAGTGCGCGCAGGTCATCCTGTCCAATCCCGCGGACGTGCAGACCTGGAACAACCTCACCGGCGTGGCCAAGGACGGCACCGGCACGCTGGGTGTCTTTGCCGCGGAGGCCTGCTGGTCCCAGGGCGCTGACTTCCTCGCCGAGGAGGTCGAGTACCTGCGCGCCAACCGCGACTGGCTCTGCGAGGTGCTCCCGCAGAAGATCCCCGGCATCAAAACCACCTGCCCGCAGGCCACATACCTGATGTGGCTGGATTTCCGCGAGACCGCCATCCCGGAACAGGCCAAGGAGCATCCGGCGAAGTGGCTGACGGAGCACGCGAAGGTCGCGCTCAACGAGGGCGTTAGCTTTGGCCCCGGCGGCGCCGGCCACGCGCGCCTGAACTTCGCCACCTCGCGCGAGATCCTGGAAGAGGCCGTGGACCGCCTGGCCCAGGCCATAGGCTGATCCCCGCTAACCGCGCGTCGGAGCGGCGCTCAAGCCGGGCGCGTTCGCTGCTTCACAGCGGCGCCGCGGCGGCAAACGCGCCACATTCTTTGCGTCGCATACGTGCAGGGCCGTACAGTTTCTCACGGAAACTATCCCCCGGCCCAAGGAGATGCACCGCCTGTGTCCTCACCGTCATCGAATACCGCAACACGAACCCATAACCCGGTGGTCACGGTGGTTACCGCGGCGCTGACGTTGTTTTCCATGTTCTTCGGCGCCGGCAACCTCATCTTCCCGCCGATGGTGGGCGTGCAGGCTGGAACCAACTTTTGGCCGGCGGTCCTGGGTTTCCTAGCCGCCGGGGTGCTGCTTCCGGTCCTCGCAATCGTGGCCGTGGCAATCTCCGGCAATAACGTCCGCGATCTAGCCTCCCGCGGCGGCGCCTGGTTTGGCGTTGCCTTTTCCGTACTGGCGTACCTGGCGATTGGCGCCTTCTACGCCCTGCCGCGCACCGGCGCCGTGTCCATGGAAACGGCCATCACCCCGCTTACCGGCTGGGATTCCCAGCTGGCCTCCGGCGCCTTTAATCTGGTCTTCTTCCTGATCGCCCTGGCCTTTGCCTGGAGGCCCAATTCCATCATCGACATCCTGGGGCGCTTTTTGACCCCGGCGCTGGTCCTCTTGCTCTCCGCGCTCATCGCCCTGGCACTGTTTAACTATGACCGCGTGCCGGCCGCGCCCGTCGAGGCCTACGCCGAGTCCCCAATGGCCACCGGCCTTTTTGAGGGCTACAACACCATGGACGCCATCGCCGGCCTGGCCTTTGGCATCGTGGTGATTTCCTCCCTCAAGTCCAAGGGCTTTGGTTCGGGCGGCCACATGGTCCGCGGCACCGTCATCACCGGCCTGATAGCGGGCGTTTTGCTAGCCGCCATCTACCTGGGCCTGGCCTATATGGCCCAGACCATGCCGAACGGGCAATCCTACGAGTCCGGCGCCTTTCTGCTCGCCGATTCCGCCAACATGACCATGGGTACCGCCGGCCAGGCCATCTTCTCCCTCATTGTTCTGCTGGCCTGCCTGACCACCGCCGTGGGCCTTATCTCCGCCACGTCCGAATTCTTTAACTACCTCGTCCCCCGGGTTGCCTACCACGTGTGGGCGGTGGGGTTTACGGCGCTGTCCATCCTCATCGCCTTCCGCGGTTTGGAAGCCGTGCTGGCGGTGGCCGTTCCATTCATCACGTTCCTGTACCCGCCGGCGATTACGCTCATCGTGCTGTCCATCATCCAACCCCTGGTAGCCAGCAGGATGTCCTTCTACTGGACCTACCGCCTGTCACTGTGGACCGCGGTGGTGTGGTCCGCTTTGACCGTCATCTCGGATCAGGGCTGGGGCACCGGCGTTCTGGAGCCGCTGCTGGCGTGGTCCCCGGGCCAGGCCCTGGACCTGGGGTGGGCCGTGCCAACGGCCTGCGCCGCGGTGATTGGCGTAGTGCTCGACGCGCTCTTGAAGACCGGCGCCCGCCGTCACGAGCGGATGGAGGCGTACGCCACCCAGTCCTCTCAAGCGGCGTAGGCTTGTGTGGTTAGACTAACCACGTTCCAAGGAGATGTATGTCTCAGCGCGCAACTTTATCCCTGCTCGATTTCTGCACCGTTTATGAGGGTGAATCCGCTGGCCAATCCATGGCCCGATCCGTGGAATTAGCCCAGCGGGCGGAGAAGCTAGGCTTTAAACGCATCTGGTACACCGAGCACCACAACATGAAGCACATCACCAGCTCCTCCCCGGCCGTGCTCATCGCCCACATCGGCGCACACACGAATACCATCCGCCTGGGCTCCGGCGGCGTTATGCTTCCCAACCACGCCCCGTACGTGATTGCCGAACAGTTTGGCACCCTGGCGGAGCTCTACCCTAACCGCATCGATCTGGGCCTAGGCCGCGCGCCCGGCACCGACATGCAAACGCTGGGCCGGGCGCTGCGCCGCGACCCCAACGCCGCGGAACGCTTCCCACAGGATGTTCAGGAGCTCCAGGCCTTCCTGGGGGATAAGTCGCCAATCCCGGGCGTTACCGCCGTGCCCGGCACGAATACCAATGTGCCCCTCTACATCCTGGGCTCATCCATGTTCGGCGCCTCCCTCGCCGCCAGCCTGGGCCTGCCTTACGCCTTTGCCTCCCACTTCGCGCCGCAGCACCTCAAGGGCGCCACGAGCTACTACCGCAACAACTACCAGCCGTCCGAGCAGTTCCCGGAGCCATACGTGATAGCCGGCGTCAACGTCGTTGCCGGCGATACCGTTGAAGACGCCCAGGCCCGCTTCGAGGACGTCAAGTTCGGCCGCGTCAAGGCCATGGCCGGCCGCGGGAGGTTCCTTACCGATGACCAGGTTCGCCAGATCATGGACTCCTACCAGGGCGCGCAGATCCTGCAAATGCTGGAGTACACCGCGGTGGGCACGGACAAGGAGATCGCCGAGTACCTGGAGCAATTCCAGGAGCATTGCGGCGCCGACGAGCTCATGATCTCCCTCCAGGCCACCAACGCCGAGGACTACCTATCCACCACCGACGTGGTGGCCAAGGCCTGGTTCTAGGCGTTTGGTTCGAGGCGGCTTTAGCGCCCCTTCGCTAATCCACTTCCCACCGTCCCCATCGGGGTGGTGGGTTTTGTTTGTCCGTCTTTGCGGTTGTGTGAGGGTGCGGGCCGCAACCGCTTTAGCCCCACCACGCGTGGCGGGGTACTGCGCGCTGCGCGTGCCGAAATAAGGCCTTGCCCACCCCCATCACCCCCTATTTTATGCCGCGGGACACCAGGGAAAATCCACGCCCTAGGGCGTGCCCGCCGAGCCGTTATCCACACTGCCTTGCCGCGGAGCGCCCTTGGCCAGCGTCAATGCCGCAACCCCGGTGGCGATTGACGATGTGTAGCCTTCACACGGAAATATGACGTCTGATCTTTGCGCGGGTAGCTTGTTAAAATATATGTTAAGCGTTTTATATTCGCTACTCATTAGCTATTCTTTGAATGCTTAACCACGTAGCCCCAGCGGCTTCAGAACTCTTACACACCCATTACGCCAGCACACTCTCGACCACTAACAAGCAGACGCTCTTTCACATTCCGCACCCGGGACTCCCGCCAAATCCCCACGCTGGTTTGGGGGCTCTGTGCGGGTGGTTTCTACTTGAACCACTGGTTTAGAGCAGGGAAGGAAACAAAGGCCCGTGTCTTTGCAGCGCGAACCACAGCGGCACCTCAAGATTGCCGAGTTCCTCAAGGAACAGATCCGCAAGGGGGATCTGGCCCCGGGGGACCAGCTCCCCAGCGAGGCCGAGTTGTGCGCCCAGTTCAACTCTTCCCGCGGCCCAGTGCGCCAGGCGATGGCCGCCCTGCGGGCAGAGGGCGCCATCTCTTCCGGCCGCGGCCGCCGCTCGGTGGTCCTGGGCAATCATCAGGCCGAGACGTTTGAGTCCATCTACTCAGTCACGGAATGGATGAAGCTTCGTGGCTTCAAGGCCGGCCAGCGCACCCTATGGCAAGCCCGCCGCCCGGCGCCGGCGCGCGTAGCCAAGGCGCTAGCGGTAGAGGAAGGTGAACCTATCATCTTCATCCACCGCGTGCGCTACGCCAACAACGAACCCGTCCTGGTTGAACGCCAGTACTTCCCCCTCGAGATTGGCTCCATCGTGCTGCACTTCGATGCGGACGCCGGCTCCGTCCATGACCACCTGGCTGAATCGGGCGTGGATTTTGACAACGTCCGCCGCGAGCTCGTCATCGATCACGCTACGGAGGAAGACGCTGACGCGCTGGGCATCGAGCCCGGCTCCGCGCTGTGGCAGGTGCGCGTGGCCGTTTCTGACCACTCCGGCCGCCCGGTGGAGTACGCGGAAAACCGCTACCGCGCCGATTCCCTGGCCTTTGGGCTATCGTCCGTCCGCGGCGGCACCTCGCCGCTGGAGGTCATGCTGACACACCAGTCCGGCCTACTCGGGGAATCCGGATAACGCGCTGTCCCTCCGGGGGATGTGCTGCTCGGCTAATCTTGCACGCAATCCGTTTCTCCACAGCGCCCCTAGGGGACTACCCTGTTGCTATGAATAAGCGAGCCTTAGGGGCAGCCGCCTTCCTAGCGGCCGGCGCCCTAACCGCCTGCTCCGCAGGACACACGGCCTACGTGCCCACCACCGCCCCGGGAAAATCAGCCAGTTCGGCGGTGGTTTTGGCATCCACCTCACCGGCCAATTCCTTAGATTTCACCACCACCGGCGGCGCCGCCATTCCCGCGGCCTTGATGAGCAACGTTTACGAAACCCTGGTGCGCATCGACCCCGAATCCGGCGAGATAGTCCCCCACCTGGCCACCGGGTGGCGCGTCAACGAGGCCGGCACGGAATACACGTTCGCCCTGCGCGAGGGCGTGAGCTTTAGCGACGGTGCCGCCTTCAACGCCGAAACCGCCGCCTTTTCCATCAATTACGTGCGGGAGAAATGGACCAACGGCCTGAAATCCCAGATGGACGCGGTGGCTGCGGCGGAGGCAATCGGCGAAAACACGCTCAAGGTGACCCTGGCCCGGCCGTCAAATAAGTGGTTGTGGTCAATGGGCACGGTTACCGGCGCCATGATGCACGAGGGCGCCGTGGGTGAGCTTTCCTCCAAACCCGTGGGCACCGGCCCGTTCATGGTGGCCGGATTTAGCCCCAATGAGTTTGTCTCCTTAACCATCAACCCCGATTACTGGGGGAAGGCCCCCGCGCGGGACGTCACCATCCGCTACTTCCCGGACGCCATGAGCGCGGTCAACGCGCTCCAATCCGGCGGCGCGGATATCGTGTGGGCCGTCCAGGCCCCCGAGCTCTTAAGCAACCTGCCGGATGAGTACCGCACCACCGTGGGCACCACAAATGGCGAAGTGGTGCTCTCCATGAACAACCAGGTTGCCCCGTTTGATGATCCGCGGGTGCGCCAGGCAGTGGCCTATGCCGTAGACCGCAATGCGGCCAATGACATCCTGTGGGACGCCGCCGCCACGGATACCGGCGGCGCGCCCGTCCCTCCCACGGACCCGTGGTTTAGCGGCAAGGATTACTACCCTCATGATCCGGACAAGGCCCGCGAACTGCTGGCGGAGGCCGGGGCCACCGGCGCCCATATCACCATCACCGTGCCCACCCTGCCCTACGCGCAGACCATTTCCGAGCTTTTGTACTCCCAGCTGACCGAGGTGGGCTTCGAGGTAGAGCTGGAATCCGCCGAGTTCCCAGCCATGTGGCTGGCCCAGGTCATGGGCGCCAAGGATTACCAGATGTCCATCGTCTCCCACGTGGAACCCCGGGATATCACCACGCTATTTGGCAGCCCTGAGTACTACCTGGGCTATGACTCCCCAACCGTGCGTGACCTGTTTGCCAAGGCAGACACGGAATCCGAGGAGGCCGCCTCCACCCAGCTCATGGGGCGGGCCGTGGATCACATCATGGAGGACATGGGCGCGTTGACGCTGATGAACATGCCGAACATCGTGCTCACCCGAGAGGGCGTCACCGGCGTGCGGCCGGACCAGGTCACAGACGCCATCGAGCTCAGGGACGTAGACTTCACCCCTCGGGCCGGGGGCGATACCAATGACTAGAACGATTCTGGGCCTTGCGCTCCGGTTCGTGGGCACCCTGGTGGTGGCCAGCGTGATTATCTTCGCGCTCATGCGCGCGGTGCCGGGCAACCCGGCGCGCGTGGCCCTAGGCGTCAACGCCACCGAGGAGGCCGTGGCGGAGCTGAGCACCCAGCTGGGGCTGGACCGCCCGCTTGTCACCCAGTACTTCGAGTGGGTCGGCGGCCTGCTCACCGGCAACCTGGGCATGTCCCTGGCCTCCCAGGCGGATATCACGGCCACGGTGCTAGACCGCGCGCAGGTCTCACTCATCCTGGTGCTCAGCGCCCTGCTGCTGGCCTTGGCCGGCGCCATCCCGGCGGGGGCGTGGTTGGCGCGCCGCCACGGCAGCGCGCCCGCGACCATTGTGTCGGCGGGCACGCAGGTTGGCATCGCCATCCCCAGTTTCCTGGTGGGCATCGTGCTGGTGGCATTCTTCGCGGTGGGCCTTGGTTGGCTGCCGGCCAATGGCTGGGTGCCGCCCAACGCGGACTTCGGCCAGTTTCTGCGCCACCTCATACTGCCGGTGATTTCCTTGGCCCTGGTCCAGGGCGCCATGCTCACGCGCTACGTGCGCTCCTCCGTACTGGAGATCCTGGATACGGACTTTATTCGCACTTCCCGCGCACTGGGCCAGTCGGAGCGCGGCGCGCTCATTCGCCACGGCCTTCGCAATGCCGCCCTGCCGGTGATTACGGTAGCCGGCGTGCAGCTGACCACTCTTGTGGTGGGCGCGGTGGTCATCGAGGCGGTGTTCGTCATCCCGGGCATGGGTTCCATGCTCTTAGATGCCGTTTCCGTGCGTGATCTCACCACCGTCCAAACGCTCATCATGTTGCTGGTGGCGTTCACCCTGGCCGTCAACCTGCTCACGGATCTTGCCTACCGCCTGGTGGATCCGCGCCTGCGCGCCCAAGGAGGCCGCCGATGACTTCGATTCAAACCTGGCCGGGGCACTGGTTCCGGCGCCTGCCCGCCACCGGCTGGGTGGGGCTCATCCTGGTCACGATCACGGTGGCCGCCGCCGTCGTTTCGCTGGTGTGGACCCCTTACGATCCCCACCACGCCATCCCCGCGGAGCGGCTGCTTGGCCCCGGCTCCAGCCACCTGCTAGGCACGGACCGCTTCGGCCGCGACGTGCTCTCCCGGCTGATGGCCGGGGCGCGGATCACCGTATTCGTCGGGCTCGTGGCCGTGGCCATCGCCGCGGCGATTGGGGTCCCGGCGGGCATTTTTGCCGGCATGCGCCGCGGATCCTGGGTAGACCACCTCATCATGCGCGCGGCGGATCTTATGCTGGCGTTTCCGGCGCTGCTCATGGCGATTATCGCCGGCGCGGTGTGGGGACCGTCCACGCTCACGGCCATGCTGGCCATCGGCGTGGCGGGCATCCCCTCTTTCGCCCGCGTGGCCCGGTCCGGCACGCTGCAGGTCATGACGCAGGATTACATCCGTTCCGCACGCGTCTCCCGCGTCCCCGGATGGCTTATAGCCTGGCGCCACGTGCTGCCTAATATCGGCGCGCTGGTCATCGTGCAGGCATCCGTGTACTTCGCGTTGGCCATTCTCGCCGAGGCGGGCCTGTCCTACCTCGGTCTCGGCTCCGCCCCACCGTCCGCCTCGTGGGGGCGCATGCTCCAGGACGCGCAGACGTTGCTGGGCACCCAGCCGTGGCTGGTCGTGTGGCCGGGCACCGCGATCGCCGGCACGGTTTTAGGTTTCAATCTGCTGGGAGACGGCATCCGGGATCTCATCGACCCGCGCCTGGCCCGCGGCGGAAAGGTAGACGCGTAAATGAGCATGTTGACTGTCACGGATTTGCGCGTGGGCGCACCCCTCGGCGGCCAGGGCGCAGAGATCCTGCACGGGGTTTCCTTCGCCCTGGAGCCCGGCACGCGCCTGGGCCTTATCGGCGAGTCCGGTTCCGGCAAGTCGATGACCGCGCTGGCCATCATCGGCCTGCTCGGCGCCGGACTGGAGGCCAGCGGGTCGGTCCGCCTGGACGACCGGGAGCTACTTAGCCTCGATGACCGCGAGATGCGCCGCCTGCGCGGCAAGCGTATAGCCATGGTCTTCCAGGAGCCCATGAACGCCCTGGATCCGCTCATGCGCGTGGGCAAGCAGCTCGAGTTTGCCATCCCTCCATCCAGCGATGCCACCGTGGATACCCTCATGGAATTGGTCTCCCTGGACGCGGCGCTGGCCACGCGCTTCCCGCATGAGCTTTCCGGCGGCCAGCGCCAGCGCGTCATGATCGCCATGGCCATGGCCGGTGACCCCGACGTGCTCATCTGCGATGAGCCCACCACCGCACTGGATGCCACCACGGAGGCGGGCGTGCTGGAGGTCATCGATGAGCTGGTCGCCACACGCGGCACCGCACTATTGTTCATCTCCCATGACTTGCACGTCGTGGCCCGCCTGTGCCCCCAGGTGGCCGTGATGCGCCAGGGGGAGATCGTGGAAACCGGCGCCACCTCCACCGTGCTGGCGGCCCCGCAGCACCCCTACACCCAGGCGCTCGTGGACGCCGCCCGCCCCGGTAGGGCAGCCGCCCCCACCGCGGCCGACGGCCCCGCCGCCATCACCATCCGCGATCTCAGCGTCGCCTTCGGCCCGGTCACCGCGCTTGCAGGCGTCAACCTTCGCGTCGCGCGCGGCCAGCGCGTGGGCGTGGTGGGCGGTTCGGGTTCGGGCAAGACCACCCTGCTCAACATCGTCGCGGGCCTAAGCTCCCCCACGTCTGGCACCGTGGAGGTAAATGGGCGCGTGCAGATGGTCTTCCAGGACCCGCAGGGCTCGCTCAACCCGCGCCTGCCCATCTGGAAGACCATCGCCGAGGGCCTCCCCGGCCGCACTCCCAAGGCGCGGGCGCGCGAGCTGGTGGGCCGGGTGCTGGGGGACGTCGGGATTGAAAGCGCGGCGATGGACCGCTACCCGCACGAATTCTCCGGCGGCCAGCGCCAGCGCATCTCCATCGCGCGCGCCGTGATCGGCGAGCCGGACATCCTTTTGGCCGATGAAGCCGTCTCCGCCCTGGACGTCTCCGTGCGCGCCCAGATCCTCGAGCTGCTCGAGCAACTGGCGGACAAATACGGCCTCACGCTGGTCTTCGTCACCCACGACCTGCCGGTTATCCGCCGCATCTGCTCCGACGTCGCCGTCATGGCCTCCGGCCGCATAGTCGAGGCCGGACCGGTCTCACAGGTCTGGGACAACCCGCAGCATGAATACACCAAAGCGCTACTCGACGCGGCCCACCTGGCGCCGCCTAGCGAAGATGTAACCGGTCGATGACCCGATAGCGCGGCCCGCCGCCGCGCCGGGTCCGCTGGAAATGGGGCGGCGATTTAGCGAATCACGAGTCCTTCGGCGAAAGCAGCCGCGAGCCATCGAGCAGGTGTTCTTCGGGGACCTCGAAAATCTCGTAAGCCTCGAGCGCGTCATGGGAAGGCGCACCATGGGATGCGCCGGGAGTATCTGGCGGATTCATCAGGCACCTCGCTGTAGTTGACGCTGGCGGCGCACAGGCGGCCGCCTGGTGACGATGGTAACCCATCACGCGGTTTTTCGCGTATGCGCCGTTTGGCATGCGGGCGCCTTTGCCGAATAATGAAGCGTTCAACTCAATACGTTTTAATTTAAGGAATTCAAAGTGTCTGATTCCCGGGACGCGTACCAAGCGTCCTTGCACAAAACTGACAAGCCCACCGCGGTGGGCCTGTACCCCCACGATATGCACCCCGGGTTGGTTCCCGGCATCGGGGTGGATGAACAGCGCAACCGCTTTGGCCTAGACAGGGTCATCTTCGGCGTCACCGCAGTGCTCATCGTGGGGTTTATTATCTGGGGCATCTCCAGCCCCGGCTCCGTATCCTCCGCGTCCTCCGCGGCCTTCGGCTGGGCGATGACCAACGCCGGCTGGCTGCTGAACATCTCGATGAACGCCGCGCTGGCGGCCGTGGTGGTCATCGCCTTCTCGAAGCTTGGCCGCATCAAGCTGGGCACCGATGATGAGGAGCCAGAGTTCAGCTACTTCTCCTGGGTGGCCATGATGTTCGCCGCCGGGATCGGCGTGGGCCTGTTTTTCTACGGCCCCTCCGAGCCCTTGAGCTTCTTCCTATCCCCTCCACCGGAGACCGCCGAGCCGGGCACGGTGGGCGCGCTGCACCAGGCCATGGCGCAGGCCAACTACCACTGGGGCCTCCACGCCTGGGGCGCCTACGCCTTCGTGGGCGCGGCGATTGGGTATTCCTGCTACCGCAAAGGCCGCGTGCCGCTGATTTCCTCGATCTTCGCGCCCCTGTTCGGGTCCAAGGGCACCGATGGCGCGCTGGGCAAGGTCATCGACATCCTCGCGCTGATCGCCACCCTCTTCGGCACCGCGACGTCACTGGGACTGGCCGCCATTCAGATTGGCAAGGGCGTGGAGATAGTCTCCGGTTGGGGCAGGCTGGGCAACAACGTACTCATCGTGATCATCGCCGTGTTGTCCGTGGGCTTTATCATCTCGGCCGTCTCCGGCGTCTCCCGCGGCATCCGCTACCTGTCCAATATCAATATCACCCTCACGCTGGCCATGGTGGCGTTCGTGTTCCTCGCGGGACCCACGCTTTTGCTACTCAACCTGCTGCCTTCCGGCATCTTTGTCTACATCGACCAATTCTTCCCCATGATGTCCAAGTCCCTATCCTGGGGACCGGAGACCGTGGAATTCCAGTCCTACTGGACCGCGTTCTACTGGGCGTGGTGGGTCGCCTGGACCCCCTTCGTCGGCATGTTCTTGGCCCGCATTTCCCGCGGCCGTACGCTGCGCGAGTTCATCTTAGTCACCGCGCTTGCGCCATCGCTCATCCTGATCGCGTCCTTTACCATCCTCGGTGGCACGGCCATTGAGTTCTCCCGCGGCGGCATAACGGAGTTTGACGGCACGCGTGATAACCAGACGGTGCTCTTTGCTTTGTTCGATAACCTGCCGCTGGCGCAGGTGACCCCGGTAATCCTGATGGTGGTCCTGTCCATCTTCTTCATCACCTCCGCGGACTCCGCGTCCGTGGTCATGGGCACCATGAGCTCCAAGGGGGATCCAACCCCAAACAAGTTCGTGGTTGTCTTCTGGGGCCTGTGCATGATGGGCATCGCCGTGGTGATGCTGCTGACCGGCGGCGAAGAGGTGCTCACCGGCCTGCAAAACCTCACCATCCTCTCCGCGCTGCCGTTCTCCGTGGTGCTCATCGTGATGATCGTGGCTTTCATCAAGGACCTGCGCAGCGACCCAATGTTCATCCGCAGCGAATACGCCCGCGCCGCCGTGCAAAATGCTGTGGTTCGCGGCCTGGAAGAGCACGGTGATGACTTCGAGCTGGCCGTGGAACACGCCGAGGACGGCCGCGGAGCCGGCGCCGATTTTGACTCCTCGGCGGGCCGCTACACCGAGTGGTACCAGCGCACCGATGAAGAGGGCAAAAACGTCGATTATGACTTCGAGACCGGCGAGTGGGCCGACGGCTACGAGGATCCGTCCGCCTCTTCCGGCGATACCCGCCGCCCGGAGGATAAAATCTAGCCCATGACTATGACCCAGACGGTCGCCCAGCTCCCCGAGGAAGCCGTGCTAGAAGGCGCGACGCTTACCGAACAGCACCTCATCGATCACGAGTTCCTCCTCCAAGGCTCCCCACTGGCCTTCGACACGCCCATGCCGCTGGTGCTGGTGGGCCTGGGAGTCCTGCTCACGGTGACGGGTCTTTTGGCCGTCCAGTTCCGCACGGCCACCCCCGGCGCGGCGCTTGCCGCGCTCCTACCCGCCCCGTTCCTGCTGGCGGCCAAGCACATCTGGATGATCATCGATGTGTCCGCTAGGTATGATTTTCCCGGCGTGGCCGGGTATGTGGCCCGCAATTACACAGAGTACTGGAGCAGCCAATCCATCGCGCTGGCAGTCCTCGCGGCGTTGGCCATTATCAACGCGGTCATAGTCCTGGTGCGCATGCGCCGGGAGTCCCGGGGGCGTTCCTAGCCGCGCCGAGCCTCGAGCACCGCTATCACGATGTGAATGCGGCTCGGGGCTTCTAGTTTTTCCATGATGTGCCTAACGTGAGTTTTGACCGTGGTGGGCGAGATAAATAAGCGGGCGGCGATCTCGGTATTCGTCAACCCTTGGGCAATGAGCTCTGCCGTTTCCCGCTCGCGCTCGCTGAGGCGTGCAAGCCCAGGATGGGTCCCGCCTGTCCCCACCGGCCTTTGCGGGGAGTTGCTCACCTGCGCCATCAGCTTGTCCACCACCCCGGGGCTTAACAATTGCTGACCGGCGGCCGCCGCCTTGATGGCCGCCACCAGGGCCTCCGGCGGGGTGGATTTGAGCAAGAACCCCACGGCCCCGGCGCGCAGGGAGCGGACGATGAACTCATCCGTGTCGAAGGCGGTGAGCATAATGACGGGCGTGCGCTGGTCCAATGCCTGCGCGGACGCAAGGGCCTGAACCGCGGCAATGCCATCCATGACGGGCATGCGGATGTCCATGAGCACCACGTCGGGGCGCAGCCGGTTAATCAATGCCACGCCCTCGCGCCCGTTTGCTGCCTGGCCCACTACTTCAATGCCGTCCGCACCGTCAATGAGCAGCGCAAGGCCGGAGCGCATCAGCTCCTCATCATCGACTAAAACAACCGTGGTCCTACCCATGGCGCGCGGCCCCTTCCTGGCTGGATGGATACGGCAGGTCTAAGCTCCACGCGAATTCCCCGCCCGCCGAGTCCTCAACTCGGAACGTGCCGCCGTTGAGCCGGGCGCGCTCCGCGATGCCGGAAAGCCCCAGTTGGCTGCCGCCAGCCGCAACCGGCGACTCGGGCAGCGCGTTAGACATCCGCACGCTCACGCGGCCGGCGCCGCCGGCGAATTCCAGGCGCACCGGCTGCCCCGGCGCGTGCTTGCGGGCGTTGGTCAGGCCCTCCTGAACCGCGCGGGCAAGTGCCTGCGTGGCCAATGTCTCCAACCGAGGGATCTCCCCGGCCACTTCCACCCGGCCGCCCGCCGCGCGGTGTTCCTCCAGCAGCTCCTCCACGCCGAGCAGCGGCGCGGTCTCCTGGAGCGCACTCAAGACTTGGCGCAGGTCGTTCACCGCGGCCTGGGCCTCATCGCGGATGGTCCCGGCCGCCGCCGCGGCCTTCACGCGCGGCAGGTCCTCACGGTACGCCAGCGCGCCGGCATGCAGCGCAATCAGGCTTAAGCGGTGGGAGAGGCTATCATGCATGTCGCGCGCGATGCGCTCACGCTCAGCCACGCGCGCGGCGTCCTCTCGCGCGCGCATCTGCTCCCGCGTGAGGCGCGCCTCTGCTTCAAGGCGGGCTTGGCGCTCGCGGCGGCGGCCCCGGGCTGTGCCGATGAGCATCGCCGGGATGACCACAACGGGAAACCCCAACGGAGTCAACGGATCATATTCCCGCGTGGCAAAGTGCCACAGCAGCGCCTCAACGGCAAAGGAACCGGCAAGGCACGCGGTGGCCGCGGTGCTCCATAGCGTCGTGCGGCGCCCAAATGCGGACACCAGCGCAACCAAGGCGGCGGGGATTGCGAAGTAGGAAAAGCCGCACAGCGCCACCACGCACGCCGCGGTGAGGCTGCGGCGCGTTCCGGGGTAGTCCGGGTCAGCCTCCTCCGGCACGTGGTTAAGCGCCCACGGCAAGCCCATGGCGGCCACCACTCCGGCGATGATCATCAGCGCGATGAAAACGGCATAGCGGTCCTCCGCCTCCGCGTGCGCCAGAGCCCCGGTGACGGTATCCAGGTCCAAGGACACGCCCACAATCCCTATGAGTAGGCCCACCGCCGCGCACCCCGCGGTGATGCCCCATTCACGCATCCCGGGCCTCGCTGAATTAGTCATGTCCTCCACAATGCCTTCTTAATTCCTCCCGCGCATCCTCCCCAGGGAGGATTTCCCGCCCGCGTATTTCATCCCTGGGGCCGATTCGGCGGCCGCCCCGTCCGGGGAAGGTTGAAGCCATGAGTATTCCATTTCATCGACTTGCCCGCACCACCCGCATCAACCCGGCGAAGCCGGCGCGCTGGTGGCATTCACTCGCCGAGGTCCTAGTTTTTATTCTGGCCGGCCTCGTGCTCGCGAACTTGTGGTATCGCGCCTCCCTTGCGCTTGCGGATTCCTTCGGGGTGCCGCGCGCCACGCTCAACTCGTCCGAGGCAACCCACCCCCTCGGCCTCGTCGATCTCACCATGTACATCATCATCATGATGCCGGCCGCTTTGATCGCCGCGCGCCTGGGCGGCAGGCGCATCGCGGGATTTACGTGGTCCGTGGCCGGCCGCATCCGGTGGTCCTGGCTGTGGCGCAGCGTGCCGCCGGTCCTGGCGGTCTACCTGGTCTACTGCGCCGTGGCCATCTTCACCGGGGACAACGGCGCTGTCCACATCGACCGGGGCGCGCTTGTGATGCTGGTCGTTATCTTTGCCCTGATTCCCCTGCAGGCCGCCGCGGAAGAGGTGGTGTTCCGGGGCTGGCTGCCCCAGCTGCTGGGCACATGGATCCGCAACCCGTTGGTCCCCTACCTAGTCAGCCTGCCGATCTTCATGGCGGGGCACGAGTACGGGTTCAAGGGGCAGATCGATATTGCAATCTTCGCCACCTGCGCCGCGGCATTGACGCACTACACCCGAGGCCTTGAGGCCGCCATTATCCTCCATACGGCGGGCAATCTCACCGCGTTTGGGCTGGAGACCATTGGAGTCTTTGAGTCCGCCACGTCCGACGCGGGCTTCGCGTGGTCTTCCGTGGTGGGCTCGGCCATCGCGACCGTAGCCGCGACGCTGCTCCTGTTAAGGCTCTCTACTCTCCGGCTTGAGTCCCCGGGGACTGGGCCTCGCCCGGGTGCCGCGCAGCCTGGCGCGCCGCGCGAGTCTGAGGGGACGGATGCTCTTGCTCGGTAGCCAGGCGCTCGAAGGCCACGGCCGCCAGCGCGGCGGCCTGGTCGCCCAGGATGCGGTCATCGAAGCGGGCCAGCGGCGAGTGGTTCCACTCGCGCTGGTTCTCCGGCGTATTAGGGTTGGCCGTGCCCAGCCACATGAAGGTGCCGGGCACCTGGGCCAGCACGTAGCCAAAGTCCTCCGAGGCCATCATCGGCGCCTCGAACGGCATCACGTTCTCCGCGCCGAACATGGCCGACCAGACGTTCGCCGCGAAGCGATTCTCCCGGTCATTGGTCTTGGTGGTGGGATACAGCATCTCGAAGTCCACCTGCGCGGAACAGCGATGCGCGGCGGCGATATTGGAGGAGACCTCCGTGATGACCTGGCGGACGTGGTCAATCTGCTCATCGCGCAGCACGCGCACGGTAGCGCCCAGGGAGGCGCGGTCCGGGATGGCGTTAAACGCTCCGTCGCCGGCCCAAAGGTTAGTCACCGTGATCACCACCGGGTCCAAAGCGTCGAAGCGGCGGGTCACGGCGGTTTGCAACGAAGTGACAATCTCGCACAACGCGGCTACCGGGTCCACGGCGTCATGCGGGCGGGAACCGTGACCGCCCTTGCCGAAGACCGAGATGGACAGGTTGGAGCTCGACGCCATCAGCGGGCCAGAGATGTAGTGGAACGTGCCGTAATCCTGCGGGCCCACGTGGATGCCGTAGGCCGCGACCGGCCGGCGACCGGCGGCGTCCAGCACGCCCTCCTCGATCATCGGCGCCGCGCCTCCCGGGCCCTCCTCGCCCGGCTGGAACATGAAAATCACGTCACCGGCTAGTTCCTCGCGGTACCGGCAGAGGATTTTCGCGGCCCCCACCAGTCCCGCGGTGTGCAGGTCGTGGCCGCAGGCGTGCATGTATTCGTTGACGGACGCAAACGGGTCACCGGTGCGCTCATGCACGGCCAGCGCGTCCATGTCCGCGCGCAGCAGCACGGACGCCGGGTGATCCCCGCGTTGTCCTCCGCGCAGCACGGCCACCACGGAATCGAGGTCCTGGCCGGTGGTAATCTCCAGCGGCAGGCCGGCCAAGGCTTCGAGCACCTTAGCCTGCGTACGGGGCAGCTCCAGGCCGATCTCGGGATGCTGATGCAAATCCCTGCGCATCTCCTGCATTTCCGGCAGAAGTTCGGCGGCGGCCTCGCGGAATACCTGCGCGGAGGAACCAGCCTCCAGTTTCACGGACGTCACCGGCAGCGGCGGCAGCGCCTGGCCCTGGCGATTTTTGGGGGCGGGCCGCTGACCTACTCTGGCAGTCTGGTGGATCCGGCCGGGCCCTGCCGACCTGCGGCCGGCGACCGGCACGGGCGGGGTGGTTGACTCTGGATACTGCGGGGTGGTCATAGAAGAATCAGTCCTGAATTAAGGTCTAGGGAGTCTCAACGCGTTTTGCCCATTTTAATGGAAACGCCCGGGACGTTTATTCAAAGCCGTGGATTATTTGAAGTACCCTGTCCCAGTTACCCCGGTACCCCGCGTCGAAGGAGCATCAATGGCAGTGGGACATTCTCGCCGCGAAAAGGCCTTAGCGGTGGGGTTTGCCTTTGTGGCCGGTTTCGCCGACTCCCTAGGCTTTATGTTCCTAGGCGGGATGTTTTTGTCCTTCATGTCAGGCAACGTCACCCGCATGGCCGTGTCCTCCATCGAGGGCCACCCAGAGCTTGCGGTACTGGCCGCCTCGTGCGTGGGCGCCTTCCTCTTCGGCGTGATCGAGGGGGCCTTTGTCCGCCGCTGGGCGCTGCGCACCGCCCGCAGGGACTGGGTCCGCGAGATAGTCATGGCAAACATGTGCGTGCTCTTTGTCATCTCCTGCCTCCTGCTGGCCATCGGCCTGCCGAGGATCGCCATGGTCACCCTCGGCGCCGGCATTGGCTCCATGAACTCCATCTTCGAGCGCGGCGGCGAGGTCTCCATCCCCCTGACGTATATGACCGGCACACTGGTAAAGATGGGCCAGCACGTCGCGGACCTGTTCTTCGGCGGCACCCACGCGGCGTGGCTGCAGCACTTTGTCATGGTGGTGGGGCTGACAGCCGGCGCCTTCCTGGGCGGTTTTAGCTACCTGCGATTTGGGCTGGATTCCCTCTACATCGCCACGGCACTGGTCATAGCCTTGACCGTTTTTACCTTCATCTGGCGGGCCCGGGCCCGCCACGGCAGCCGCGGGCCCACCATCCGCCGGGTGCACACGGAACCGGCCTAAAGATTCGGCCGGGCGGGGTTGGCGGCCCTAATCGTCGCCGTCGGTGGACAGCGCGGCCACGAAGGCTTCCTGCGGCACGTTCACGGAGCCGATTGCCTTCATGCGCTTTTTGCCTTCCTTCTGCTTCTCGAGCAGCTTGCGCTTACGGGAAATATCGCCGCCGTAGCACTTGGCAAGCACGTCCTTGCGCATGGCGCGGATGTTCTCGCGGGAGATGACCTTGGAGCCAATCGCCGCCTGGACCGGCACCTCAAACTGCTGGCGCGGGATGAGCTCCTTGAGCTTCTTGGTCATCTTGTTGCCGTACCAATTGGCGTTGTCGCGGTGGACAATCGCTGAGAATGCGTCCACCGGCTCGCCCTGGAGCAGGATGTCCACCTTCACCAGGTCGGAAACCTGCTCGCCGGCCTCCTCGTAGTTAAGCGAGGCATAGCCCTTGGTGCGGGATTTGAGCATGTCGAAGAAGTCGAAGATGATCTCGCCAAGCGGCATGGTGTAGCGCAGCTCCACGCGATCCTCGGACAGGTAGTCCATGCCGCCCATCTGGCCGCGCTTTTGCTGGCACAGTTCCATCGTTGGGCCTACGAACTCCGAAGGCACAATGATGGTCATCTTGACGATCGGCTCGTAGACCTCATTGATCTTGCCGCCCGGCCAGTCCGAGGGATTGTGCACCACCTGCTCAGAACCATCCTCCTTAACCACGCGGTACGTCACGGATGGGGCGGTGGAGATCAGGTCCAGGTCGAACTCGCGCTGCAGGCGGTCGCGGGTGATTTCCATGTGCAGCAGGCCCAAAAAGCCGCAGCGGAAACCAAACCCGAGGGCCACCGAGGTCTCCGGCTCCCAGGTCAGGGAGGCGTCATTAAGCTGGAGTTTTTCCAGCGCGTCGCGCAGGTCGGGGAAATCCGCCTGGGAGATGGGAAACAGCCCGGAGTACACCATGGGCTTAGGGTCGGCGTAGCCCTTCAAGGGCTGCTCGGCTCCGTTGGACGCCCAGGTAACCGTGTCGCCCACCTTGGTCTCACGGACGTCCTTCACGCCGGTAATCAGGTAGCCAACCTCGCCCGGGCCGAGGCCCTTGCAGGGGGTGGGGGTTGGGGATACCACGCCAATCTCGAGGATTTCGTGGTTGACGCCCGTGTTCATCATCTTGATCTTCTGGCGCGGGGTGAGTTTTCCGTCCATCATGCGGATGTAGGTAACCACGCCGCGGTAGGTGTCATACACCGAGTCGAAGATCATGGCGCGCGCGGGCGCATCCACGCCGGCCTCATCGGCGGGCGCCGGGATGAGCTCCACGACCTTATCCAGCAGTTCTTCCACGCCCTCACCGGTCTTGCCGGAGACGCGCAGCACGTCTTCTGGCTCGCAGCCAATGATGTGGGCAACCTCGAGGGCGTACTTCTCCGGGTCCGCGGCGGGCAGGTCAATCTTGTTGAGGACCGGGATGATCTCCAGGTCGTTTTCCATGGCCATGTACAGGTTGGCCAGGGTTTGGGCCTCGATGCCCTGGGCGGCGTCGACCAGCAAAATTGCGCCCTCACACGCCTCCAGCGCGCGGGAGACCTCATAGGTAAAGTCCACGTGCCCTGGGGTGTCAATCATCTGCAGGACCATCTGCTCACCGGCGTGGGTGCCGGTACGTGGGACCCACGGCAGGCGCACGTTCTGCGCCTTGATGGTGATGCCGCGCTCGCGCTCGATGTCCATGTTGTCCAGGTACTGATCGCGCATATCGCGGGCGTCAACAACCTGGCTCAGCTGGAGGATACGGTCCGCCAGGGTGGACTTGCCGTGGTCGATGTGGGCGATAATGCAGAAGTTACGGATGCGGGAAGGCTCCGTGAACGTCTCGATCGCGTAATTCTTGGCCATACGGGTTGGACCACACCTTTCTAGATATTGCTCGCCCTGACTTTACCGCATGAACACCGTATGACCACCATGCGGTAAGCAGGGGCGTTAGTATGGTGTGCATGACCAACGCAGGCAACACCGGCCGGGGCTCGAACGGGCCTTTAGCGACGCTGCTGCGCGCGTTTGGAATCGAGCATAAACAGCCGCTTGAGCTGGGCCTAACCCGAATCAACGAGCGCTTGGGGCTCAGCGGGCCCAAAACCACTATCGAGCGCCGCAAGGCCGCGCCCATCCGGGTGGAACGCACCGAGGATCATCCCCGCTCCATCCTGTTCTCGCCGGACATCGACGGCCAGGCGGACTCCGGTGAGGTGGTCTGGGTCTGGGCCCCCACCGATGGCCCCGACTCACTCCCCCACGAACGCGCCGTGCTAGTCATTGCGCGCAACCGTTCCAACGTTTTGGGCCTGCTCATCTCACCCAATCCAACGCACGAGGAGGAAGACTGGTGGCTGGAGATTGGATCCGGCGAGTGGGATGAGACCGGCCGCCAGTGCTGGGTCCGCCTGGACCGGGTGCTCGAGATTTCCGAGGAAGACGTGCGCCGCCGCGGAATCCTCTTTCCGCAGCGCCGCTTCGAGCGCATCGCCAACCGCCTGCGCATGGTCTACCACTGGGCGTAGAACCGCGGGCCGCCATTGTTGCTATTTGCCCAGCGCATTTGGTAGTCTTTGCGGGTTGCAAATTCTCCGGGCGCGGTAGCCGGGACGGTCAGGACCTTGGGTCCGTCCTTAGAACGTTACCGCCGCGGCTGGCACGACCGGCCAGGACATGTCCTGGGGGATTTCAGCTCAATCATTTCTTCGATTACTAAGAGGTAAATTTCGATGGCAAACATCAAGTCCAAGCAGAAGCGCATCATCACCAACGAGAAGGCACGCCAGCGCAACAAGGCTGTTCGTTCCGCCGTTCGCACCGAGATACGCAAGTTCCGCGCCGCTGTAGAGGCTGGCGACAAGGCTGCTGCTGAGGCTCAGCTCCGCGTTGCTTCCCGCGCACTGGACAAGTCCGTTTCCAAGGGCGTGTTCCACCGCAACAACGCAGCTAACAAGAAGTCCGGTATGGCTTCCGCTCTGAACAAGATGGACTAATCCCCGCCTTGTCTTGGCGCGATGGGCTCCTCCCCTCCCCGGGGCGGGGCCTATTTTTATGCCCTGGCCCATCCGCCCCAATCGAACGGACGTGCGGGGCAATACCGGGGCCGGTCCGGCCGCCCGCTAAGATGGTGAGGCGATGAATAACGTTAAGCCACTGGTGAAATGGGCGGGCGGAAAGCGCCAGCTCTTACCGCAGATCCACGCCGCCCTCCCGCCGGAAGGCTACGGGCGGTTCTTCGAACCATTCCTGGGCGGCGGCGCCGTGCTATTTTCACTGCAGCCGGGGCGCGCCGCGGTCAATGATCTCAATAGTGAGCTGATAAACCTCTATGAGGTGGTCCGGTCCGATGTTGACGGGCTCATCGAGCTGCTCCAGTCTTACCCGTTCGATGAGGATTTCTTCTACGAGCTACGCGCGCTGGATCGCAGCGAGGATTACGCGAAGCTGACCGCGGTGCAGCGCGCCGCGCGCATGCTGTATCTCAACCGGACCTGTTATAACGGCCTCTACCGCGTCAATGCGGCCGGCCAGCTCAACGCGCCGTGGGGCCGCTACAAAAACCCCACCATCTGCGACGTTCCCACGCTGCGCGGGGTCAGCGAGTACCTCAACGGCAATGAGGTCTTTTTCCTCAACGGGGATTACGCCGCCGCCGTTGCCGACGCCGCCTCCGGCGATTTTGTCTACTTCGACCCGCCCTACGATCCCGTAAACGAAACGTCCAATTTCACCGGTTATGCGGCCGGCGGCTTCAACCGCTCGGAGCAGGAGCGGCTCAAGCGAGTCTGTGATCTACTTGATGCCCGCGGAGTCAAGTTCATGCTTTCTAACTCTGCGACGGATTTCATCCGTGACCTGTACTCGGACTACACCGTGGAGATAGTCGGCGCCACGCGAGCCATCAATTCGAAGGCCTCGAGGCGCGGCAAAGTGGATGAGGTCTTGGTGCGTAATTATGAGCTTTAACCCCGACTCGGACGAAGCGGCGAAACTGCGCGCCGCCTTTGGTGCCCCGGCAGAACTCGGCGTCAATGATTACGGTTGGCTGAGGGTTTTCGCGCGCCAGGAATACTCGGACGCGTTGAAGCGGGATGGCCATTTTGTGATCACGGCCAAGGAATTAAAGCGACTCTCCGGCCGCGAGCCGCGACTGATGGCAAAGCACGATTGGTCCGAGGCGCGCCCCTGGATCTTCAAAAAGCTCGGCCTTTCCATGCTCGCGGTGCGCCGCGATACCTACCTCGTGGGCCGGTTTAATCTCTACGCCGGATTCCCAGACCTGACCGGCCCGGTGCGGGAAAGGTCCACCCCGGAGGGCATCGAGTCCCTGGACTTTGGGGCGATTACCTCGGAGGCCACGGCGCTCAACGCCGCCGGAATCGCGGGAATCTTTGAGGACTTCTTAGGCTGCGGGCGGCTTCAGGCCACGGTGTCGGGGCGCATGTCCTCGGGGACAATCCCGCTGAAGATGGGCACCTTGGACGTAAACGTAGAGCGCGCGCAGATGGAAATCGACGCCGGCCTGGAATCCCCCGAGCTGCTGTGCCTGGTCGAGGCCAAAAATTCCATCAATGATGACTTCAACATCCGCCAGCTCTACTACCCGTGGGCCCGCTTCCAGGCGCAGATGTCCAAGCCCGTGGTGCCGGTGTACCTGGTCTATTCCAACGGCGTCTTCCACCTCTACAGGTTCGAGTTCCGGGACGCAGCCGATCCGCGCAGCATCCACTTCGTGGACGGCGCGCGCTACGCACTTACGCCCAATTTGTTGGACGAGGCCGCGCTGCGCGAGATTCTAGAGACCACCGCGCCCGGCCCAGAACCGGAAGGCGTACCGTTCCCGCAGGCAGATTCCTTCGAACGCGTGATCAACCTCTGCGAGCTCGCCGCCGAGGCCCCGTTGACCATGGATGACATCTGGAGCCACTACGGCTTTGTGGAGCGCCAGGCGCGCTACTACTCGGACGCGGCGAAGTACCTGGGCTTCATGGCCCGCACCGAGGACGGCGCGTTCACCCTCACCGACGCCGGCCGCGCCGTCTTCGAGCGACCAGACCGCAACGCCCGCAACCGCGGCATCATCACCGCTCTCGCCAGCCGCGCCACGTTCCACACTGTCCTGCGCGAGAGCCTCGCGGCCGGAACCCTGGCGGGCAAGGACGCGGTATTCGCTGCGATGACCGCGGCGCAGGTTCGAGGATCGCGCGGTAAGGCCGTGGGTGATTCCACCCGCTTGCGTCGGGCCGGAACCGCCAGGGCTTGGGCGGAATGGGCCTGGCGCACCGTGCACGAACAGCAGCTGGACATGCCGTAGGGGAGGTTATCCACAGATTTGCCGCCCGGGCCCGGTAACGCTTGCCACGGTCGCTAAAGCGCGTTTAGCGTGAGGGTATGACTTTGCAAACGTACTTTGGTATCCGCGCCCGCGGCCTCGAGCTGGTGGCGCAGGCTGAGGGCGTGCCCAAGTCAGATCTGGTGGGCTGGGGGGCTTCACCGGACGAGGCGGATGAGCTTCTGGGCCTGTTCGCCGTGTACTTCGGGGATACGCCGTACACCGTTATCCAGGCCAAGGCCCGGCGCACGGACCACGGCTACTTCGACCTGCTGCGCATCGAGCGGCACGTCAAGAAGGTCAAGCACGCGTTGAAGCGGTGGAAGCTTCGCCGGACGCTGTGCGAGACGCCGGCGCACATGATTGACTCCGTGGCCAGGGCCGAATTGGCGAAGCTGAAAAAGCCCAAGAAGGATCCGGAGTTCGGCGTGGCCATCCGGCGCTACGAGAGATACCGCCAGATTGTGATAACCGGCGCGCCACTGACCATGGAAAGCTTCTGGCAGACCCAGGACGGCAGCATCGAACGCTTCGAGAACACCGTCTTCGATGGGGTGGGCGCGCCCTCCGTGGCCGTCAACATGATAGTCACCCTTGACCAGCATGACCAGATTGTGGACGGCGACGGTGAGGAAATCACGCTTCGCACCACCAACGGCGCGACGATGACGGGCGCGCAATACCTCAACATGCGACTGGCAGAACACGGATACGTGCTTCTAGTTCACCCGGTGGAGGGCAAGTGCAATCTCTACCGCACGCAGCGCTTCGCCAATCCGAAGCAGAGGCACGCGGCGTCCATCATGAATCCCACGTGCTCCACGCCCGGGTGCCGCAAACCCGCCACCGAATGCCAGGTGCACCACGTGGTCGCCTATAAAAACGGCGGGGATACCAACATGAACTCCACCGTCATGGCCTGCGGGTATCACAACGGCGTCAACGGCGATGACCCGGACTTTACCCCGCGTGGGCGGATGGAGATCGCCGCCGGGATTGGCGCGTGGCGCCCGCCATGGGGCGGGCCTCTGCTGTTCAACGAATCGGCCTTCCGCTTCCCAGCCGCCGCGAAAATCTCCTAACCGGCCGCTGGCAGCGATGCAGCCCAGGCGCAGAGCCCCTGCGCCTTCTTGGCATGCGCTGGAGTGCAGGCTAGCGGGCAATCGCCACGATGCCATTGGCCACCAGCACGGCGCCAGCAATAAGGAAGAAGGACCCGGCCACGATGTCAATCCATGGGCCGGCGGCCAGCATGCGCCGGCGCAGGGCGTTGGTGGAAATCACGAAACTCAGCAGCAAAAAGAGCGCCAACGCGGACAGGCCCAGGCTCAAGATGAGCAGCACCGCCAGTCCAAGGGTTGGGTTGGCCGGCAGGTGCGGGGCCACGAGGGCGGCCAGGAAGAGAACTATTTTCGGGTTGGACAGGTTGGTAAGCAGCCCAGTGCGAAAACTAGACCAGGGGGAGCCGAGGGACGCCTCGGCGGCGGCGACGGAAACCGGCGGCGTTGTTCGCTGCGCCCAGCCGCCACGCACCATGTTAAACCCCATCCACACCAGCCACGCGCCGCCGATGAGCTGGACGAATCCCAGGATCTCCGGGAACGCGGTCAGCACCGCCGCCGCGCCCAGAACGGTCAGGGTGCACCACATGAGCACGCCCACCTGGATTCCCAGGGAGGCGGCGACGGCGTGGCGGCGGGACTTGGTGGCCATGCGAGTGACCAGAATAATGTCCGGCCCGGGCGAGGCCGCCCCGGCCAGGTTCAGCAGCATGATGGTCAGGTAAGCGCTCAGGCTCACCGGGCTACTCCCCTGCGGCGCCCGCGGCGCCGGAATCGGCCGTGAAGCGCTCCACCAAGTCGGCGCGCTCAAACATCCGCGCGGTGTCGAGGGCGGATGGGGAGCCGGCTTGGGGGTCGGCACCGGCGGCCAGCAGGGCGTCAATCACCGCGTCTTCCTTCTTGAATACGGCGCCCGCCAGCGGCGATTGGCCGCGGTCATTGAGCAGGTTAACGTCCGCCCCGGCCTTGGCCAGGGCGGCGACCAGCTCGGCATGGCCGTGATACGCGGCGAGCATGACAAAAGACTGTCCGTTTTCATTCACGAGATTGACGTTAAGGCCCTCACCGACATAGTCCACGAGGTTCATGTCGCCATTGCGGGCGAAATCAAACAGCTTCGTGGCAAAGTCCACTAATTCCTTATCATCCATGCGCCCAAGTGTAACGCTTTAGCCAGCAAGCTCCGCAATTCGGCGCACGGCCGCCTCGATGGCAAACATGTCATTCTTACCTGACTGCCCCTTGACGTCATAGTCCAGCTCATCCATGAGGATGACGGCCTTGGTGACGTTATCAGCGGACCACCGCCTAGCTACCGGCATGGTCATCTTCACCACGAAGGGGTTGAGCCCAGTCTGCTTGGCCACGGCGAAATGGTCCCCGCGGGCGGTATAGAGGCGGGCCACCACCCCCACCTTGTTGGCCAGCGCGGCGGCAATGGCCACGGGGGACGCCCCGAGTTGGAGGGCGCGGCGGCATGAGGAGACGGCGGCGTTGGTCTTGCCGGCCACGGCGGCATCGGCGATATCCCAGTTCGCCACCTCCGCGATTCCCGTGTAGTAATTCTGCACCGCCTCGCGTGTGACGTTGCCACCCGTGTCGAACACCAGCTGCGAGACGGCGGAGGCCAGCTCGCGCAGGTCGGAACCCACGCCGTCCAGCACGGCGTGAATCACGTCCGGTGTAGGGCGCACATTATGGGAGGCGAACTCCTGAGTCACCCAGCGCGGCAGCGCGTCCGGGTAAAGAGAGTAGACCTCATGGGTTTGCGCCAGTTTGCCCAGCTTGGCCAGAAGCTCGGGCGGCTTCTTCTTGCCTTTCATGGTTTTAGCGGTCACGTGGTAGACGACCACCAGCGTCATCCCCGGCGCGGGGTTGAGCGCGGCCTGGGCCAGGACCTCGATAATGTCTTTGCCCACGCGTTCGGCGTCGGTGATGACGATGACTCGGTTGTCGCCGAACAGGGAGGGGCTGGTGGCTTCGAGGATTTCGCCCTGGGTGACCTCGGCGGCGCGGAGCTTTGTGATTTCGGGGGCTGCACCGGCTTCGTCGGCGGCGGCCTTTTGGATGGCAAGGCGGGCGCGCTCGGCGAGGAATTCATCGTCGCCGACGATAAGGTGTACGGGTGCTAAAGCCATGGCACCATCTTAGAACCTTCCGTCCGCCGCGCGCTGACTGCCATCCGAATAGAGGCGAACGGGGCCGTCACGGTTGGGGTATAGCACGGGGATGCCGCCCGCGGTGCGGGTGGGCCGGTCCCGCTCGGGGCCGCGTTCGAGCACGATGATGACCTGCGTCCCAGCCGGTATGGGTTCAATGTCTTCTTCCAGGTTGACCACGTGTTGCGTCAGCCGCCCGACGTCAACCTCCCCGCCCGCACGCTCCTGCCCGCCCAGCGCGGCCAGGGTGAGCGCAAGAATGGTCACGGCGACGGTGAGCCTGGGGCGCGCGTAGACCAGCCCCACGAGGATCCAGCCGTACGCGACGATGACGGCCAAGGGTTGGGCGGGCACCGTCGCGATGGGGGCCGCGCGTGTGCCCAAGGCAACGGTGTTAATCCACCAGGTGAAGGGCTCGATGAGGCAGAGGACTACCTGGGCGGGCACGTCCCACGGCAACAGCGCCAACCCCGCGGCGGCAAGCCCTAAGATGGTCACCGGAGCGGTGGCCGGGGTGACCAAGACGTTGGCCAGCACGGAGACAATGGAGACCTCCCCGGCCATGAGCGCGATAATAGGCATGGTCACTGCGTCCGCGGCTACCGCGACCGCCAGCCCCCTGCCCACGATATCCGGCAGGCCCAGCGGCGCAAAAAGCTTGTAGAGCAGCGGGCTCAGCGCCACGATTCCGGCGGTGGCGGCGCAAGAGAGCGCAAACCCAAAGTTGGCGGCCAGACCGCTGCTGATGGCCAGGCACACAATGATGGCGATGGCGAGCGCGTGAACCGGCTCCATCTTGCGGCTGCCCACCACGGCGATAAGCCCCACGATTCCCGTCACCGCCGCGCGCAGCACGGAGGGCTCCGTTCCCACCAGCCCAACGAACACGGCCAACGCCGCGGCCGCCGCCGCGGTTTGAACGCGCGGGCCCAGGCTGAGCATCCGGCACACGAGCACCGCCGCGGCGCACACCAGGGTGACATTGGCGCCGGAGACCGCGGAGAGGTGGGATAGGCCCGTCTCGATGTAGAGCTGCTGCTCCGCCTCGCTCTGCAGGGACGTATCCCCCAGCACCATCCCCGGGATGAGCCCCTGGCTGGCCTCCCCCACCGTGGAGGCCACCTGTGTGCTGAGCGAGCGCGCGACGTGCTCCGTCCACGCGGCAAAGCCCTCCGGCGGCGCGGAGGACTCCAGCGTGCCGCTGGCCGTGACCGGGATAAGCCCCGGCTGGGTGGCCGAGGAATAAAAGGCCTTGACGTTTACCCAGGCGCCGGGGGCGAGGTCCAGGGCGGTGTGCGCGGACGGGTCGAGGAAGACCGTGATGGGCTCGGGCAGCCCGGCCACGTTGAGCTCGAGGATGATGCCGCCGCCCGTCACCTCGCGGGGTGCGGAGGCAAGCGTGCCGCCCAGCTGCATGGGGTAATCAAAGTCCTCCGCGCGGTCCTTGCGCGTGGCGGTGAGCACCAGCCCTGCCAACCCCACGGCCGCCGAGAGCACGCCCTGGCCGCGCTGCCGGGTAACCCACCCGGCCACAATCGCCGCCGATATGGCCGCGATGGCCAACCAGCCGGCGTCGAGGATTACCGCCAGGCTCACCGCCCACATCACCAACGCCGCGGGGACCAGGCGAAGCTCCCGCAGGGCAACCTTGGAGCCCTTCTCTACCTGCCCGGAGCCGGCGCGCACCGCCGTCACAGCGTCACCTGGTCTTCCAATTGCGCAAACTTCGCGGGGCCGATGCCGTTTACGTCAAGCAGCTGCTCGATCGCGGAAAACTGGCCAATGGATTCGCGATGCGCGACTATCGCCGCGGCCGTGACCTGGCCTACGCCATTGAGGCCCTCCAGTTCCGCGGCCGTGGCGGTGTTGATGTTGACTGTGCCGGGCTGGCCGGTGGGGGCGGCGTCGGACGCAGGGGCAGCGCCGGGGCCCTGGATGGTACTAGGGCCCCGGCCCTGGGGGTTGACGACCAGCTGCTGGCCGTCCTCGAGGCGCTGGGCCTGGTTGAGCGAGAGCGTATCGGCGTGCGGCGAAGGCTTCGCCTGGGCCAGGGCGTCTGCCACGCGCGCGCCAGCCTCCAGGGTGTAGAGCCCCGGCGCTTCCACCTCACCCACGACGGAGACCACTAGGCGCTCGGGCTCAGGCACCGCGGTCTGGCTGGCCGCGGGCTGCGTGGGAAATTCCCCCGGGGCGGAGGTAATCACCGTCTCCTGCTGGCCGCGGCTGCTCACCCCGACCCACGCCACGAGGATGACCACCACCACGCACGCCGCGGCCACCGCCTGCCACATGGGCACGCGCAAGCGCGGCCGCGGATACTGAATGTCTAACAGGTCCTCTTCGCCCGTCGGCCTGGTCAGTTCGCGCAACCGATTCGAAATATCTGGCTGACCCATACACGCCACTGAACCAGCCCGCGCGGATGACTTACCAGCCCGGCGGGCGCGCCTGTGGATAACCAAACCGCGCACCCCCGTTCGCGCACGATTATCCACAGATTTTCAGCCGCAGCGCCCCTCCCCTGGACATTCCTGCAACGGCCTATTAGAGGCAGGTCAACGCCTTTGATTGGCGGGAGTGGGCTCAGGCGCCTCGGAACTAAAGACCACGGACACGGCAATGGCGCCCGGGCCGGCGTGCACGGCGATCACCTCGTTTAAGGGGCAGGTGATAAAGGAGGTGCCCTCGGGCAGGGCCTGCTCAAGGAGTTCGCGAAGCAGCTCCGCGGGCTCGGGGGCGTTGCAATGCTGGATGGCTACAAACGCCGGCTCGCCATCCGCGCGCTCCGCGACCAGCTCCACCAGCTTGGAAAACGCCTTGGTCTGCGTGCGGGTCTTGCCCACCAGCTCCAGCTTGCCGTCCGTAATCGACATAATCGGCTTGGTGGCCAGCAACGCAGTGGACAGCATCGCGGTGGTCGCGGACATACGGCCGGATTTTCGCAGCGCATCGATGGACTGGATGTACGCCCAGGTCTTTGCCCGCCTGAGCGTATCCTGCGCGGCCTCGAAGCATTCCTGCACGTCGGCGCCGTCAAGCGCCAGCCGGGCCGCCGCCATTGCCGCGGCACCCATGACCATGCCCGCGGATTCGGAATCTATGACCCGGATCTTGTCCTCATCGAACACGCCCGAGGCGTTGACCGCCTGGGAATACGTCGAAGACAAGACCTTCGATAAGTGGATGGCCACCACTCCATCGTCCTGGCCATCGCGGCGGGAACGCTCCATGGCGCGGCCGTACGCCGCCGCCAGCTCCAACGCCGAAAGGCCGGAGGTGGACCGCTCCGTGCCGTCCTTGCCCTGCCCCGCCATCACGTGCAGGTCGATGACGTCTATCCCCAGCTCATCGACAACGTCCTGCGGCAAGCTCGCGGACGCGTCCGTTACTACTTGAACCGTCACTGGTTATCAGCCCCAGCCCCGCCGGGGACCTTGGCACCCATGTTCCAGCCGTCAAAGTACCAGGTAGCGCCCTCCACATTGCCGGCGTTAAAGTCCACGGAGGACTCGGCCTTTTCCGGGTTGAACGCCGGGCGGGCCGTGAGCTGCGCCCAGTGCGTGTTCTTCAGGCCGGACAAAATGCCGTACTGGGATACCTCCAAGCCCAGCAGGTGGCAGGTCAGCGCCGCGATGGTGCCACCGTGGGCCACCACCAGGACGGTCCCGTCATTCCACTCCGCGTAATCACGCATGAGCTCATCGATAACCGGGCGGGCGCGCTCAGCGACCTGGACGCGGGATTCCCCCTCGGGCGGAGCCCAGGTTGGATCGTGGCGCCAAATGGCGCGGGCGCCGGGAAACTCGAGATCGACCTCGGAGGAGGCCATGCCCTGCCACCGCCCCAGGTGCGTCTCGCGCAGGCGCTCATCCACCGTAAACTCCACGCCCAGCTCCTCGGCTACCACGCGCGCCGTTTCTTTAGCGCGCACCAGGTCCGAGGCGATAATCCGGGAAACGCCCTGGCCAGCCAGCAGGCGTGCCGCCGCCGACGCCTGGGTGTAGCCCTCATCGGAAAGCTCCGTATCCAGGTGACCCTGCATACGTCCGGTGGCGTTATACGTAGTCTGACCGTGGCGGATCAGAATCAGGCGGCGGCTCATGGGGTATTAGAACTCCTCATCCTCTTCAGGCATGGTTTCTGCCAGAGGAATCTCGTCGATTGACTCAACGTCACGAGTATTGACTTCCTGCGCCCACTCGCCCGGGCGGGAAGGGGGCTCTATGCCCTCAATCTCCACCAGCGGGCAATCATGGTACAGGCGGTCGAGGCCGTAATAGTCGCGCTCCCCTTCGCGCTGAACGTGCACCACGATGTTGCCGTAATCCAGCAGCACCCAGCGGTTTTCACGATGGCCCTCCCGGCGTTTCGGCTCGAAGCCTTCCTTGGTCAGCTCATCTTCAACCTCTTCAACGATGGAGCGCACCTGGCGCTCATTGTCGGCGGAAGCGATGACAAAGACCTCAGTGATAGCCAGCACGTTAGAAACGTCAATGGCGGCGATGTTAGAACCCAGCTTTTCCTGGGCAGCGTGCGCCGCGATGGTGGCCATGCGCTGAGCAACGTCAGTAATAGACAATGAGTGTTCCTTTTCAAACTCTCTACAATAATCAGGGTTAAACTACCCTATTCTTGCACGTTGACGCGACTAATACATAGTTTCCACAACCGCATCCACGCCGCACGGCTACAGCGGACGGACGGGATGCGGGGTATACAACCGGTTCTTGGCGATGTACTGCACCACGCCGTCCGGCACCAGGTACCACACCGGCTCACCTTGGGATGCGCGCTCGCGGCAGGCGGTGGAGGAAATCGCCATGGCGGGAATGTCCACGAGGTCCACGTTGTCCCGGTACTCTTCCGGCAGCATGTCCTTGGTCAGCTCGTATCCGGGGCGGGTCACGCCCACGAAGCGGGCCATTTCCAGCATGTCATCCCAGTCGCGCCAGGACATGATGGAACTCATGGCGTCGGCGCCGGTAATGAAGAAAAGTTCATCGTCGGGAAAGATTTCGCGCAGATCCCGCAGGGTATCGATGGTGTACGTGGCCCCGCCGCGGTCGATGTCCACTCGCGATACTGTAAAACGCGGGTTGGAGGCCGTGGCCACCATGGTCATCAGGTAGCGATGCTCCGCCGCGCTTACCTCACGGTCGGCCTTCTGCCACGGCTGGCCTGTGGGGACAAAGACCACCTCATCGAGGCTGAATAGATGAGCCACTTCGCTCGCCGCCACGAGGTGGCCGTTGTGGATGGGATCGAAGGTTCCGCCCATGATGCCAATTCTGCGGCGTGCGGGCTGGTTAACTGTCATGGCAGAAAAGTATAACCCGAACGCCCGCCGGGCCGCGCCCCTACGGCGCCACCGGCAGACGAGCGGGTTAGCTTAGCGGTAGCGGACCTGGTCCACAAACCGGCCGAAGGAGTCCGCGACCTGGTTGTCCCACCGGGAGTGCCGCAGGAAATAACGGCCATGGTTGCCACCGCTGGCGCGGGAGCCCTCAAGGGTGGCGACGGACAAATCGCACACGCCGTCCAGCGGCAGGCAGTAGTTCACGCGGTTGCCGGTTGCCGCCCCGTCGCGGGTGTTGTTCGGGAACAGGCCGAGAATGCCACCGGCGCCCCCGCCGGGTACTCCCACGGTGTGCCGGTCGCGTGGGGCGGTCATGGGGTTGCCCATGTAGATAACGCCGGCCAGCTGGCCGCGGCGGGCAAGTTCGCGCTCGTGTTCGGCAAGGATCATGGCCCCCTGGGAAAAGCCCACGGGGATATAGCTTGGGTGGCAGCCGGAGGCGCGCTCATAGTCGTTGACCGCGTCCATAACCCCGCCGCGGCCGGCGTTGACGGAGTAGACGAATTGGGTGGCGGCGGAGATAGCGGTGTTAATCACCGGCGCGCCGTAGGTTGCGGCGATGGACAGCACCGCGCCCAGGGTGTTGGGCTGGGCAATGTTCGGGACCTCATACTCCGGGAAGATCGCCGGGTAATAGTTAGGGGACAGCCCCAGGACATGAACGTCCTTCATCAGGGAGGCGCCGTTATGGGTGGCGGCGTAGCGGGACTCGGCCGTGCGCAGGAAGGCGCGGATGGTCTCCCCCTCCCAACCGTTGGAGGCCCATGCGGCCTGGTTGGAGTACCAGGTTGGGTATACCTGAGTGTTTTGCCCGGAGCCGCGGGCGGCGAGCACCACCACCGCCGGGCAGCGGGTCTGCGCGTCGGCTTCCGCCGGGTTAAGGGCCTGGGGTACGGCAACGATTCCCACCGCCGCTGCGAAGGAGGTTGCGATGACGGCCAGCCTGGTCCGCAGCGTGCGGCCGGCGCGAGTAAATCCGCCCATGGGGACTACCTTCCATATATGCGATTTTTCTAAGACGTAGACAGCATAGACAGATCCACGGGTGATTGCATCTTTAATTACACCCGGGTGATTAATTCTCCCGGCTGACCCAGCTGACGAAGGTCTCCGCCACCAAAACGTCCTGGGAGGTGGGGTTGCCCGCCGCGGCGTCGAGGAAGTAGGAGGCGTGCTTTTCGGCCTTGGTGGAAAGCGCATCCATGGCGGATTCCACGGTCAAGTCGCAGGCAAAATCCCCGTCGAGGCAGTAGTTAATGCGGCGGCCGGCGGGCAGCGCGGCGGGCTGCGGCAGCAGGTGGGCGGGGACCGCGGCCGCGAGCCCGCGCGGGCGGTTCAACGGGTTGCCCAGGTAAATCGCCCCGAGCAGGCGCCCCTTGGCGGCTAGGTGGCGCTCCACGCTGGTGCCCACGATCGCGCCCTGGGAATACCCGGCCACCACGTAGTGTGGGGCGCAGCCCGTGCGGGCCTCCCAGGCGTCCACGAAGGCCGGCGCGTTGTCCATCCCGGCGCGCATGGAATCGAGCGCGCCCACGGTCACACCGCGCACGAGCGCGGGGATGTCATGGGTCGTGAGCACGCCCCACAGGCGCGAAGAGGTCTGCGAGGAGGTCAGTTGCTCGCCCTCCTCCGCCAGCGGCGGCAGTTGCATAACCGCGGGATAGGCCTGGTCATCGAGGCCCAGGACGTGCACGTCATCCATCACGCCCGGGTGCGCCTTTTCAACGTAGTGGAAAAAGGCGCTCCAGTTAGGCCCCTCCCAGCCATTGGAGGGCATCGAGCCAGGCGAGTAGCGCTGCGGGCCAAAGTACTGCCCCTCTTTTTCGTTCTGGTCGGAGCCGCGCGCGGCCAGCACTACTACCGCGGGGCACGTTTCTTCCGACGACGCCGCCGCCGGCGCCACCGCCCCACCAACTACGAGCGATGCCGCGATGGTCGCGAGGGCTAGGGGCAAGGAGGTAGGAAGCTTCATGGCAATAGTATAGCTAACCTTTTATGGGCGGCACTGGCCATTTCCCTGCAAAATCCACTTGGTGGAGGTAAGTTCCGGCAGGGCCATGGGACCGCGGGCATGGAGCTTCTGGGTGGAGATGCCGATTTCGGCGCCCATGCCGTAGACCTCGCCATCGGTAAAGGCCGTGGAGGCGTTGAGCATGACGGCCGCGGCATCTACCTCGTTGGCGAACTTAAGCAGCACGTCGGCGTCCTGGGCGGCAATGGCCTCGGTATGGCCGGTGGTGTAGCGGGCGATGTGCTTGATGGCACCGTCTACCCCATCGACTACCTTGGCACAGATGTCATGGGACAAGAACTCCTCCTCCCACTCCTGATCCGTAGCCTCCACGGCGCCTTTAACGCCAAACGCCTCGAGCTCGGAGACCACGCCGTGGATGGTGACGCCGGCATCTTGCAGGGCCTCGATAATGCGGAGCTTGGTGGCGTCGGACAAAGCGGCGTCCAAAAGGACCGCCTCGGTCGAATTGCATACAGAGGTGCGGCGGGTCTTGCCGTTGACCACCATGGCGATGGCCTTGTCCACATCCGCCGAGGCGTCCACGTAGAAGTGGCAGTTTCCGGTTCCGGTCTCAATGGTAGGCACGGTAGCGCCCGTGACCACCGCGTTGATGAGCCCCGCGCCACCGCGAGGAATAACCAGATCGACCAGGCCGCGGGCGGTGATGAGATCCTGGACGGAATCGCGCGTCTCGCACGGCAGAAGCTGCACGCCCTCACGCGGCAGGTCAAACCGCTCGAGGGTAGTCTGCAGGATGTCCACCAGCTTGGCGTTGGAATTGCGCGCGGACTTGGAGCCGCGCAGCAGCGGCACGTTGCCGGACTTGAGCGCCAGGCCGAAGGCGTCAACCGTGACGTTGGGGCGGGCCTCGTAGACCATGCCCATAACCCCCAGCGGCACGCGAACCTGCTTCATCTGGATGCCGTTATCCATGGTGCGCCCGCGCAGGATTTCCCCCACCGGATCCTCCAGGCCGGCGACTAGGCGCAGGCCGTTAGCGATGCCCGCCACGCGGTCCGCGTCAAGGGCTAGGCGGTCCACCAGGGAGTCAGACATCCCGGCCGCGCGGCCCGCCTCGATGTCCTTCAAATTAGCGGCGAGAATGTCCTCCGTCGCCGCCACCAAATCATCCGCGGCGGCACGCAGGATCTCATTTTTGCGCGGGGTGGTCAGCTGCGCAAAGACGGGCGCGACGCCCTTCGCGGCCCGCGCCTTGGTCAACACCTCCTCGCGCTCTGCGGCGCGCTCTGGGGAAAGTTGGGCAGAATCAGCTTTAATGTCAGACATATACACCATTGTACATATCGCCCATCCCGCAAATCGCCAGCTTGGGGCGTTCTGGAGCTAGGGCGCGGCCGCGCCTACCCCGCCGCGGGGCTAGGCCGCTTCTGCGTTACTCGCCATGGCGCCTTGGCCCCTGGGGTTTAGTAACCGGCCTCCGCGTCTACCTCGTAGTCAAGGGTGCCGTCCTTTGCGAAGGAGGCGGCGGACTCAATCGCGCGGGACGCCACGCGCTTGCGCACCGAATACGGCGGGTTGGCCTTGTGCGGGGTGATGACCACGCGGGGATCCTCCCACAGCGGGTGACCGTCCGGCAGGGGTTCGGGATCCGTCACGTCCAGCGCCGCGCCGGCAATCTCGCCGTCCGCCAGGGCTTGGACCAGGGCGTCCGTGTCCACCAGGCCGCCGCGGGCAACGTTGACCAGTACGGCGTGGGGCGGCATGGCGCGCAGGGCGTCCGCGTTGACCATCCGGTAGGTCTCATCCGTCAGGGGCGCCAGGATGACGAAGTAATCGGCCCTCGGCCACACGGCGTTTATATCCTTAAACGTCAGCACCTCGTCCGCGCCCGGCACCTCGCGCCCGGAGCGGTTAACGGCAATAATCTCCACGCCAAAGGGTTTGAGCAGCTCGATGAGCCGCACAGCAATCCCCCCTGCCCCCACGATGGCCACGGTCTTATCCTCGAACAGGAAAGAGGTGTGATCCTCAACCTCCTGGTGATTGGACCAGCTCCCGGACTGCGCCACGTACTTGTGGGCGTGCAGCTGCGCGAGCAGCAGGGCCAGGGTGGATTCCGCCACGGTGTTGTCATACAGGCCGGCGCCGTTGGCCCAGCGCACCCCGGAAGAGCGGATAACGTCCATCACGTGCTCCACCCCGGCAAACGGGGCTTGGACGAAGCCCAACCCCTTCGGCACGGATTCGGGGAAGTCCTCGGGGCCGCCGTTAAAGACCCAGAACTCGGCGTCATCGCGCGCCACCTCCTGGTGTCCGGCCTCGGTCAGCTCGGTGATGGTCTCTTCCCACGGGTTGGGGAACATATGGAATTTCATCTAATAACCCCTCTCCGGGTCTACTTCGGTAGGCATGGTCTCCCCCGCCGCGAACGCGGCGCCGTTAGCGTTGACAATCTCCCCCAAGTGCCACATCGCCACGGAGCTATTCGCGGCGATGTGCGGGGTGATGGTGCAATTCGGCAGGCCCCACAGCGCATGGTCGCTCGGCAGCGGCTCGGGGTCCACCACCTCCAGCCCGGCGCCGGCAATCTCGCCGGACTCCAGCGCCCACACCAGCGCGTCCGTATCCACGGTCTTACCCCGTCCCACATTCACGAGGATAGCGCTGTCCTTCATGGCCTTAAGCGCCTCGCGGCCAATCAGCTTGTCCGTCTCTGGGGTGTGCGGCATGGTCAGGACCACGAAATCGGCGGTGGGCCACACGCTGGAAACCTCGGAGGCCGGCACGGTCCTGTCGGCGCCGGGCACCTCGCGCCCCGAGCGGTTGACCGCCACGATGCGCACCCCAAACGGCTTGAGCATCGCAATTAGAGCTTTGCCTATTCCACCCGCGCCGACCACAGCAACCTCCTTGGCGTCTTGGCCCTTGGCGGAATACAGCCACGCCTGGGCCGCATCCAACTGCTCATTTTTGGACCAATCCCGCTGCATGCCCGCCGCCTTGTGCTGGTGGGCCTGCGCCAGCAGGAGCGCCAGCGCGGACTCGGCCACCGGCATGGCGAAGGCGCCGGCGGTATTGCACCACCTAACGCCGCCGCCCTTAATCAGCCCGCGTTTAATCAGGTGATTTACTCCGGTAAAGCCGTACTGAACCCACCCGATGTTTGCGGGTAGGCGTTCCGGGAAATCACGCGGGTTGCCGGAGGTAAAAATGAGCACGTCCGCCTCATCCAAAGAGGTGACGCGCTCATGGCCCGCGGCGTCCAAGTCGCGGGCGGTAATCTCCCAATGATGGGGGTGCATGACGTATTTCATGCGCCCCAAGATACGCGAATCGGGCGCTAGACGCGGGAAGCGTAGTTAGACAGGTAATCCGCGTGGACCACGGCGCGCTGGAGCTCGGACGGGAGCTCATCGGTGTGCTTGCCGATGATCGAACGCAACGTGGTGGAGTCAAAGTTGACCTCGCCGCGGCCAATGATGGTGGACTCCGGGCCCACAATGTCCAGGATCTCCCCGGCGCGGAATTCGCCCACTACCTCCGTGATGCCAACGGCCAGCAGGGAATTGCCGCCGCGGGTCACGGCCTTCATGGCGCCCTCGTCGATGCGCAGGGCGCCGCCCGCATCGGCGGTGTAGAGCGCCCAGAACTTCCAGGCGGACAGGCGGCGTTCCTCACGCGTGTGGAAGACGGTACCCACGCGGGAGTCCTCGAGAGCGGGGCCAATGTTATCGGCGGAAGTCAGCAGCACCGGCACCCCACCACGCGCGGCCAGGCGGGCGGCGGAGACCTTCGATGCCATGCCGCCGGTGCCGACCTTGCCGCCGTCGCCCGCGGCAACCTCCTTCAAGTCCTTGCCGGTGCGGACCTCGGAGACGAAGCTCGCGTCGGGCTCGGCGGGGTTCTTGTCGTAGAGGCCGTCGACATCGGAGAGCAAGAACAATGCGTCGGCGCCGGTAAGGTGCGCCACCAGCGCGGAGAGGCGGTCATTGTCGCCGAAATGCATCTCGGAGGTGGCCACCGTGTCATTCTCATTGACGATGGGCACCGCGCGCATGTGGCGCAGGCGCTCGATGGTGCGCTGGGCGTTGCGTGCTCGGTCGCGGGCGCCGGCGTCGGACGCGGTGAGCAAAACCTGGCCCACGGTGCGCCCGTAACGGGCGAAGGAACGGGACCACTCGTACGCCAGGTGCACCTGGCCCACGGACGCCGCGGCCTGCTTGGTGGCCAGGTCCTGCGGGCGTGAGGTCAGCCCCAGCGGCTTCATCCCGGCCGCCACCGCGCCCGAAGACACGATGATCACGTCCGAGCGTTCCATCCTCGCCTGGATCGCATCCACAATGTGGTCGATCTTGCGCGGATCCACCGAAAAATCGTCCCCGGTCAGGGAGGAGGAACCAATCTTGACTACGATGCGCTTGGCATCGCGGATGGTCTCACGCAGAGGGGAATCGTGGCCCATGGCCATGGATTCGCCCGCGTTGGGGGCCGGCGCTGGGAACTCAACGTCCGGCGCGTGATCAGAATACGGCTGCATGGGCAGCGGCCTGGCAGGGATTACCTGGCCGTCTAGGGTCTCAGTCAGGTGGTGGTTCGGATTCTGCGCGATCTGATCATCTTTTTCGGTGGTCATGGCGGCAATAATACAAGCTTTATAGGGCCAATCCCCTATAAGCGGGGATAAGGAAACTCCTTGCCCTACGACTTTGTGGGGTTAGCCGCCGCGCCGCCCTTGGGGTGGGGTACCGCGCCCCTGCGCTTCCGCGGCAAAGGGGCATGCCCCGAGCCGCGGAAGCCTGCGCGCGCTAGCCCTGCCAGCGGTCCCGGTTCGCGGACTCGCGGGTGACCACCTCGTCCTGGCCGTAATCGAACTCGTCGATGAGTCCGCGGCGGGCCTGGGACGCGCGCTTGCGCTCGGCGGCGGACGCGCGGTTTGTGCCCAGCAGGCGGGCGTCCTGACCGCGGCCGGCCAGCGTTGGATCGCCGCCGGTCATCGGTTCCCACTCGAAGGTAATCTCGCCGATGGTAACCGGGCAGCCCTCCACGGCGCCCATCTTGCGCAGCTCCTCTTCCACGCCGGCCTTGGCCAGGCGATCGGCGAGGTAGCCAATGGCCTCGTCGTTTTCGAAGTCAGTCTGGATGATCCAGCGCTCGATCTTCTCGCCCTCCACGATGAAGCCGCCCTCAACCTGCGGATCCTCACGCACCACGAAATCGGCGAAGGATCCGCCAGAGCGCTTCTTACCCACGCCCTGCGGGCGGATGACCGTGTGCCGCTCATCCACCTTGGCCTTGGGTTGGGACTTGCGGTGCTTGGTGACCATCTCGAGCAGCTTGTATTTCAGCGGTTCCAGGCCCTTGCGCGCCACGGCGGAGATGATAAAGACCGGCCAGCCGTACTTTTCCTCGAGATCTGCCTTCACGAACTCCGCTAGCTCCTGCGCCTCGGGCACATCCGCCTTGTTCAGGATGATGATGCGTGGGCGGTCCCGCAGATCACCCAGGCCGGTGTCCGCGTCCAGTTCGGACTGGTAGCTGGCCAGCTCTTTTTCCAGCGCGTCGATGTCAGATTCGGGGTCACGGCCCGGCTCGATGGAGGCCGTATCCACCACGTGCGCCAGCACCGCGGTGCGCTCGATGTGGCGCAAGAAGTCCAGGCCCAGGCCCTTGCCCTCGGCCGCGCCCGGAATCAGGCCCGGCACGTCAGCAATGGTGAAGGACTCGTTGCCCATATCCACCACGCCTAGGTTTGGCTGCAGGGTAGTAAACGGGTAATCGCCAATCTTTGGCTTGGCGGCGGACAGCACGGAAATCAGGGAGGACTTGCCGGCCGATGGGAAGCCCACTAGGCCCACGTCCGCCATGGATTTGAGCTCCAGCACCAGGTCATGGGCCTGACCTGGCTCACCCTGCAGGGCAAAACCTGGGGCCTTGCGCTGCGCGGACGCCAAGGCGGCGTTGCCCAGGCCGCCGAAGCCGCCCTCGGCCGCGATGAAGCGAGTGCCCGGGACCACGAGGTCCGCCAGCATATTGCCGTCCGCGTCGTGGACCACGGTACCTGCGGGCACCTCAAGGATGAGGTCCTCGCCGCGGGCGCCATTGCGCCAGTCACCGGCCCCGTTAGCGCCACGACCGGCCTTAAGGTGCGGGCGGTAGTGGAAGTCCATCAGCGTGTGAATCTGCGGCGAAACCTCCAAGATGATGTCACCGCCGTGGCCGCCATTGCCGCCGTCCGGACCGCCCAGCGGCTTAAACTTCTCACGGTGCACGGAAGAGCAGCCGTGGCCGCCATCGCCTGCCTGCAAATGCAGCGTTACGCGGTCAATAAATCGAGCCATCGGGGGCCAAACCTCCACATCAATTAAAAATTCTTCCTGCCAGTGTAATGGAGCACCCGCCTCCGGCAACAAACAGGTTGAACCTGTTATTCCGCCCGGGCCTTTAACCGCCGGGCCGCATCGCAAGGAGAACCATCATGGCTTGGAACCGTAACCGCACAATAATCACCGCCGCCGGCGCCCTGCTGCTTGGCGCGGCTGGCATCGGGGCTGCCACCGCTACCATTCCGGACACGGCGAATCACTCCGCCCCGCAGCCGCTCATCACCATTGACGGCACCTTCAAACCGCTCCAGGAACTCGCAATCTACGCGGACTGCCAGGCCGGCGAGCGCGCGGATCTGACCACGTCTTTTGGGGCACACGCTATCATGTCTCCCGCCGCTGACAGCGGCGCCTTGGTGGGCTTTGTCACCGCCCCAACTAGCATTGAACCGGGCCCTGATGAGGGCTATCACACCGCGACCGTGACCTGCCAGGATTCCACCTCCGCGACGGTGCGCATCCCGTCCGGCGGCAATGATTCAGCAATGGAACCAAAGCCCCTTAATAAGGCACAATAAGCCCCGTGCGTGACCGTTTTACCCGCTATTACCGGGACTGTTACCCGGGCGTCCTGGCCTTTTGCCGGCGCAGGGCGCCGCTTGACGCCGCCGAGGATCTCACCGCGGAGGTCTTCGCTCGCGCCTGGCGCAACCTGTCGAACGTGCGGGACCCAACCCGCCCCCTGCCCTGGCTATACGGTATAGCCCGCAATGTAGTGGGCGAATACTACCGCTCCGCCGCGCGGCATCCGGAGCAGCCGGCTGAGGACATGGGTGAGCGGGCCGTTGCCGCGCGCACGGACGCTGTGGATGCCTCCATAGACGTCACCCGCGCGCTACGCAGCCTGTCCGCCGATGACCAGGAGATTCTCATGCTTTCCGCCTGGGAGGACCTCACACCCAAAGACATCGCCGAAGTGTTCAACATCTCGCCCAACACCGCCCGCGTGCGCATCCACCGCGCACGTACCCGCCTGGCCCAGGCCCTCGAAGGAGTCCCCCAATGAAGAACCCATTAGACCAGCTGCGCGCGGCTAATCCACACCCCACCGCGCCCTTGACACCTGAGGAAAAGGCCCGCGCAGACGCCACCTTGCAATCTATTTTGGCCACCACGCCCGCATCCACACCGGCCAAACCCCACGATGAGCTTTCCGCGCGCCGCGCCCGCCGGCGTCATCAGCCGTGGCTGGCCGCCGCCGCGGTGGCAGGCGTGGTGGCCGTGGGCGCCGCCGGCGTAATCTTCGTGGGCGGCCAACCGGCGGTGGCTACGGCGGAAGAGGTCCTGTCCCGGTCGGCGGACGCGTCCCTTGCCCAGGACAAGGCCGCGGACGTGGGGGTGACCTCCCGCGATTTCCTACAACGCAGCGACAGCCTGGACGGCGCAACCATCACCACCACCTACCAGGTGGATAACGCTGGCGATATCACCATCGATAGCCACACCCAGGGCGCCCCGGCCGGCGCGTTGGCCGCATGGTCCCCGGATCCGGCCGTGGACGTGGCCGCGCTCAAGGCCGTGGAACCCGAACAGCTGCGCACCTACATCGACGCGCGGTTTCCATCCACCGCCCGCGGCGCCCTGGAACTCCTGCTCACCCCGGGTATTTCTTCCCCGCAGCAAGCGGCGCTGTATGACATTTTGGCATCCCTGGACGGCAACGAGGTGGGCACCGTCAAGCCGTCCCCCACGGGCGGCGAGGACGAACTGGTCACCGTCATCCGCGACGCTGACCGCTTGAGCTTCTCCGTGCTCCCCGCCACCGGCCAGTTGGTGTCCGTCACGGGCCTCGTGGGAGACGGCGTGACCACCACCGTGGGTTCCATGGCCGTGCTTGATTGTGTGTCCGTGGTGGGCCTTAACGGGCCGGAATCCATCTCCTTAGCCTGCGGCGACGGGAATCAGCTGGTTACCGAGCTGCAGTGGGAGAATTGGGGCGCGGATACCGCGGTGGCTACGGGCATCGAATGGCTCAATGACTGCGATCCATTCTGCGCCGAGGGCACCTTCCGCACGACCCCGGCAACCGTCACCGTCAGTGAACCCACGTCCTGCGGCTACAACACCCGCGTGTACTCCAAGCTTGAGCTCGCGTTTCCGCAGGACCCCGCACGCGAACCGGCAACGTTCAACATCGGCTGCGCGCGCGGGTAGGGCACGGCACTATAGCCCGCCGCGCTAGCCCAGGAAGGACTGGGCCACGTCCACAACCGTGACATCGGCGATGGTCAACATCTCCTCCTGGGGCGGGTTATTTTGGCCGATCCAGACCATGTGCCGGGTCTCGATGGATTTGGCAAAGTTACGGGCCCAACGGGCGTTGGCCCGCTGGTTGTCCGGGATTCGGCCGTAGACTAGGGCCGCGACCTCGCGCACCAGCGGCTCATTGAACTGCCACGTCTTGGCCAAGATCGCCGCAACGATTCCCGCTATTTCCTCAGGGGTGTAATCCGGGAACTCAATAATCCGCGGGATGCGGGAGCGCAGCCCCTCATTGGTATCCAGGAACCTCTGCATATCAGCGGTGTAGCCGGCGAAGATGGCCACGAATTTGTCGCGGTCATTTTCTAGGCGAGTGAGCATCGTGTCGATGGCTATTCTTCCAAAATCATTATCGCTCTGGCCCGCCAGTGTATAGGCTTCATCGACGAAAAGGACTCCTCCCATGGCCTCATCGAGAACCCGGCTGGTCTTTTTCTCCGTCTCACCAATGACCGAACCAACGAGGTCCGCGCGTCCCACTTCCTTGACGGTGGTGGTATCGAGGATGCCGAGGTTGTAGAAAATCGCCGCGATAATGCGTGCAATGGTGGTTTTACCCGTGCCGGGATTGCCGGTAAAGACGGCGTGATAACTAGGTTGTTCAACTACGATGCCCACATCCGCCAACCGCTTGTTCGCGCGTGCGGTACTTACCATCTCATTAACCCACGCCTTGACGTTGTCCAGGCCGGCCATGGCGTTGAGCTCAGCGAGTTTTTCCTCGATGTTTTTCTGCTTTTGTTCCTCATCGCCGCCAATCAAGGCGTCCACGTCCTCATCCGCGATTACCTTGAGCTGCTCGGCGTTAAGCGAGGACAGGTTACCGGCGGTCTCCGTGGTGAGGCGGTCAATCTGCTTGCGAATAAGGTCCTCGTTGAAGTTACGGATCCAGCGGCCGTTAGATTTATCTGAACTGCGCAGGTATTTCTGTGACACCGCCGCGCGGTATTTTTCCTCATCGACTACGTAGTCACTTGATTCAAGGCCTTTCAGGCCCATCGTTGTGATTTCTTCTACCGAGTAATCCTCAAAATCAAAACGGGTGCTAATGCGTGATGCCAGTCCCGGGTTCATGGATAGAAGGTCCTGCATGCGGTCCGCGTAGCCAGCGAAGATCACCATCAAATCGTCGCGGTTATTCTCCATAAACGCCAAGATGGTATCCACCGCCTCCTGCCCGAAGCCATTATTGGATTCCTGGTAGAGCGTGTACGCCTCATCGATGAAGAGGATGCCGCCGAGCGCGGATTCCAAAATTTCCTTGGTCTTTTTAGCCGTGCCGCCCAACCTATCGGCCACAAGATCTTCGCGAGAGACCTCTACAAACGTGTTGTTACGGATGGCCCCCGCCTGGTACAGCGCCGTGCCCAGCAGGCGCGCGACGGTGGTCTTACCGGTGCCCGGATTGCCCAGGAACATGCTGTGCAGCGAGAAGTGACTCGTTTCCTGGCCCGCCCTCCTGCGCGCTTCGTTGTAGCGCACCTGATTGATAAAGCTGCGAATCTGTTGTTTGACCTTCGACAGGCCTATAAGTTTATCCAGCTCGGCCATGGGGTCTACGGGCCTTGGCTCCACCTCCGGTTCTACCCACACGCCGGGATCCGGTTGTTGGGGTTCCGTCTGGTCGTCCGGCGCCACGGTGACCTGGGGCGGGACCTGGACGGTAGCGCCCTCGGTAGCAACGATGTGGAAACTTCCCCCCTCTTCAATATGAGTAGAGCCGATCGTTGCCGTGCCCGTAACGTAGCCCTCATGGTCGCCGGGTTCAAAGGTCGCTGAATTCAATGTGACGGAGCTAAGGTCGTCCACGATGAGGCATCGTTTATTGTAATTGTTGTCTCGGAAAATGACTGACCCCTCGACCCCGGAGCCGCCCGAAGCCGTTAACCTGTACGCGAGAGAATCTCGCAATTTAACGAAACCAAAGTGGTTGACTTCCAGCCATCCCACATCACTTTTGTGAAAACGAGCCTGGCCCTCATTACGCACCGCAATCGAGACGAGTTCCGCGTTGAAGACGTCCGCGCAGGAATCAGCGGCGGTGCCCGCGTTGTCAATAGAGAATCGCGCGGCCAGCAGCACTCCTTCTACGATGACCGAAATCTGTTCAAGGGTCTCATCCATGAGCATAGAGACGTCAGTAAGGTATAGGTTAGACTCTTGGCACACGAACGCTGTACACATGGACTTGGCCGCCCGAACGCTCATATTCTGCAGCGCCACCTGCGCGCCGTTTATCACTGACAAGGTTTCCTCGACAACAAGGAGGGTCTCATCGACACCTGCACCCACCAGCGTGAGATTCCGTTGCAACGCTAGGGGCGGCAAGTAGTAGATTCCCGGCCCCATCTGTACGGTCATCCCCGGACGCAACCGGGGCAATACAACCTCGTTGAAGTTGTGCGCATCGCCTGGCAACCATTCCATTGGGCGTGCTCTGTGGTCCTTTTCGACGAACTCAAACTGCGGTGACGAGCAATAAATAATGCCGCTGCGCTCAACCAATCCCCACATCCGAGCCGCACGGCCGTCCGGATCCATAACCGAATCGATATGAATCCGGGAATTAACACTCTTGATCGTTGCATTTTCAGTCAGGTTATTGAGCCGTTCGATGTGAATAGATGAACCATCTTTGGCACAAAGAGCCAGGCGGCCAAGTGACGGAGCCAGCATCAAAAAGCCCTGCGCTTCAAAAGACGCACCGTTATACGCACCCACCGCACCCAGTGCCGAATTTTCCACCTCGGCCGAAGCACCGTGCAGGCTTACTTCACCCACCTGCGAGTTGCTAATACGCAGCGTGCCCTTCTGACCAGCCTCAATCTCGCGGCAGGTAGCAGCCGTGAGAAGATTCGAGTCACGAATGGTTACCTGGCCGTCGATCGCCTTCACCAAAGACCCCGGCGTGTCATCACTGGAAACGCCCAGGACTGACTCCACATCGAGACTGCCGCCCCCAACCACGCTCACGCCATTTAAAGCTCCCGACTTCTGGATGGTTAGGTTGCGTATGGTGACGGTGCCCTCAATCCACAGCGCTCCCCGTAAAATGATGCCGGACGCATCCCCAATCCCCTCTATCGTGACGTCCCTGACGGCGATATCGTTGCATTCGTAGACGCCCGGGCCCAGGCGCAGCGTGTCACCTGCCTTGGCGTCAGCCCGGTTAACAATTGCCTCTAGGGTCGTGGTGCCAGAGGGGTTGTCAATAGTATGAACCGTCATATCCTGCGCGTTTTCATCGATAGGGAAGCAAATAGGGGCTCGAGTTATATGAGCACGCCAGCTAATAATAATTGGGGAATATTCAAATGCGAAAAGGTCCAGCCATATCGGCTGGACCTTTTGACAAAGCTACGCGCTTGGCGCGGGCTATTCCTTAAGCGGAAGCCTCGGCGGCTGCCTCTTCTGCAGGAATGATGTTTACGATGCGGCGGTTGCGCTTGATAGCGAACTGTACGGAACCTGCCTCAAGAGCGAACAGGGTATCGTCGCCGCCACGGCCAACGTTCTCACCTGGGTGGAACTTGGTGCCACGCTGACGAACGATGATCTCGCCGGCGTTAACCTTCTGACCGCCGAAGCGCTTGACGCCCAGGCGCTTGGACTCGGAGTCACGACCGTTGCTGGTGCTGGAAGCACCCTTCTTGTGTGCCATGTGGTTTTCCCTCCTTCAAAGGGTGTAAGAGCAAGCTAGAGCTTACTTGATGCCGGCAATCTTGATTACGGTCAGCGGCTGGCGGTGGCCCATGCGCTTCTTGTAACCAGTCTTGTTCTTGTACTTCAGGATATCGATCTTCGGGCCCTTAACGTGCTCGACGATCTCTGCAGAAACCTCAACCTTAGCGAGGTCATCAGCCTTGGACTTAACGTCTGCGCCATCGACGAGCAGAACCGGGGTGAGAGCCACGGAAGAACCTGGCTCACCCTCGATCTTCTCGACCTTGACGAGGTCACCTTCGGCAACCTTGTACTGCTTGCCGCCGGTCTTGACGATCGCGTACATAGGGCACCCCTTATCTAAACTCGACTCAGGGCGGAATAAAGCCCTGATTGGACAATTACTTTCTGCGTTCAGGCCACGCCTTACTGCGCCCGGACCGCCATGGTTGAGATGGATGCGACCATAGCAATCCAGCGCTGCGCACTTCTGGCCTAAACAGCGACTTTCAAAGACTACCCCGTAAGCACCTCAAAGTCCAAACCGGGTATGACGCGAGTTCCCGCGGGCGCTCGCGTCGCACCACTATTTGGAGCTTCGACGTGCTACACGGCGCCGGCCGCGGCCTCCTTTTGCGCCTTTAGCCTGGGCCTTATCCGCGGATTTAGCCTCGGGTTTTGACCCAGCGGGTGCGGATGACCGGGCGGCGGCCTTGGATACGGACTTCTTCACCGCACGCTTGCGTCCCCGGCGCGTCTTGACCACAACGGCCGAGTCTTCGCCGCCAGGTTGCTTACCGGGCACCTCTTCTGGCTCCTTGGACTCGACCCGCGCGGGCTTCCGCGCCGTGGTGCGGCGCACCGCGCGGCGGCGCCGCTTCGACGTCGCGGCGACAGCCTCGGCCGGCCTGGAGCCCTGGTTTTCCACCCCGGCACCCCGGCCGGCATCCGGCGCGGATTCCGGTTCAGGCTCGTGCGCCGGCTCCTGCGGCTTGTCCTCGAAGTCCTCCGGGCGCGGGCGGTGATCGGAGCGGGAGTTACCACGGGTCTTGCGCTTGCGGCGAGGCGACCTCTCAAACTCCTCCACCGCTTCCTCGTAGCTTCGAGCGGAGGCCTGGGAGGAATCGGCCTGAGCCGTTTCCTCTTCGTCCGGAACGTAGGAGGTGAACTCCTCGACGTCATCGGCCCGCTCGGCGTTCTCGGATGCGGCGGTAGCGATGTCCACGATCTCCTCTGCCGACCCCTTGCGGCCACCACGGGAACCGCGGCGGCGGCGCTTGCGGGTGCCGGAGTTGACCTCTTCCCGTTCTTCGTCCCGTTCCTCAACCAGGACGGAGGCGGCGAGATCCTCGATGGAGGTGGCATCTTCCGTCAAGGTGGCGTCCTCGGCGGGGGCGGCGTCGGAAGAGTCGGCGGCGTCCTGCGCGTCCTCATGGCGGTGCATGGCAACGGCGGCCGGATGACGGGCCGGATCCTGATTACTCTTGCGGCGCGGGCGGCGCTTCTTCTTGCCGTCATCCTCATCGTGATCCTCAACCGGATCCTGGTGCAGGATGATGCCGCGGCCGTTGCAGCACTCGCACTCGGTAGCAAACGTCTCCACCAGGCCCGTGCCCAGGCGTTTTCGAGTCATCTGAACCAGGCCGAGGGACGTGACCTCAGAGACCTGATGGCGCGTACGGTCGCGGCCCAAGGCCTCCTTGAGGCGGCGCAGGACCAGTTCCTGATTCTCCGGGAGCACCATGTCGATGAAGTCCACGACGATCATGCCGCCCAAATCCCGCAGGCGCATCTGGCGGACGATCTCCTCGGCCGCCTCCAGGTTGTTGCGGGTCACGGTCTCTTCGAGGTTTCCGCCGGAGCCGGTGAACTTGCCGGTGTTGACGTCGATGACGGTCATTGCCTCGGTGCGGTCGATCACCAACGTACCGCCGGAGGGCAGCCAGACCTTGCGGGACAAAGCCTTTTGAATCTGCTCATCGATGCGGTACATCTCAAACGCGTCCTGACCGTCATGGTCATTGCGGTTGTATTTTTCCACGCGATCGGCCAGATCAGGCGCCACGGACTCAACATAGGCCGCGACCTTGTTGTACGGGCGGTGGCCGTCCACGATCAGCTTGCTGAAGTCCTCATTGAACAGATCGCGGACCACCTTGACCAGCATGTTTGGCTCTTCATACATGGTCACCGGTTTAGCGCCCTTGGAATTCTTCTCCTTCTCCGCGCGGGACATGATGTCCTCCCACAGATCATGGAGGCGGTGCACGTCCGCCGCGATGGCTTCCTCCGGCACGTTTTCCGCCGCGGTGCGGATGATGGCACCGCCCTTACCGGGCACGACGCGCTCCAGGATTTCCTTGAGTCGCTTGCGCTCAGGGGCCGGCAGTTTGCGGGAAATACCGGCGCTGCGGCCGCCCGGCACGTAGACCAGGTAGCGACCGGCCAGGGAAATCTGGGTGGTCAACCGCGCGCCCTTATGCCCGATTGGGTCCTTGGCCACCTGAACCAGCACCTGGTCGCCGGACTTGAGCGCCTGCTCAATGCGGCGGGAACGCCCGCCCAGTCCCGTGGAACGCCAATCCACCTCACCGGCGTAGAGCACGCCGTTGCGGCCCAGCCCGATGTCAATGAACGCCGCCTCCATGGAGGGCAAAACGTTTTGGACGCGCCCCAAGTAGATGTTGCCGATCAAGGAGGCCTGCGCCTCCGAGGTCACGAAGTGCTCCACCAGCAGGCCGTCTTCAAGCACGCCCACCTGCGTCACCGTTCCCGGATGATCCGCGCGGTCACGCTCACGCACAACCATGGTGCGCTCGACGGATTCGCGGCGGGCGAGAAACTCCGCCTGGGAGACGATGTGGCGGCGCTCGCGGCCCTTCTCGCGCAGCTCTGCCCGGCGGCGGCGCTGCGCCTCGATGCGGGTCGAACCGCGGATCGCGCGCGGCTCATCAATGATCTCGACCTCATCATGGTCACCATGGCCCGAGGGGCGAGTATCGCGATCCTGGCGGCCCCGGCCGCGGGAGGTGCCGCGGCGCCCGCGACGCCTGGAACCGGACCTTTCATCCTGATCCTCGCGGTTGTCCTCGCGCTCATCCTCGCGGCGCTCGGCGTCCTTCGCCTGACGCTCCGCCCGCGCCGGCGAGACGCGCGGCTCCGTGGCGGTTGGCGCCATGAAGATCGGCGCGAATTCATACACCTCGGGTTCGTCATCCGGCATTGGGGTCAGCAACGGGGTGCCGTACTCGTCATCGAAGTCATCCTCAGATTCCTCGATCGCCTCGCGCAGCAGTTCCGGATCCACCGTGCCGATGTCGAGGCCGTAATCGTGCTCGTAGCCCGGATCCGGCTCCCCGGCGGGATCCTGCTCGCCGCCGGCGGAAGTCTCCGCCTCAAGCTCGGCCAGCTCGGCTTCAACCTTGTCCTCGATCTGGGAAATCTCATTGTCAACGTTCTTGCGGACCCGGTAGCGCAGCTTTTCCTCCGCGTCACTCTCGCCATCCGCGGGGCCGGTTGCCGCGTCCGTGTTCGGCGCGGACTCCTCAGCGGGGGCGGACTTGCGTACTGCCCGCTTGACCGCGCGCTTGGCCTTACCGCGCGGCTTCTTCTTTTCCTCCGCCTGGGCCACGCCGGCTTGCTCCTCCTCGGACGCGCCAGCATCGTCTTCCCGCTCGGACGCCTCCGCCGCCTTAGCGGCCTTTTTGGGGCCCTTCTTGGCAGGCTTGCGGGTGGCCCGCTTTTCCGGCGCGCCCTCTGGGGCTTCCGGATCTGCGCCGTTTATTTGAGCGATGGCCGCGTTGATCTCGTCATGGGTCAGGCCGGCCTGGACGTTTTTCTTGATTCCCATCTCGGCAAAGGCCTTGACCAGGACCTTGGATTCGATGCCGAGCTTCTTCGCCACGATGTACAGGCGGGTCTTTTCAGCCAGGCTGGAAACGTCAAACTTTTCCAGTTGTAGTTCAGTTTTCTTTTCGGTGCGTGCAGCCACTGGCTACTCCCTCTAGTTATCAGGCGTCATCCCCGGGCGCAGACGCGTCCTCCCCGCCGCCGAGGCTGGGGTCCGCGCCGCCGCCGCACAAGGGCGCCAAAAGCGTAAATATGTGTTTCCGATATGCGGTTGTTGTCCGTGCGCCAGCGAACATCCCGTTCGCAGGTACATTGCGCACTCCACCTCATTGTTCCACACTTCCGGGCTTAGGGTCGCTTTTGCTCCCGCTGGCGCGGTTAAACCCACGGGGATAGAGGGCCCGTGGCACGCAAAAAGCCTGAGCCGGCTAAGACTCAGGCTTTTGTTCATCGGGCACCTAACGGGACTGCGCGCGCAATCCCCGCACGGGGTGGCCCTTACAGGTTAGGGAACCAGATGCCAATCTCACGCTCTGCGGACTCTGGGGAGTCGGAGCCGTGCACTACGTTCTCGGCAACGGAAAGGGCGAAGTCACCACGGATGGTGCCAGGGGTCGCCTTGGACACTGGGTCAGTGCCTCCGGCCAGCTGGCGCCAGGCCTCGATAGCGCGCTCACCCTCGACCACGCCAGCAACCAGCGGCGCGGAGGTGATGAAGTCAACCAGCTCGCCGAAGAATGGCTTGTCAGCGTGCTCGGCGTAGTGCTTCTCGGCGGTCTCGCGGTCAGCGACGCGCAGATCCATGGCAACGAGCTTGAGGCCCTTGCGCTCGATCCGGGAGATTACATCGCCAATGTGGCCGTTCTTAACGCCGTCAGGCTTGATCAGAATCAGTGTACGTTCAGTCATGGCTCATATCGTACCTTATGGCCCCTCCCCCAGCCGGACCATGGGTAGTTTTTGGCATCATCCACTACAGGTAGATTGGGGCGGTGCGTTATTCCCGTCCGCTTGCCGCTTCCGCTCTGCTTTTAGGAGCCGCCTTCCTGGGGCTCGGCGTCCACGCCTCCCCCACGCCGCCGCAATCGATCGTGGTGGGCGTGGGGGCGGATGAAACGCAACGCACGGTGACGTGGCTGTCCTCGATGCGCACCGGCGCGGTGAAGGTCGATGGAAAAGTGGTGCCGGCGGAAAGCCGCCGAACCCAGGTGGGCCTGTTTACCCACACCGCCACCTTCCCTATCACCCCGGGCACCCACGTCAGCTACAGCGTCGGCGCCGGCGGCAACTGGAGCGCCCCGCGGCGCCTGGAAGCGCCCGCCTCGTCCGAGTCCTTCTCCTTCGCCTTCCTCGGCGACCCCCAAGTGGGCGTGCGTTCCATTGAGGAAGATTCCGCGGGATGGCGCGCGGCCACCGATGCCGCTACCGCGAAAGATGTGGATTTCCTGATTAGCGGCGGCGACCAGGTGCAGCAGGGAATCCGGCCGCATTACCGGGGATTTTTCGCCAATGAGGCCCTGCGCACGCACGCCTGGGCGGTGGCCAATGGCAATCATGACAACCGCAACCGGGCGGCCTTCGTCCAGCGCTTTGGCCGCGCCGAGCGCCACTGGGCCTTCGAATGGAAGGGCGTGAAATTCTTGATGCTCGATGGCAATGAGCCAGAAACCATCGCGGATTTCCTGCGTGGCCAGCGGCCGGGGGCATGGACCATTGCCGTCATCCATCAGCCGCCGTACACGCAGGGCAAGCTCAACGCCACGGCGGAATACATCCGTGACAACCTGACGGGCGCCTTCGCCGATTCCGGCATTGACCTGGTCTTAAGCGGGCACAACCACAGCTACACGCGCAGCCATCCCATCGAGGGCGTGACGTACGTGGCGGCCAATTCCTCGAGCGGTTCAAAGTTTTACGAGTTAGACGGGCCGGTCAAGGGCACCACGGCGGCGTGGAATCAGGACTTCACGCCGGATTTCACCGTGGTGCGCGTCGAGGAAGATCGGCTTAGCGTGAGTAGCCGCAACGTGGGCAACAAAAAAGTGGTTGATGAGTTCACCATCAACCACTAGGTGCCCTACTGGCCCGCCTCTAGGTGCTGGGTAGTCAGCAGGCCGCGGCGCATGCGCTCAATCATGTTGGAACGCAGGTGCAGGGCGAAGAACCAGATGCCGATGTAGATAAGCACCATCGCCGCCAGAGACCAATGAACGAAGAATCCCACCACCAGGCCCACGAGCTGGATCGCCAGGGTGACAGGAAAGAACCATGGCTTTTTCACAAACGCCGGCAGGATGAAGTGGATTAGGCCCAGCACCGTGATAAAGCCCCAGTTGAACGGGGTCCACAGCGCGCCGCCCTCAACCTTAAGCACCACCAGCAGCGCCAGCAGGAGGGAGATTCCCTCAAGGATCAGCACGCCAGAGACCATTCCGTTAAGTCCCTTGAACGGGTCCTTGACCGGTTTATGGCCTAGTCCCAGCGGCCCAATCTCCTCCTCCGGGACCGGCCTGTGGGCGGGGTCTGGCTTGGTCATGCGGGTTCCTTTCCAAACATGGCGCGTGCTTCTCCGGCGGTAACCACCGAACCAGTGATCACGATACCCGAGCCGGATTGAATTTCGGCATCCTCCGCAAGCTCCACCGCGCGGGCGTAGGCGGACGGCAGGTTCTCCTCCACGTAGACGCGCTCCTCGCCGAAGATCGAGCGGGCCAGTTCGGCCAGCTCGTACGCGTCCATGGCGCGCGGGGACCGCGATTGGGTGATGACTACCTCGCTGAGGTACGGCTCCAGTTTCTCCAACACGCCGCCCGCGTCCTTGTCCCCGAAGATGCCCACCACCCCGATGAGGCGGGAGAAATCAAAGTCTCGGGTCAGCGCGGCCCCCAGCGCCTTGGCACCATGCGGGTTGTGGCAGGCGTCGATGAACGTGGTGGGTGACGTGCGCACGCGCTCCAAACGGCCCGGGGATACCGCGCGGGCAAAGCCGGTGCGCACATTCGCCTCGTCGAGCGCATGGCCCGGGGCCGCGCCGAAGAAGGCCTCCACCGCGGCCAGGGCCACCGCGGCGTTTTTAGCCTGGTGTTCGCCGTGCAGGGGCAGGAAAATATCGTTGTAAGTCCCGGACAGGCCCTGGATGGTGAGCTGCTGGCCCCCCACCGCGATGCGGCTTTCCGTGGTGCCGAATTCCACACCGGAGCGCGCCACCGCGGCGCCGACGTCCACGGAGCGCTGCAAAATAATATTCATCGCCTCCGGCTCCTGCTCCGCGACGATGGCGATGCTTTCCCGGTTGGCCACGAAATCATCGGAGTCCGGCTCCGGCAAAGGCTTTATGATGCCGGCCTTCTCCGTAGCGATCTCGGCGAGCGTATCGCCCAGGTACTCCGTGTGGTCGAGGCCGATGGGCATGATGACGGACACGTCGGAGTCGATGACGTTCGTGGCGTCCCAGGTGCCGCCCATGCCCACTTCGACCACGGCGACCTCGACGGGGGCGTCGGCAAAGGCGGCGTAGGCAAGGCCCACCAGGACCTCAAACTTGGACATCCGCGGGCCGCCCTTTTCTACCGACGCCGCGTCCACCATCTCCACGAAAGGCTTGATTTCCTCCCAGATCCGCACGTAATCGCGCGGGTGAATGGGTTTGCCGTCAATGCCAATTCGTTCAGTCACCAGCTGCAGGTGGGGGCTGGTCACAAGGCCCACGCGGCGGTGGAAGGCGCGCAGCAGGGAGTCGATCATGCGCGAGGTGGAGCTTTTGCCGTTCGTCCCCGCCACATGGATGGTCTTGAAGGACTTTTCCGGGTTGCTCAGAAGGTCCATGAGCATCTGGATGCGCTCTAGGGAGGGCTCAATTTTGGTCTCCGGCCAGCGTTCATCGAGCTCCGCTTCCACGCGAGCCAGGGCGGCCAGCTCCTCTTGGGTCGCTTCCTCGGGGGGCGCGTCCTCATACTCCTCCGGCGCCCCGGTGCCTAGGTTGAGAGTGAGCCCTGACTCGGTGATTTCCACCGGGCCGCCGTCGGTGCCTTCGGCCAGGGCGTCGACTACCTCGTACTCCTCGTCGCTTTTGCCGCGGCCCACTACTTCAGCCCCTCCAGGCGGGCGGTGATCCGCTCCACCTCTTCCTGCGCCACGGCCTGGCGGGCGCGGATCTTGTCCACCACGGCCTCGGGGGCCTTGGACAAAAACGCCTCATTGGAAAGCTTCGCGCCGGTCTGCTCCAGCTCCTTATTGGCCTTGGCCAGGTCCTTTTCCAGGCGCTTGCGCTCGGCCGCCACATCCACGGCACCCGAGGTATCTAGGGCTACCTCGACGGTGGCCTGGGACAGGCGAACCTCGACGGTCGCGGATGCGGTGAAATCATCGCCCAGGGCGGTGATATTGGCCAGGTTGCGAACCAGGGTCTCCTGCCCCGCCAGATCGGCGGCGGCGAAGTCCAGGCGGCCGGGAACCTTCTGGGATGGCTTGACGCCCTGGTCGGCGCGGAAGCGGCGCAGCTCCGTGATGAGCTTGTTCGCGTCATCGATGCGGCGGGCCGCGACCTCATCCTTGGCTTCTCCCCCGTTGGTGTCCTCGGCGGTTGGCCATGGGGCGGTCACGATGGTCTCACCGCCGGTCAGGGCCTTCCACAGCACCTCCGTCACGAACGGCATGGTGGGATGCAGCAGGCGCAGCACAACGTCTAGCACGCGGCCGAGTACCACCTTGGTGTTTTCACCGGTGGCGCGCTCCTGCTCCGTTGCGGCCTCTGCATCGCGTGGAATCTGGGTCTTGGTGATCTCCAGGTACCAGTCGCACAGCTCATCCCAGATGAAGTGGTAGAGCAGCTCATTGGCCTTGGCGAACTGGTAGCGGTCCAGGTAATCATCCACCGCGACGCGCACCTCTTCGAGGCGGTCCAGGATCCAGCGGTCCGCGTCCGTCAGCGCATCACGCGCGGGCAGCTGGGCCACCTCGGCGCCGTTCATCAGCGCGAATTTAGACGCGTTGAACAGCTTGGTGGCAAAATTGCGGGACGCGGCGGCCGCGTCGTTGCCCAGCGGCAGGTCGACGCCGGGGTTCGCGCCGCGGGCCAGGGTAAAGCGCAGCGCGTCCGCACCGTAGTCGCGCACCCAGTCCATGGGATCAATTCCGTTGCCCAGGGACTTGGACATCTTGCGGCCGTGCTCGTCGCGGACGAGGCCGTGCAGGTAGAGATCTGTGAACGGGATCTGTGGGCGTCCGTCCGGGCCAGCACCGAGGATCTCGGGGGTCTGGGTGGAGGCGAACGTGCCGAACATCATCATGCGGGCGACCCAGAAGAACAAGATGTCATACGCGGTCACCAGGACGTTGGTTGGGTACCACTTTTCCAGGTCCGGGGTCTTCTCGGGCCAGCCAAGGGTGGAAAATGGCCACAGCGCGGAGCTAAACCAGGTGTCCAATACGTCCGGATCCTGCTCGTAGCCCTCCGGCGCGGTCTCATCGGGGCCCACGCAGATAATGTCACGCTCAATCTCCCCGGACGCATTCTTGCGTTCCGGGCCGTACCAGATGGGGATGCGGTGGCCCCACCACAGCTGGCGGGAGATGCACCAGTCATGCATGTCATCGACCCACTCGAAGTAGCGCGGCTCCAGGGCGGTTGGGTGGATGGTGGTATCCCCCTCGCGGACGGCCTCACCGGACATGCGAGCCATCTCGGCGACCTTGACAAACCACTGCTTGGACAGGCGGGGCTCGATGGCCTCACCGGAGCGCTCCGAATGGCCCACCGAGTGGACATACGGGCGAATCTCCTTAACAATGCGGCCCTGCTCGGCCAGCGCCTCGCGCACGGCCACGCGGGCCTCCTCGCGGGTCAGGCCATCGAACTGGGTGCCGGTATTCGCGATGTGGCCCGTGGTGTCCATGACCGTAGGCATGTCCAGGCCGTGGCGCTGGCCCATGGCGTAGTCATTAGGATCATGCGCCGGGGTGATCTTCACCGCGCCGGTGCCAAACTCTGGATCCACGTAATCATCCGCAATGACCTTGAGCTTGAGGTCATCGCGGAACGGGTGGGCAAACTCGGTGCCAACCAGGTGGGAGTAGCGCTCATCATCCGGATGCACCGCGATGGCCACGTCACCCAGCATGGTCTCCACGCGGGTCGTGGCCACGATGAGGTGCGGCTCATCGTCGTTGAGGGAGCCGTAGCGGATGGAAACCAGCTCGCCCTCAACGTCTTTGTAAATGACCTCGATGTCAGAAACCGCGGTCTCCAGCACCGGGGACCAGTTGACCAGGCGGTTGGCCTGATAAATCATGCCCTTGTCGTAAAGCATCTTGAAGATGGTCTGCACCGCGCGCGACAGACCGTCATCGAGGGTAAAGCGCTCGCGGGACCAGTCCACGGAGTCACCAATGGCGCGCATCTGGTTCTGGATGGTGCCGCCGAACTCCTCCTTCCACTCCCAGACCTTGTCAATAAACTCCTCGCGGTCATAATCCCAGCGGGATTTGCCCTCGGTCTCCTTGAGCTTGGCCTCCACCTTGGTCTGGGTGGCGATGCCCGCGTGGTCCGCGCCCGGCAGCCACAGCGTGGCGTAGCCCTGCATGCGCTTGCGGCGGATGATGGAATCGATAAGGGTGTGGTCCAGCGCATGGCCCATATGCAGCTGGCCGGTCACGTTCGGCGGCGGCAGCATGATGGAAAACGGCTTGGCCTCGCTGGAAGCGTCCGGCGTGAAATACCCGGCGTTAACCCAGCCCTCATACAGTTCTTGTTCTACGGCCTGGGGTTCCCAGGACTTAGGCAGTTTATCGGCGCGGTTGGTTTCTTTGTTTAGCTCAGTCACCCGGCCAATTCTACCTGGCACGTCAAACGCCCCGCGCTTGGCGGAAAAACGCGGGGCGTTGGCCGTTTACTTCAGCAGGTCAGCCACCGCCGCGCGCTCATCGCGCAGCTCCTGGACGGAGGCTTCGATGCGCTCTTTCTGCGCCTCGGTGAGCTCGAGGCCGTGGACTATCTCCCAGGTGCCGTCCTTGGCGATGGTCGGCAGGCCGGCGATAAGCCCTTCGTCGATGCCGTAGGAGCCGTCGGAAGGGATGGCGGCCGTGCGCCACTGGCCATCGGAGCCGTGGATCCAATCGTGCATGTGGTCCACCGCAGCGGATGCCGCCGACGCCGCCGAGGACTTGCCGCGCACCTCAATAATCTCCGCGCCGCGGTTAGCCACGGTAGGGATGAAGTCCTCCGCGTACCACCGGTCATCGATCAGGTCCGCTACCGGCCGGCCGTCAACCTCGGCGAAGGCCACGTCGGGGAACTGGGACGCGGAGTGGTTGCCCCACACCACGAACCGGGTGAACTCATCCGTGTTGTGGCCGGTCTTGCCAGCCAGCTGGGCCAGCGCGCGGTTGTGATCCAGGCGCATCATGCCGTTGAACTGGCTTGGATTAAGATCGGGCGCGTTGTTTGCGGCGATCAGCGCGTTGGTGTTCGCGGGGTTGCCCACGACCAGCACACGCACATCCCTGGCCGCATAATCATTAATCGCCCTACCCTGCTCAGTGAAGATCTTGGCGTTAGCGTTCAGCAGGTCCGCGCGCTCCATCCCCTTGGTGCGCGGCATGGCGCCCACGAGGAACGCCGCCTTGGTGCCATCAAAGGCCTCCTTCGGATCCGCTGTGACCGTAATCTTGCGCACCAGCGGGAACGCGGAGTCAAGCAGCTCCATGGCCACACCCTTGGCGCCGTCCAGCGCCGACTCGATCTCCAGCAGGGCCAGCTCAACCGGCTGGTCCTTGCCGTAGACATCGCCGTTGGCGATGCGCCACAGCAGGGAATACGCGATGTTGCCGGCGGCTCCGGTGACGGTGATCTTGACTGGGTTAGCGGCGGTCATATGGATTATGCCTTTCCGTAAAAGAAGAATGAAGTTCCTCCCCCAGCCTAGACCTCCGGAGTTTTTCGCGCATCGGCGGAAAACGGGCGGATTGACCAGCGCCGCGGCACCCCAATACGGAGGTAACACCGGAATCCCTACCCCCGAATATGTTGGGCTTTTGCGCTAATCGCCACCGATTTTCAGCGAGGTTTGACCACCGCGACGGGATTTGGGGCACGATAGATACCAGGCGTGCGCTAGCACCCTTAAAGAGAAATAAGTTTGACCAATAACTTTACCCTTATGCTTTCTCAACCACGGCTGGAGGCTCCGATGACCGTCGATGACCACACCACTTCACCTGACGCCGGTAATGCGCCCGGTGCAGGCGAAACGGTGACGGCCGAGAAGGTGATCGAAATCGGCATCCAACAGTTCGCAGACCATGGATTCGCGGAGACCAAATTGGATAACATCTCCCGGATTTCCGGCATGTCTAAGCGGATGATCCACTACCACTTCGGCGACAAGCGGGGGCTGTACGTGCGCTGCTTGGGGGCCGCAGCCGAAAGGCTAACTCCCCCCGAAGAGGCCCTCCATATTGATTCCAACGTGCCCATTGAGGGGATGCGCAGGCTCGTGGACGTCTTATACTTCCTCCACGTGGAAAACCCCGACTGCGTGCGCCTGATGGCCATGGAATCGGCCACCAACGTCATAGACGCCGGCGAGGTCCCCGCCGTGGCCGATTTGTCCGGCATGGCCCTGCACATCTCCAAGCTGCTGATGCTGGGCCAGGATGCCGGCGCCTTCCGCCCCGGCATCTCCGCCAATGACCTCTTTATCCTCATCTCCGCGCTGGCCTCCCACCGGGTGACGAACAAATCCATGCTGGCCAACCTGCTGGGCGTTGACATGGACACCAAGGACAACACGCTAGGCCTGCACCGCATGACGGTGGACACCATCCTCGCCTTCCTGACGGCCAACATCCCTGACATCGGTTTCGAGTCCTATCTCACCGCCCGCCCACTTCCCGAGGAAGAAAACGCCGTAACGGACATCTACGGCTAAACGCAAATGCACCGAGCCCGCGCCTTTAAAGGCACGGGCTTTTTTAGTTGAAGGCGCGGGTTCTACGCGGACTCGGCCTGCCGCTCGACGAATACGTACTGCGGCTCCTCCTCACCGCGCACACACGCGGCCGAGATGACCACGCCCGAAATATCCTCACGGTCCGGCAGGTCATACATGATGGGAACGAGCAGCTCCTCCATGATGGCGCGCAGGCCGCGGGCACCGGTCTTGCGCTCGAGTGCCAGGTCAGCAATCTCCTCCAGGGCCTCCGCCTCGATGTTGAGCTCGGCGCCGTCCATTTCAAAAAGGCGCTGGTACTGCTTGACCAGCGAGTTCTTCGGCTCGGTCAACACCCGCACCAGGGACTCCTGGTCCAGGTTGTCCACGGTCGCGACTACCGGAAGGCGGCCGATGAACTCAGGGATGAGGCCAAACTTCACCAAATCCTCCGGGCGGACCTGCTCAAACAGGTCCATGCGCTCGCGCTCTTCCTGGGTATCGAGCTTAGAGCCGAATCCCACGCCCTTTTTACCCACGCGTTCGGCGATGACCTTATCCAGCCCCGCAAACGCGCCGGCCACGATGAACAGGATGTTGGAGGTATCGAGCTGAATGAATTCCTGATTGGGGTGCTTGCGCCCACCCTGGGGCGGAATGGCGGCAACCGTTCCTTCCAATATCTTCAGCAAGGCCTGCTGCACGCCCTCACCGGATACGTCACGGGTGATGGATGGGTTATCCGATTTGCGGGAAATCTTGTCCACCTCATCCACATAGATGATTCCGCGCTGGGCGCGCTCAGTATCGAACTCGGCGGCCTGCAGGAGCTTGAGCAGGATATTTTCCACGTCCTCACCCACGTAGCCAGCCTCGGTCAGCGAGGTGGCGTCGGCGATGGCGAAAGGCACATCCAGCATGCGGGCCAGCGTCTGCGCGAGGTAGGTCTTGCCGGAACCGGTGGGGCCGAGCAGCAGGATATTGGACTTGGCAATCTCCACCTCCTCCTCGGGGTCACGCTTGCGCATCCCCTTGGCCGCCTCCTCAGCCTTGATGCGCTTGTAGTGGTTGTAGACAGCTACGGACAACACGCGCTTGGCCGAGTCCTGGCCGATGACGTACTTATCCAGGAACGCGGAAATCTCCGATGGGCGCGGGAGGCGTACCTCCTTTTCCTCACCTTCAGCTGCCTGAGCCGCACCTAGCTCTTCTTCAATGATTTCATTGCAGAGCTCAATGCACTCATCACAGATGTACACACCGCCGCCGGCGATGAGCTTCCTCACCTGCTTCTGGGACTTGCCACAGAAGGAACACTTGAGGAGATCAGCGCTTTCTTGCATAGGGGCTTGTTTACTCTCTATCTAGGTGGACGGGAAATACCGCGTAACTATCGCCCGCCTGGCGGGCCCGCGGCAATGCTAACCACCATAGTAAACCAACCGGACTACCCTTCCATTCCCCAGCTCCCGCGTGGCGAACAGGGGAGCGAAAAGTCCTTGGGATGAATTAAAATCCCCCAATTCTACGAAATAGACAAAGCGGTACAGTAGCTTGTTCCCTACGCATGTAGGCGCCCCGGGTCCGTGGATCCCGGGCAGGTAGCCCGTTACGGAAACGGCAGAAGGATTTAATCAACCCCATGGATATTCGCGAACTCATCGATTCCTCACGGATGACCGGCTTCCAGTGGTTCATCATTGCCATCGCCTTGTTCATCAACGCCCTGGATGGCTACGACATGGTGGCCATGGCGTTTGCCTCCACCGCCGTGACCGAGCAGTTTGCCCTCACCGGCGGCCAGCTGGGTTGGCTGTTATCCTCGGCGCTCATCGGCATCGGCTTGGGCTCCCTATTCTTGGCGCCGCTGGCGGATCGCTTCGGCCGACGCCTCCTTATCACCCTATCCCTCTCCATCGACCTGGCGGGCCTCGTGCTGACCGCGTTGGCGCCCTCCTTTGGGGTGCTGCTGGCGTCCAGGGCGCTGACCGGCGTGGGCGTGGGCGGCATCCTGGCCGGCATTACCGTGTTGGTCTCTGAGTACTCCAACCTCCGCTTCCGCGGCTTGGCCATGGCCATCTACGCCTGCGGCTACGGCCTGGGTGCGTCCCTGTGCGGCGTGGTCGCCGGCCGCTACATTCCAACGCAGGGCTGGGAGATAATTTTCTGGGTCGGCGCCGCGCTGTCCGCGCTCGCCTTGGTTTTGACCATAGCGTTTATCCCGGAATCCCCGGACTTCCTGGCCACCCGCGGCCGCCTCGACAAGGTCAGGGCGGTGGCCGCCCGCCTGGGCCACGGCGCCGACGTGCACGTCGCCCCGCGCAACCACGCCGCTCAGGGCTCCTTCAAGGACCTTTTAGCACCGCAGTTCCGCGCAACGACCATCAAGATCTGGATTGGTTTTACCCTGGTCATGTTCGCTTTCACCTTCGCCAACCAATGGACGCCGCAGCTTTTGACCGAGGCCGGCCTCACCGCCGAGCAGGGCATCCTCGGCGGCATCATGCTCTCCTTTGGCGGGACCATCGGGGCGATTGTCTTCGGCGTTATCTCCACCAAGATCGACTCCCGCCCGCTGCTGGTGGCCTTCTCCCTGGCGTCCGCGCTTGTCCTCGTGGGCTTCTTCCTGGCCGCCTCTACCCCGTCCCTAATGTTCACCTTGGGCGTGGCCGTGGGACTCTTTCTCAACGCCTGCGTTTCCGGCCTCTACACCGTTACCCCGGAGGCCTACCCGTCCGCCATCCGCACCACCGGCGTGGGGACCACCCTGGCCGTGGGCCGCGCGGGCGCCATACTCTCCCCCATCCTCGCCGGTTACCTGCTCGACGCCGGCTGGACCCCGGGCGCCCTCTACACCGGCGCCGCCGTGGCGGTCGCCCTGGCGGCCGTGGCCCTGATCGGGGTCAAGGCGTACTCCGCCGAGCCCACCGAACGCCAGCCGGTGGCCGCCTAAGATGCGAAAGCGTCCCGACCAGGTGGTTGGTCGGGGCGGTCTGCCGTGCGGCTTAACGGGCCTTTAGCCGTTGAGCTTACGGTAATCGAAAACGGTATCGATGATGCCGTACTCCACCGCCTCCTGGGCGGTGAGAATCTTGTCGCGGTCAGTATCGATGCGGATCTGCTCGGCGGAGCGTCCGGTGTGCTCAGCCAGGGTGTGCTCCATCAGGGAACGCATGCGCTCAATCTCCTTGGCCTGGATTTCCAGGTCAGAGACCTGGCCCTGGGTGCCCTGGGTGGCAGGCTGGTGAATGAGAACTCGGGAGTTTGGCAGCGCCGCGCGCTTACCCGGAGCGCCCGCAGCCAGCAGCACAGCCGCCGCGGATGCGGCCTGGCCAAGGCAGACGGTCTGCACGTCCGGGCGCACGTAACGCATGGTGTCATAAATGGCCATCAACGCGGTGAACGAGCCGCCCGGGGAGTTGATGTACATGGTGATGTCACGGTCCGGGTCCATGCCCTCAAGCACCAGCAACTGCGCCATGATGTCATTGGCGGAGGTGTCATCAACCTGGGTGCCCAGGAAGATGATGCGCTCTTCAAACAGCTTGGAGTATGGGTTGGTCTCCTTGGTGCCCTGTGCGGACTGCTCGATGAAGGAAGGCAGCACGTAGCGGGACTGCGGGGAAGCCGGGGCCTGCGAACCAGCCTGTGGGAAAGGCATCTGGAAATTAGACATTGGTGTGTTCTCCTTATCCCTTAGTTGCTAATAGGACCGTTAGTGGTCTCGATGACGTGGTCAACCAAGCCGTAATCCTTGGCCTCCTGCGCCGTGAACCAGCGGTCACGGTCGGAGTCCTTGGTAATTTGCTCGAACGTCTGGCCGGTGTGCTCGGCAATGAGCTGGGCCATCTCCCGCTTGGTGGCGGCAAACTGCTCCGCCTGGATGGCGATGTCCGCTGCGGTACCGCCCACGCCTGCGGAAGGCTGGTGCATCATGATGCGGGCGTGAGGCAGCGCGTAGCGCTTGCCCGGGGTTCCGCCGGAGAGCAGGAACTGGCCCATGGATGCCGCTAGGCCCATGCCGTAGGTGGCAATGTCACATGGGGAATACTTCATGGTGTCATAGATGGCCATGCCGGCGGTCACGGAGCCGCCCGGGGAGTTGATGTACAGGGAAATATCGCGAGTGGGATCCTCTGCGGACAGCAACAGGATCTGAGCGCACAGCTTGTTCGCGATTTCATCATCGACCTGCTGGCCGAGGAAAATAATGCGTTCGCGCAGGAGGCGCTCATAAACACTATCGCCGAGGTTCATTCCCGCGCTGGCGCCATTCATTGAAATCTTGTCAGACATAAAGAAGTCACTTTCTCCTTAGTCGTTATTTAACTCCCACCACAGTACCGGTCTTTGCCCGCTTTCTGGCAACTGTTCGCTAATAGCGTTGGATAACCCCAGTTGCGGTTACCCTCGAGTAGTGGACACCCGATTAGGACGGATACTGTGTCCGTCAGAGAGGATGTTCATTATGAGTCAAACACGCCGGAAGTACACCTCGGAGTATCGGGCGGAGGCAGCCAGGCTGGTCATTGAGACTGGTCGGCCGATTGCTCACGTTGCTGAGGAAATCGGAGTCAGCGCCGGTTTGCTGGGCAGGTGGGTCAAAAATGAGCGCGAACGCCAGGGAACCGTCGACGGGATGAGCGAGGCCGATCTACGTGCTGAGAACGCCAGGCTGCGCCGTGAGTTGGCTGAGGCTCGAATGGATAACGAGTTCTTGTCAAAAGCAACAGCCTTCTTCGCTGCGAAGCAACGACAGCGGAACGATTCGAACTAATGCAGCGGGAGAAGGCGAACTACAGCATCAAGCGCATGGCCAGGCTTTTGAAGGTATCTCGTTCTGGCTTCTATAAGTGGGTCTACAAGCAGCGGCAGCGCGATTGCGGCGAGGATAGGCGCCAGAACTACTTAGAGGCGCTGGACAAGCAGATTAAGAAGATTTGGGATGAATCAGATGAAGTCTACGGCTCACCACGGATCACTGCGGAACTAGCCGATTACGGCTTCTATCCTGACCGCAAAACGGTTGCCAAAAGGATGCGCCTGATGGGTATCGAAGGCATCTCGCCACGCAGGTTCGCTCCTGTCACGACCATCCAGTCCGAGCACGGGTCGAATCTTCCTGACCTGGTTAAGCGCCTGTTTGATGCTGGTGATATTAACCGGGTATGGCTATCGGATATTACCTATCTGCGCACCGGTGAAGGATGGTTGTACCTGTGCGTTATCCGCGATGGGCATTCCCGCCGGGTGCTGGGCTGGGCGATGGATTCTGCTCAGACAACGGACTTGGTGGAACGTGCACTGCGCATGGCGCACACGCTGCGCGGTGAAGTACCTGATGGTCTGGTGTTTCACGCTGACCGTGGGTGCCAGTTCACCAGCACACAGATGTGGCAGGTTTGTCAGGAACTAGGGATTTCCCAATCTGTGGGCCGTACAGGGGTGTGCTTTGATAACGCGATGAGCGAGTCGTTTTGGTCCACGCTCAAGACCGAGTTCTATGACCGGTCAACGTGGGTCACCAGGGACCAGGCATGCAAGGCGGTGGCCTATTGGATTGAAGTGGTCTACAACCGGCGGCGCCGACACTCGGCCATCGGGATGATCCCACCCGTTACCTTCGAAAACCAGACCACCCAAGAAAAGACCCCAACTACCGCGGCCAGTACTAAAGCCGCTTAACTACGTGTCCACGATTTGCGGGCAACCCCACAGTGGTAGCATCGGCCCCATGAGCGAGCTGGAACGGCGGGCGTTAAACCATGAGGTTGCACGGTTCACTAGGCGCAACGAATTAACGCTCAAAGAAATTTCCTCCGCCACGGTGCCCGCTTCGCTGGCGTGGGTTCTTGGCAGCAACGGGTTTGTGGTTGCCGCCGCCGCGGCGGGCGTAGCGGCCCTGGCGGCCGCCGGCTTTGTCCTGGCCACTAGGCGCCCGAAGATGATCACCGTCATTCAGGAGGATTGGCGAAGCACTGATTACAGCACGCTGCAAAAACTGGCGTACTTCTCCCCGATTCTCATCTTCCCCACCGCGGTAACCGCAGGCTGGGCGGACCTGGGGCTGGAGTTACCCGCCGCGTTGATGGTGATCCTTGCCGTGGTTGCGTGCATGGTATCACTGACCTTCTCCATCTACGGTCTAATCAGTTCCAACCGGCGCATGGGCAGGCGGCGGGCCAACGAGATCCTTCGGCATTCCTCCCTAGACGGGGTCACCGAGCCCGCGTTACGCGCCGCCACGGACCATTCGGGCATCGTCGCGGCGATGCTTGCTGTGGGAGCGGTTGACGAGTTGTGGATAACCAATAAGCGACTGTCCCGGCTGCTCGGCAAGAACGTCGAGGATTACATGGACCAACTGCTTGAGCTAGAGAGCACGGGCGTGGTGAAGATCCGCAAGATTGGGCTGCAGGTAAGTCCTCCCCATTGGACCATAACGCTCACAGCCGCCGGCGTACGCGTGCTAAAAGAACTCAACTACCGTTAGTTTTACGGAGTTATCCACAGGCCGGGCTCGGATGCTTGCCAGGGGTGAGTGCGTAGCTTTAGCGTTGGATTCATGAACTTGGACGAGTATTTCGCGCTCCGCGCCCGCGGCATCGAGCTTGTGCGCGCGGTGCGGGGCTCGTCCGTGCCAGAATTGCAAGCCCGCGGCGCGGCCGAGGGCGAAGCCCGCGATCTGGCCAACCTCCACGAGGTCTACTTTGGCAAGACCCCGTATACCGGACTGCAACGCACCGCCCGCGAGACCCACCACGGGGTGGCCGACCTTATACTCATCGAACGCTACGTTCGCCGCGTTAAATCGAAGTTGGACGCCTGGAAGTTGCGGGCGAAGCTGTGCAGGGCCGCTGCCCGGGACATTTCCCGGGTGGCCACGAGGGAGTTAAAGAAGCTCAATCCACCTAAGCCCGCCCGGGACGGCGTGCGCGTCACCCGCGGCAAGGACAAGTGGAAACTGGGGATTACCGGGCCGTCCCGCGCCATCGCCGAGGTATGGGAATGCCTCGACGGCACCCTCGAGAATTTCACCCAGCAATTCTTCAACTCGACCAGCCGCCCGGAAGTAACTACCAACGTAGTCATCACGCTGGACGAGCTGGATCAGATAGCCCGCGGCGACGGCGACGAGCTGGTCCTCAAGCTCTTCAATGGGGCCACGATGACCGGTGCGGAGTACGTGAACTCGCGACTGAGCAAAATCGGTTTCGCGGGGCTCTTCCACCCAATGATGGGGCCGGTCGATTGCTACCGGACTGAACGCTTCGCCAATGACAAGCAGCGCCGGCTGCTGTCCATGGAAAACCCCACGTGCGCGTGGCCCGGCTGCAGGCGCCCCGCCACGGAATGCCAGTTCCACCACATAGTGGCCTTTAAGCACGGCGGCTGTACCAATGTCTCCAACATGGTTCCGCTCTGCGCATTCCACAACGCTCGGAATGCGGATGATCCGTTCTGGGTCAACCGTTTCGGCCGCATGGACAGGATCACTGGCCGGACGGTATGGGTGCCGCCCTATCCCGGGCCGCCGGTGCCCACAGGAATATATGCCCAGGCTCCGCCGTTGGCGGGCCGGAGGTAGGCGTACGCGAAGCCAGTGAAGGCGCAGTGCCCCTGCGCCGCGTTGGCATGCCGCATTGCTGCGGACTTACGCCAAGGATCGCAAAGCGCCCCGCAGGCTAGTGCGGGGCGCTTACATGCTTATAAGCGTGGGGAGTTTAGTTCTCCTCGTCGGCGGCGTCCTCTTCGACCTCGCCGAAGTACTGCTCAACATCGACCTTGTTGCCGTCCTCGTCCTTGACCTCTACGCGGCAGATGGCGGCAGCGAGCGCCTTGCCACGGCGGACATCGGCGAAGAGGTTGCCGATCTGGCCGTTGGACTGGATCTGCTGGATGAAGGTGTTTGGATCCATGCCGTAGGACTGAGCGGTGAACAGGATGTGGTCAGTCAGCTCCTGCTGGGATACCTCTGGCTGCTCTTCGTCAGCAACGGTATCTAGGAATAGCTGGGTGCGTACGGACTCTTCAGCCTGCTCGCGGGACTGCTTGTCAAACTCCTCGCGGGTGGTTCCCTGAGCCTCAAGCAGCTGTGCCAGTGCCTTCTCGTCGTGAGCCAGCTGGCCCAGGATCTGGTGGAGCTGGTTGTGAACCTGCTCCTCAACGACTGCCTGTGGAAGCTCGAACTCAACCTCAGCCAGTGCGGCCTTCAGGACCTCGTCGCGGATGTCTACGGCCTGCTGGGACTTCTTCTGCTCCTCCACGTTGGACTTGGTGGACTCGCGCAGCTCCTCGATGGTGTCAAACTCGGACGCCATCTGTGCGAACTCATCATCCAGCTCAGGAAGCTTGCGCTCCTTGGTCTGCTGAACGTGGACCTTGATGGTCGCTTCCTTGTCCTTGTACTCGCCACCGGCAAGGGTGGTGGTGAACTCAGCGTCCTCGCCGGACTTCATGCCGCGCAGAGCGGTGTCCAGGCCCTTGATGAGGTTGTCATCACCGATCTGGTAGGACAGGCCTTCAGCCGCCATGTCCTCGATTTCCTTGCCGTCAACCTCAGCCTTGATGTCAATGATGCCGAAGTCGCCGGTCTTCATCTTGCGCTTGGTGTCCTTCATCTCACCGAAGCGGGAAGCAAGGTTCTCCAGCTCCTTCTCGACGTCCTCATCGGAGACCTCAAGGGTAGGTACGGTGACCTGCAGCTTGGAGAAATCAGGGACCTCAATCTCCGGACGGATGTCCACCTCAGCGGTGAACTCTACGAAGTCCTTGTCCTCGATCTTGGAGATGTCCACGTCAGGCTGGCCGATGACCTTGAGGTCATTTTCCATGACGGCCTGCTCGTAGCGGGTAGGAAGCATGTCATTGACTACCTGCTCCAAGATTGGGCCACGGCCGAAGCGCGCGTCAATGAGCTGGCGCGGAGCCTTGCCCTTGCGGAAGCCTGGAATATTAACCTGCTGCGCGATGGCCGCGTAGGCCTGGTCAATCTCCTTGTCCAGCTCTGCGAATGGAACATTAACGGTGAGCTTAACGCGGGTGTCGCTCAGCTTGTCGACGGTGGTCTTCACGAGTAACTCTCCTGGGCTCTCATTGAAAAATAAATTTAAACAAAAAAGGGGCCTGGGCAACCCACCGATGGGTTATCCCAGACCCCCATACGTCGGGGCGACAGGATTTGAACCTGCGACCCCCTGCTCCCAAAGCAGGTGCGCTACCAAACTGCGCCACGCCCCGTATGTACGGTGTTTGTTGTACGGGTTGAAAGCTTACAACGAAACAACCCTAACACAAAATCGCAACCAAACCGGCACGTCAACCTGCATTTTGGGAACCTGACAACCCCGCGAGTTGCCGCTTTTAAGCGCCAAACCGCGGGGTTAATCACCTAGCAGCACCGGGAGGCGGGATTAGCCTCTTGCTCATCATATTTTGCCTTCCAGAATTCTTTCTTGGTTGGCACGGGCCGCTCTGGGTGGCGGGCCCGGATATGCGCCACATACTTTTCGTAAGACTTATCCCCCACCAACTCACCCATGTACCACCACACAGTCTTGGCGGCGCGGGATACGGCGGAAACGGTTGATATTACGGCCGCCATTTAATGCCCCACATGCTGGTCTGGGAAACGGGCGTTCCAGGCCTCGACGAGCGGCTTTTCAGCGTCGCTGACCGCCATGCCTGCAGGCGCAAAGTAAGCGGATGGGGTGAAAGGCTCCTCGGTAGTTTCCGGGGCCTGGCCAGCCTCGTACTGGCGGGCGGCCTTGAAGGCCACGACCACGCAGATGACAACCACGATGGCCACCAGGATGGCGTATAGGGCCGATAGCGAGCCCTGGACGGCGGTGTTTCGGATGACCGTGTCAATTTCCTCGGCGGTCTTAGCGGTGCCAAATTCGGTCAACCCCTGGGCCTTGGCGTCGCGGAAGGACGCGTTTTGGGCCCAGTATCCAATCGATGGGTTGTCATGGAAGATCTTCTGGAAGGAAGCGTAGAAGGTCACCACCACGTCCCAGACCAGCGGAATTCCCGGAACCCAGAGGTACTTGTAACCGGTCTTCTTAGCCACGACCACCAGGATGAGGCCCAGCGCGATTGCGGCCAGCAACTGGTTAGCAATACCGAACAGCGGGAAGAGCATGTTGATGCCGCCCAGCGGGTCGGTAACACCCATCAGCAGGATGGCGCCCCAACCGGCACACACGATGATGGTGGAAATCCATGCACCAATCTTCCAGTGGGGGTCCTTGAACTTGCCCAGGCCCGGGATGGAGCCAAAGGTGTCAGAGATGAGGAATCGGGCCACGCGGGTACCCGCGTCGATGGTGGTGAGAATGAACAGCGCCTCAAACATGATGGCGAAGTGGTACCAGAAGGACTGCAGCGCATCGTTGCCGAAGATGTCAGTCAGAATCTGTGACATACCGAACGCGAAGGTGGGCGCACCGCCCGTTCGGGAGATGATGGATGGCTCGCCGATATTCGCGGCGGCGGTCGCCAGCAGCGCGGGGTCAATGTCAGGGCCGTTCAGGCCCAAGCCGTTGACGTATGCCGCGGCGGCCTCGGGGGTGCCACCGGTCAGGCCCGCGGGTGCGTTCATGGCGAAGTACAGGTGCTGGTCGATGATGCAGGCGGCAATCAGCGCCATGATGGCCACGAAGGACTCGATGAGCATGGAGCCGTAGCCGATCATGCGCATCTGAGATTCCTTCTCTACCATCTTCGGGGTGGTGCCGGAGGAAACCAGCGCGTGGAACCCGGAGAGCGCACCGCAGGCGATGGTGATAAATAGGAATGGGAAGAGGTCACCAGCAAAGACTGGGCCGGTGCCGTCCAGCGCAAACTGGGTCACGGCCGGCATCTGCAGGGCAGGACGGTCGATGAGGATACCCACCGCCAGCAGGCCAATGACGCCGATCTTCATGAAGGTGGACAGGTAGTCACGCGGCGCCAGGAGCAGCCACACCGGCAGAATCGCAGCAACCAGGCCGTAGATAATGAGGCACCAGGCAAGGGCGACCTTGGACAGGGTAAACCAGTCCTGGCCCCATTCGGTTTCGGCCACCCAGCCGCCGCCGATGATGGCCACAACCAGCAGGACCACACCGATGACGGAGGTCTCAGCCACCGCACCCGGGCGCAGGTAGCGCATGTATAGGCCCATGAAGATAGCGATGGGGATGGTCATACCGATGGAGAACACGCCCCAGGGGGACTCGGCCAGGGCGTTGATTACAACGAGGCCCAACACCGCGATCAGCATGATCATGATGGTGGCAATGGCGAACATGCCAATCGCGCCGCCGAAGGTGCCGATCTCATCCTTCAGCATCGTGCCCAGGGAGCGGCCCCGGCGCCGGGTAGAGATCCACAGCATCAGGTAATCCTGCACCGCGCCGGCCAGGATCACGCCGATGATGATCCATAAGGTGCCCGGCAGGTAGCCCATTTGCGCGGCCAAGATTGGCCCCACGAGCGGGCCGGCGCCCGCGATAGCGGCGAAATGGTGGCCAAAGAGCACGCGGCGGTCAGTCGGAAGGAAGTCCTTGCCGTCATTGTCGTACTCCGCCGGCGTAGCGCGATCAGCCCGCGGCTTCACGATGGAGAGCTCGATAAAACGCGCATAGAACGTAAACGCGATGATATAAGAACCCACGGCGGCCAGAACCAGCCACATTGCGTTGACGGTTTCGCCGCGGGAAAAGGCCACAAAGCCCCAGCCCAAAGCGGCCAGGATGGCGATGATGCCCATAATGATGCGGGTCTTGACGGACATTGGACGGTTGTCCTCGACGCCCACTGGCAGATCAGTGGCGTCAGTGTAGACGTATTTCACCCCTTCGGGCGGGTTCGCCAGGTTCGGATCCTGGCGCACAGGCGTGGACATTGGCAGCCCTCTTTCAAGTGTGATGTATCCAGATTTCGCCATCAATATTCCACTGAATGAGACCTTCTGTCCATTTTGTGAGATTTTTTCCATAATTCGGACGGCCCCGGCTACCCCCAACCGCGGGAGGGACGCATCACCACTCCACGGCGCCCAGCAACCCCGTCCAGGCAAAGAAAAAGCCGCACCCGCGACCAAAAGTCGAGGATGCGGCCACGCCTGCCCGCTTAAGAGCCGTCTACACCAGCGGCGCGAGTACGGACGGGCTAGAAATCGAATCCAAAATCGAACAGCCCGCCGCCGTCACCCCCGTCGCCGCCGAAGAATCCGCCGTCATCACCCCCGAAGTCGCCGCCGTCATCGCCGCCCAAGTCTCCCGCGTCCTCACCGCCGACGTCGCCGCCGGCGTCACCGCCCCAGTCGCCAGCGGCCGCCTCCTCGCCGGAGTAGGCCACGCCGGACATGCCCATGAACATGGCGTTGAACATCATGGAATAGCCCATAAACCACACGCCGGTGGTCAGAGCGTCCGCCCACCACGGGCGGGAGTACCAGCCGGCCGGCACGGGGCGTCCCGCAATGGTGCCGCCCGGATAATAGTTAGGCGTTTCATCCGACGCATACGGCGAGGCCGTCAGCGTCTGCCCATCCGCCTCGATGGTGCGCTTTTCCGTTACCTTGCCCGCCGCGCGCTGGCCCTCCAACGGCGGCAGCTCGGGGCCGGGGGTCATTCCCATAATTTCGCGGGCAGCATTGACATAGTGCATGCCTTCCAGCGCGGACTCGCGAGCCAACTTGGCCTGCTTGGCTGTGGTCGCGCGCGCGATGGCGGAGTTGGCGGCGGTGAAACGCTCGGAGGCGTCGGCCATAGCCTGCGTCGAGGCGGCGTCCGTGCCGGAAATGCTCATGACCTGGCCGCCGAGGCGCTCAATCCAGCGACGCGCGTCAGCCTGCGCGTCCTCAAGCTGGGCCTGCTCGCGCTCGGCCTCACGCTTTTTATTCCCGCGCGAGCTCAAGTACCACGCGCCACCGCCAACGATGGCCACCAACAGGAGAGGTTCCACGTACGTGCCTCCACTACTTTGCGTTCGAACTACTACCCTTACCAACGCACTCCAGCCCCATTTAGTTCCCGCGCTAACCGGGCCATTTTTAACTTCGCTGGTGCATGCGCTAAAATTCTTAATCACTGTCATGAAGCGGCGTCGATAAGGCGCCTTCAGGACGGCAGTGGGAATGTCGTATAGTGGCTAATACCTCAGCCTTCCAAGCTGAAGACGCGGGTTCGATTCCCGTCATTCCCTCCACTTTCTCCCCGCGAGCCGGATACCGGCCGCGGGGTTTCGCGTACGGGCGGGTGTAGCCAAGCGATCCCGAGGGTTGCGCGCCCCCCTTTCCTTTGCCCGGCCTTGACGCTAACCTGTGAGCATGAACACACCTTCCGAGCAGACGGCAGCAGACCAAGAGCGCAACAGGGCGGCCATCGACGCGTATGCGGCGCAGGCCAAAGCCACGTATGAGGCGTTCTCCTCGGAGTTTTCCTCCGAGCATAAGCCCTGGTCCATCCCCTGGCTCAATGATTTCGCCGAATATGTTGCCGCCCACCCAGACGCCTTCCCCGAGGAGCAATTAGCGCAGTATTTGGGCCAAGGCCTGGTGGAAAACCACGATGGGCGCTGGGGCGTGCTGGACCCGGATGGCAAGGACATGGGCGTTTTTAATAAGGAAGGCTCGGGCCTGACACCGGTGGCGGAGCACGCCCGCGACATGCTTGAGGGCAAGGGCACTGGGGACTTCGGGGACTTTTGGTTAAATTTCACGCACCCTTAGGCCCACGCCCCGGCCTGGATACACCTCCCCTCGCTTTTGCGTACCCTGGGCCACATGACCACTTCAGTACCAACAGTAAAGCTCAATGACGGCCGCGAAATCCCGCAGCTTGGATACGGCGTATTCAAGGTGGATCCGGCCGAGACCAAGCAACTCGTGGCAGAAGCCCTGCGGGTGGGCTACCGCCACATTGACACCGCGGCCATCTACGGCAACGAGGAGGGCGTGGGCCAGGCCATCGCGGAATCCGGAATCCCGCGTGAGGAACTGTGGATTACCACCAAGTTGTGGAATGACCGCCAGACCGATGCGGCCGCGGCGCTGGACGAATCCCTGGAGAAGCTGGGCCTCGACTACGTCGATCTGTACCTCATCCATTGGCCAACCCCTGAGAAGGGCACCTACGTGGAGGCGTGGAAGCAGCTCATCGAGCTGCAGAAGTCCGGCAAGGCCCGCTCGATTGGCGTATCCAACTTCTTCCCGGAGCACCTGGACGAGCTGGAGAGCCAAACGCCCGTGACCCCAGCGGTAAACCAAATCGAGCTGCACCCATACCTGCAGCAGTGGAAGGACATCGACGCGGCCCGTTCCCACGGAATCATGGTGGAAGCCTGGGGTCCCCTGGGCCAGGGCAAGTCAGACCTGCTTGAGCAGCCTGAGATTACCGAGGCCGCCGAGGCCCACGGCGTAACCCCCGCCCAGGTGGTCATCCGCTGGCACCTGCAAAACGGCACCATCGTCTTCCCGAAGTCCGCCAACCCAGAGCGCATCGCGGAGAACTTTGACGTCTTTGACTTCGAGCTCAGCGATTCGGAGATGGCCGGAATCACCGGCCTCGACCGCGGCGAAGAGGGCCGCGGCGGCGCACACCCGTTGGAATTTAACTAATCGCCGCCCCCGAAGCGGCAACGCCCCCGCCGGGTAAAGATAATCGCCCCAGGCTCACGAGCGGAGCCAGGGGCGATTCACACGGTTTTCGTTAGCCCACCTGCGGGGCCTTTTCCTACAAGGTCTTTGCTTCGGGTACCTCTGGGGCGATGCCAGTGCGCTCATAATCGGCGAGGATGTCGATGCGGCGCTGGTGGCGCTCCTCGCGGGACCACTCCTGGTCCAGGAAGGCGTCGACTATAGCCAGCGCCTCCTCCTCGGAGTGCATGCGCCCGCCAATGCCAATGAGCTGGGCGTTGTTGTGCTCGCGGGCCAGGCGCGCGGTCTCAACGGACCACGCAAGCGCGCAGCGCGCGCCCTTTACCTTATTGGCTGCAATCTGCTCACCGTTGCCGGAACCGCCCAGCACAATGCCCAGGGAACCCGGGTCGTTGACCGTGCGGGCGGCCGCCTCGATGCAGAACGCCGGGTAGTCATCCTGTGCATCATATTCGTGTGCGCCACAGTCAATGACTTCGTGGCCTTGGCTTTTCAGGTGCTCGGCGATGGCATTTTTCGTCTCGAAACCTGCGTGGTCTGCTCCTAGATATACGCGCATAGTTCTATATCTTACACGTGCGGCATTTCCGTACGGGTGCGCTTGAGCTCAAAGAAATACGGGTACTCGGCCAGGCGGACGGCGGCGTCGAAAATCTCGCCGGCCTCTTCGCCCTCCGGGATGCGGGTAATGACCGGGCCAAAGAAGGCGGTATCCCCCAGCTTGACGACCGGGGTGCCCACCTCATCGCCCACGGAGGAGATGGCGGATTCGTGGAATGCGCGCAGCTGGCCGTCCGCGTCCTCGGTGTTGGCGACGTCGGCAAGAGCTGCGTCTAGCCCGGTACGCCGCAGGGCCTCGGCAATCACATCATCGTAAGCGCCGTAGCCCCCTCGGCCGGAATTGTCCTCACGGTGCACGATGGTGCCCATGGTGGTGTAAAGCTCATCGACCTTGTCCGGCTGCTCCGTGGCCACCTTGGCAAACACACGGGCCGGCCCCCAGGCCGCCTTCATCTTTTCCGTGTAGGTAGCATCCAGCTCGCGGCCGTCATTGAGGACCGCCAGGGACATGGGGATGAATTCCACCTCAATATCGCGGACCTTCTCAACTTCCTTGATCCAGCGGGAGGTCACCCACGCGAACGGGCAGGTCACATCGAACCAAAACTTCACCGGGGTTGCCATTGACACTCTCTCTTTCGTCTATTCGGTGGTCAGTCTCACACCAGCCTAGCCGCGCGCGTACCCTGGATGCAGAATTATTTACCGGCTAACACTGCATTGAAGGAGATTTTCCGCCCTATGACCTCAGTAAACCTGACCCACGTCGAGGCCCAGCAGCGCTCCCAGCTCATAGACGTTGATAACTATGACGTCCACCTGGACCTGACCGGCTCAGAAACCCACTTCACCTCCACCACCGTGGTGACCTTTAGCGCGCGTGAGGCGGGTTCCACGTTTATTGACCTGCGCGGCGAGTCCGTGAGCGAACTGACCCTGGACGGCAGCGCGCTGGAGACCGCCGGCTATGACCCGGCGGCGGGCATCGCGCTGAACAACCTCACCGCCGGTGCCCACGAGCTCAAGGTGGTGGCCCAAATCCCGTACTCCCGAACCGGCGAGGGCCTGCACCGCTTCGTGGATCCCGCGGACGGCAACGTCTACCTCTACACCCAGTTTGAGACCGCGGACGCCAAGCGGGCCTTCGCCTGCTTCGACCAGCCGGACATGAAGGCCACCTACGACCTGGCGTTTACCACGCCCGCGGACTGGAAGGTCATCACCAACTCCCCAGTGACCCGGCAAGCTCAGGGGGATAACGTGGTCCACCGCGCGCGGGTGGATTACCAACTGTCCACCTACCTCATCGCCCTGTGCGCCGGCCCCTACCATGAGATTACGGACGCCTGGACCGGCGAGCTGACCCATCACCCAGAGACCCCGGCGGGCCAGCCCACCTCCATTGAGGTCCCCCTGGGCCTATACTGCCGCCAGTCCGTCGCGGATCACCTGGACGTAGAGCGCCTGTTCACGGAGACCAAGCAGGGGTTTGACTTCTACCACCGCAATTTCGGCTTCGCGTACCCGTTCGGTAAGTATGACCAGATATTCGTTCCGGAATTCAACGCCGGCGCCATGGAGAATGCCGGCTGCGTCACCATCCGTGACGAGTACGTCTTTACTACCCAGGCCTCCCACTACCTCTACGAGCGCCGCGCGGACACCATCCTCCATGAGCTGGCCCACATGTGGTTCGGCGACCTGGTGACCATGCAGTGGTGGGATGACCTGTGGCTCAATGAATCCTTCGCCACCTGGGCGGCGGCCATTTCCCAGGCGGAGGAAACCGAGTATGACACGGCGTGGGTCACCTTCGCCAACGTCGAGAAGTCCTGGGCTTACCAGCAGGATCAGTTGCCAACCACCCACCCCATCTCCACCGACGCATCCGATATTGAGACGGTAGAGCAGAACTTTGATGGCATCACCTACGCCAAGGGCGCGTCCGTGCTCAAGCAGCTGCAGGCATACGTGGGCCGCGAGGAGTTCTTTGCCGGCGTGCGTCGCCACTTCGCCGCGCACCAGTGGTCCAACGCCACCTTCGCGGACCTGTTGGGCCACCTGGAGGAGGCCTCCGGCCGCGACCTGAGCTTCTGGGCCAGCCAGTGGCTCAAGACCACCGGCATCAACACCCTGCGCGTGGTCACGAAGGAAAAAGACGGGGTTATTACCTCTGCGTCCCTGCTGCAGGGCGGCGATCCGCTGCGCACCCACCGCGTCGGCGTGGGCGTCCATGCCCTAGTCGATGGCGCGGTCAAGCGCACCAAGCGCATTGAGCTGGACATCGATGGTGAGTCCACGGAAATTGCGGACCTGGTGGGCCTGCGCGTGGAGGACTGCGAATTCATTCTGCCAAACGATGAGGATTTGACCTATGCCCTGCTGGAGCTGGATGAGCGCTCACTGGAATTCCTCATCAACAACATCGACAAGTTTGAGGACCCCATGGCCCGCACCCTGTGCTGGTCCACCGCGTGGGAGATGACCCGCGCCGGCACCATGCGCGCGCGTGATTTCGCGGCGCTGGTGGCCAAGGGCGCGGCGGCCGAGACTGAGCTTGCGGTGCTCGAGCGCATCATCATGCAGGCCACCACGGCGCTGGATGCCTACGCGGATCCCGCCTGGGCCGAGGCCGAGGGCTACGCCCACCTGGCGCAGGCCCTCCTGGACGGCACCGATACGGATAACCAGCAGCGCTACATTGTCTTCGCCAACGCTTTGACCAAGCTTCCGCTCACGAAGGCCACGCGCGCATTCTGCCGGGACGTGCTGGAAAACGGGACCGATCAGGGCCTGCGCTGGAAGGCGATTGCGGCACTTTCCGCCGACGCCGCCTTGCCCGACGCCCCCTCCACCATCGCCGCCGAGCTTGAGCGCGATAAGTCCTCCACCGGCCGCTCCTCTTCACTGCGCGCGCTGGCCGCGATTAATACGGATGAAAACAAGCGCGCCGTGTGGGATGAGTTCATGGGCGGGCAGCTGTCCAACCTCGAGCTGCGCCACAAGCTGGAGGGATTTACCTACCCCGGCGCCACCAAGCATTTGAACGGCATGAATGAGGAGTACTTCGACAAGGCGGAGGAGATCTGGACGTCGAATTCTTCCGAGATTGCCCAGGCCACCATCAACGGCGCGTTCCCAAGCTGGGACGTCAGCGAAAAGGCGCTCGCGCGGGCGGATAAATTCCTCGAGCGCGAGCTGGCCGGCGGCCTGCGCCGCATCGTCACCGAGCAGCGCGACCGTGTGGCCCGAGCCCTGCGAAACCGCCGGGTAGACGCGTCCTAAGGCTCCGCTAGCGGCCCGGGCGTGCCCAGGGATTAAAGCTCTTTCACTTTGATGAAGGAACTTTAATCCCTTTTTCGTTGCCTTTTGTTTTCCCGTCGCGATACTGGTTAGTAGCAAAATGAAAGGATTGGAGCCCACCTCATGTCTCAAAGGATTAGGACCTACGCCCCATGGATAGCGGGCGGAGCGCTCATCGCCGCTATCGGCGGCGGCGCCTACGGCTTGACGAATTCCACCAAGGTGCCGGCCGTGGACTCCACGCAGGAAACCATCAGCCTGGTGGTCGAGCCCTCTGCAACCGCACCGAGCGGCGAGACTAACGAGCCCTCCGCCGCGAGTGAAACTCCGTCAACGAAGAAGCAGCCTACGCCACCCCCCACTGCGCAGGCACCTGGCGGTACCCCGGCCCCACAAGTCCAAAGCAATAACGGGCAGGTAGCCCCCTATATTCCACCTCCCAACATCCAGACCTGGGGCGATGACGACTGGGATGATGACTGGGGTGACGATTGGGACGATGATGGGGATGACGATTAATGACTAAGGCGCACCGGCAAGATGGCTCGCTGAGGCTTCGCATCCTGGTTCCGGTCATCCTGACGGTCCTGACCGTGCTGGGCACCATGTTCCTGTTTACCCGCGCCGCCCTTTTGGGCGAGGTCACCGATGGCGCCAATAGAGACATAGTCCAGGAATTGGATGAACTCGAGCGGTTCGTGGAGGATTCCTCCCGCCCGGAATCCCCACTCGCCTTTGGTACCGCCCGGGAATTGGTGACCTATTACATCTCCCACCAGATCCCCGGGGATAAGGAGACCATACTGGGCATCGTGGAGGGCCGCGGAGTCATCCAGCCCGATTTAAGCCAAATGGGACCCAACCATCCGGCGCCCCTAGCGTTGGATGCGCCCATCATCGCCGAGATCACCACGTCTCCGCATCCTTCCGGGGTGTTTGATTCCCCTGAGCGCGGCCAAAGCCACTGGGGGCGCGTGCAGATTGAGACCGGCCCCGGCGGGGAGCCCGTGACCTTCGCCGTCATCTCGTTTGTCCAGGACGGAATCGATAACGCCGAGCGCCAGGTCCGCTGGCTCGGCCTCATAGGCTTGGGCTTGTCCCTCCTAGCCGTGGTAGCCGTATGGCTGGTGGTCAACCGCATCCTGCGCCCAATCCAGGATCTTGAGGCGGTGTCTTCTTCCATCTCCAACTCTGATCTCACCTCCCGGGTTCCGGTCCACAGCAACGATGAGATTGGCCGCCTGGCCTCCACCTTCAACGCCATGCTGGACCGGCTCGAAACGGCCTACCGCGACCAGCGCACGTTCGTCGATGACGCGGGCCACGAGCTGCGCACCCCCATCACGGTGGTGCGCGGGCAGCTGGAGCTGCTGGAAAACAGCACACCGGAGGAGCAAAAGCGTTCCGTGGCCCTGGCCACCGCCGAGCTGGACCGCATGTCCCGCATGGTCAATGACCTGTTAATCCTTGCGGTCTCCGACGCGGGCACGCTGGTCAAGGGCGCGGACGTAGACGTCGCCGAGCTCACCATCGATATCGAGGACAAGGCGGAGACCCTCTCCCCCCGCATCCAGCTGGTGGAGGTGGCGGAGGGCCAGGCCTTCCTCGACGAGCAGCGCATCACCCAGGCCGTGCTGGAGCTATGCCGCAACGCGCTGCGTTACAGCGAGGGCGCGGTGGAGGTTGGATCCTCATTGGATTCGTCCAACTTCGAGATTTGGGTCAAGGATTCCGGGCAGGGTATCGCCCCGGACAAGCAGGGAAGCCTCTTCGCGCGCTTCTCGCGCGGCGAGCAGCCCGGCGCGGCCCGGCCGTCCGGCGCGGGCTTGGGGCTGTCCATCGTCGACGCCATCGCCAAGGCCCACGGCGGCACGGTCCGCGTGGATTCCGAGGTTGGCAAGGGCTCGCAATTTACCATCGTGATTCCGCGTTTCAGCACCACCCCCGCCGCCTAGCCTGCGGGGGCCAGAAGTTACCGATAGAAGATATATGACCGGGAAAGGGAGAACATGCCACGTATCTTGATTGCCGAGGATGACCGCGGTATTTCTGACTTCATCTCGCGCGGCCTGCGCGGTGAAGGATACGAGTGTGACGTTGTTGAGGCCGGCCCCAACGCTTTCGCCGCGGCCCGTTCTGGCGACTATGACCTTGTGATCCTGGACCTTGGCCTGCCGCACATGGACGGCGCCGACGTGCTGGAGCAATTGCGCGCCCTGGGCGTGCGTATCCCCATCATTGTGCTGACCGCGCGCACCAATATCGAGGACCGCGTCCGCAGCCTCGAAGGCGGCGCGGACGATTACATGCCGAAGCCATTCCAGTTTGCGGAATTGGCCGCACGGGTGCGCCTGCGGCTGCCGCGCCCGGGTACCGGCTCCGCCAATGAGGAAGACTCCATGGCCCTAACCCACGGTGACATGACCCTGGACCTGCGCGCACAGCGCGTGCAGCTGGGAGGGAAATGGAAGGACTTATCGCGCCGCGAGACCGCTCTGCTTGAGGCCTTCCTCCGCCACCCCAATGAGGTGTTATCCCGCGCCCAGCTGCTCGAAATGGTGTGGGAGATCGGTTTTGACCCGGGTTCCAACGTGGTGGATGTCTACGTGCGCACGCTGCGCAAGAAGGTTGGCTCGCAGCGAATCGAGACCGTGCGCGGTTCCGGCTACCGCTTGGCACCGGCGGATGAGTAACGGGGCGGGGCCTCTCCCCCCCACAACGCTTGACTAGCGTGAAGCCTTGAGGCGCTTGCGATCCGCCAGCTCGATGCGGGGGCGGACCTGAACTTCGGTGAGTTGTGTCGAGGGGCCAGCGTCGATGACGGCGCGCACTGCACGGGCCACCTCGACCGGCTCAATGACCTCTGCAGGATCGTAATCCTGAAGGCCGGCGAGCATCGGCGTATCCACCGGGCCCGGGGCCACAGAGCTAACCCGGATGCCCAGTTCCGCCTTGCGCAGGGAACCGGCCAGGGCGTAGAGGGCGTGTTTGGTCGCGGCGTACACCGCGTTATCCGGAAGGTCCGCGCGCCCCGCGCCGGAGTTGATGAAGATGACGGTGGCCTCGGCGGCGCGCAGGGCGGGAAGATAGCGGCGGGTAAGCTCCGCCGGAACGTGGACGTTGATGTCCATGTGCCTGCGCCAATCGGCGGGGGTGGCCTCCTCGACGGACATGCGGTGCGCGATGGCCGCGGAGTGGACGAGCACTTTCACCTCATCCAGCTCCGGGAGGCCGAGTTCGCTCAGGGGCTTGCCCGGCGAATCCAGGAGGTCCAGCAGGTCTGCCTGCACGGTGGTCACGCCGTCAATGGCGGCCAGCCGCGCCAATTCCTCGGCATTGCGGCCCACCGCGTACACGGCGTAATCCCGGGACAGATCCGCCACCATTTCCTTTCCCATGCCGCCGGTGGCTCCGGTGATGATCGCATTGCCCTTTTTGTTTGCCATTTAAACTATCTCCTTGCCTGTACGTAGCGCATAAGCTCTATGCTGCGGAAATCTCCTATACTGATCTGCATCCACTCTACTTAAACCCCCTATCCCCTCATCCGGAAAGGTTCTCAATACACGTGACTGCAACCATAGCCATTGTTGGTTCTGGCCCACGCGGAATTTCCGTTCTTGAGCGTTTGGCCTCCTACTTAAACGCCATGGAGACCATTCCGGAGCTGACAGTCCACCTCATTGATGACGCCCGCCACGGCTCGGGCAGGGTGTGGGATGCCGGGCAAACGCGGAACCTGTGCATGAACACGCTGGCGCAGAACATGACCCTGTTCACCGAGCCGGGCGCCACCGTCGGCTCCCCGGTTTTGGAAGGCCCCACGCTTTTCGAGTGGGTGAAGCTGCTGCGCGGTGACCGCTCTGCCATCTCCACCATGAAAGTGCGCCTTTATGACTCCTACCGGCCTGACCCCAAGGTCGCCAAGGAGTTCGCGGAAGAGATCGCCACTATCAAGGCATGGTCCCATCCCTCGCGCGCGCTGTGCGGCGCCTATTTCAACTGGGCCCTGCATGTGGCCACCATCTTGCTGCCCAGGGAGGTAACGCTGGTCCACCACTTTGCGCGCCTAGAATCCATTCAGACGGGCGCTGACCGCGATATCCTCAGCCTGTCTGATTCCTCCATTGTGGAGGCGGACGCCACCGCGTTGGCCTCCGGATGGATCTCCCCTGGGCTCAGCGATGAGGAAGAGAGGCTGGCCGCGGCGGGGCTGAACTGGATCCGCCCGGATAACCCGCTGGATCAGCCGGTCCATAAGCTCCCCGAGGGCGGGGACGTTTTAGTACGCGGCCTGGGCATGGGCTTCTTCGATGTCATGACGCTTCTCACGAAGGCCCGCGGGGGCAGGTACGAAAGGGATTCGTCGAGTTCCAGCGGGTTGAAGTACGTCCCGGCCGGCGGGGAGCCCACCTTGTATGTTGCCTCGAACCGGGGCTACCCGTTCTTGCCGAAGTCCGAATATGGCGCAATGCCTCCACGGGCCAACCTGGAGCGCTTCGAGCGCACCGCGGAGACGGTCAGGGACGCAGGCCAGATCGACTTCGCCGCGCAGCTGTGGCCCGCCATCGTCCGCGATGCATTCGCGGCGTATTACACCCGGTTAAGCGAGACGGCCCCCGGCGCCCTGCTTACCTCATTGACGGAAATTATTGCCGCGATTGACGGCGTGGATCTAGAGGCCCGCGCGGATACGGCGGACGCTGTGGCGGTTCCCCAGGCGCTGACCCATGCCCTGGCGGAACTGACCACCAAACCTCTAGACCTGGCGCACCTGTTCAACCCGTTGGGAGGCTTCGAAGGCGATATAGACGCCCTTACGCAACGCATCGCGGCGGGCGTGGGGGAAGACATCGTGGAGGCTGAGCGCGGGTACGCCTCCCCCGTCAAGGCGGCGCTGCGGGTGCTGTCCGAGGCGCGCCGGCCGGCCTCCATCATCGGCTCCGAGGGGCACTTCACCTGGGAATCCCGTACGGGCGCGTACGCCCAGTTCGCGGCCGTGGGACAGATGGTCGGTTCCGGCCCACCGCTGTTTCGCACCCGTGAGCTGCTCGCCTTGATTGAGGCCGGGTTCGTAAAGTTCGTGGGCCCCGGCGCAGAAGTGCTCATCGAAAAAGACGCGTTCGTTTTAAAATCCGGCGAGCGCGAGGCCCGTTCCGCGACGCTCATCGACGCGTGGATGCACCACCCAGACATTCGCATACCGGCGGATGACCTGACTCGGTCCATCCTGGATGCGGGGCGCGTCCGCCCCTTTAGGGACAATGGCCACAGCACCGGCTCCCCGGAGGTTGACCCCGCCACGCGGCTCACGGTCAATGCGGACGGCAGCCTGGATAGGCGCCTGCACATCGTGGGCATCCCCACCTACGCGCAGCTGCCGGCCACCACCATCGCACCCATGTCCGGAACGGATTCTTTGATGCTACAGGAAACGGACAAGACCGCCCGTTCCCTGCTGGTGTCGAGCGGAGTAATCTAGCTACCTAGGGCGTCGAAGGCCTGTTGTAGATCCGCCAGCAAATCGTCAATGTCCTCGATGCCGATGGACAAACGCACTAGGTCCGCCGGCGGCACTAGTTCGGAGCCCTCGGCGGAGACGTGCGTCATGGTCTGCGGGTGCTCAATTAGTGATTCCACCCCGCCTAGGGACTCCGCCAGGCAGATGAGCCTGGTATTCAGGCACAGCTGGCGCGCGTGCTCCGGGTTGGCCAAGCGGATGGAAATCATGCCGCCGAAACCCGTCATCTGCTTCGCCGCTAGTTCATGGCCCGGGTGAGAAGGCAAACCCGGGTACAAAACCTGGGCAACCTCATCGCGGGCTTGTAGGAATTCGGCAACCGCCTGGGCGTTGGCGCAGTGGCGGTCCATGCGCACTCCGAGGGTCTTGATGCCGCGCGCGGTGAGGTAGGCGTCGAACGGGGATGACACGGCGCCGACGCAGCCCTGGAAGTAGAGGAGGGAGTCGTCGGTCGAGGCGCAATTGGTCACCACCGCGCCGCCCAGCACGTCGGAGTGGCCGCCCAGGTACTTGGTGGTGGAATGCACCACGAAATCGGCGCCGAGGTCCAAGGGCCTCTGCAGGTACGGGGTGGCAAAGGTATTGTCCACGGCCACCTTGGCATGGCCCTTGACCGCGGCGACCGCGGCGATGTCCGTAATATTAAGCGCCGGGTTGGTGGGGGTTTCCAACCAGATAAGCTTGGTGTTTTCCCGCAGCGCGGCCTCCACCGCCGCCACGTCGGTGGTATCAACGATGGACAGCTCAACGCCCCACTGGCCCAAGTCATTGGCTATAAGGCGGTAGGTGCCACCATAGGCATCATTGCCCAAAATTATGTGATCGCCCGGGCGCAGGACGATGCGCAACAACGCGTCCGCCGCGGCCATGCCCGAGGCAAAGACCCGGGCGTGCTCAGCGCCCTCGAGGGCGGCGAGGGTCTTTTCTAACGCTCGAACGGTGGGGTTGGCCACTCGGCCGTACTCGAAGCCGCCTCGCAGCTGGGCCAAGCCGTCCTGCGCGAAGGTGGTGGAGGCGTAGATTGGCGTGTTGATGGATCCCATGTATGAATCAGGCTCGTAGCCTGCATGGATGGCGCGGGAGCTAAACCCCTTGGCAAGCTGCTGCTTGGTTGCGTCACTAGTGCCAGTCACGAAAAGCCTTTCTCTTATGAATCAATCTCCGCCCATACTAGACCAAGCGGTCCATCATCCTTAGCGATTAGCCTTTTATATTCACCCGTCCTCCCGGGGGCGGCGGGAGATATTCGCCTAGAATCGGAAACCATGAGCACTGCAACGAAAGCCCCAACTGTTGAAGATTTAAGCGAAAGCGCCTCTCAAGCCACAGATGAAGCCGTAGACGCCGTTTCGAGTTGGTGGGACAACCCGCTCACCCAGGAATGGCTGGTCCGCAAGCCCATTATGATCCTCATCATTTTGGTGATCGCCATCGTGGGCCATTGGTTCCTCTACCGCCTCATCCGCCGCATCGCCGGCGAAACCATCCGCAAGGGAGGGCTCAATAACAAAGCCATACCGCGCATCAACCTCACCTGGGAGGGGCGCGGTCCGCGCCTTTCACGCCGGCAGCGCCAGCGGGAGGAACAGCAGCTCAAGGCCATGGACAAGGCGCGCGAGGAACGCCGCGTCTCCCGCATCGAAACCCTCGCCAGCGTGGCCCAATCCGCCGCGGGCATCTTTGTGTGGGTCTGGGCCTCGCTGGCCATCCTGTCTGAAATCGGCGTCAACGTGGCCCCACTTATCGCCTCGGCCGGTGTTGCCGGCGTGGCGCTTGGTTTTGGCGCCCAGTCCCTGGTCAAGGACTTCCTCTCCGGCATCTTCATGCTCCTTGAGGACCAATACGGCATCGGGGACACCATCGACCTGGGCAACGGCGCCTTCGGCACGGTCGAGGAGATCTCCCTGCGCATCACCACCGTCCGCGATATTGACGGCGCGTTGTGGTACGTGCGCAACGGTGAAATCCTCCAGGTAGCCAACCACTCCGATGAGTATTCCGTGGCGCGCATCCAGATTCCTGTGGCCCACGCCAACGATCAAGACGAGGTCCTCGGCGTCATCAAGGAGGGCATTGCCAGGGGCGCTCAGGACGAGGAAATCAGTGGACTACTCCTGGAGGAGCCGCAGGTTCTGGGCATTTCGGACTTCGCCGTGGATCACGTCTCCTACCGCGTGGTGGTCAATACCCTGCCGGGGCGCCACTGGGAGGTGCAGCGCGTCTTGCAGTCCGCCGCACTCGATGCCCTCAACGAACATGACATCGCCACGCCGTACCCGAAGGGCAAGGCGGCGCTGTTCAATGGCGAGGAGGAGTAAGCATGCAGATTGACCGCGGTAAACCAGTCAATGTTTTCGAAGAGGTTGGCGGGTGGCCGACCTTTGAAAAACTCGTCGCGGGGTTCTATCAGCGCGTTTCCTCCGACGACATCCTAGGCCCCATGTATCCCGAGGATGATATGGACGGCGCCAGGGATCGCCTCACCTGGTTCTTGGGCCAGTATTGGGGCGGCCCCCAGCTCTTTACCGCCGAGCGCGGTCATCCAGCGCTGCGGATGCGGCACGCCCGCTTCACCATCGACGACGCGGCCGCCAAGCGCTGGCTGAAGCTGATGGGCGAGTCACTCGATGAGATCGACGAGGAGACCATCGCCCCGGCCTATCGCGCCATTATGTGGGAGCACATGGAGCGCGTGGCGAACATGCTCATCAACCACAACCCGGCGTTCCACCAATAGGGCGGGGCCGCGTGGCGCGAATGCTGGGCTAATCCCGCCAGCCGAAGGCCGCGCGAACCGGCTCAGAGACCAGCTCGCCGCCGCGCGTCATGACGCCCGGGGCCAGGCCCGGGAAGCGCCCGATGGCCCCCTCAACGCCCTGGGCGGCCACCGCGCGGATATACGGCAGGGTGACGGAGTTGAGCGCGCGGGTGGAGGTATTGGCCACGGCGCCCGGCATATTGGCCACGCAGTAAAAGAGCGTGTCGTGGACCTTGTAGGTCGGCTCATCATGGGTGGTCTTGTGCGAATTCTCAAAGCAGCCGCCCTGGTCGATGGCCACATCCACTAGGACCGCACCCTTCCTCATGCGCTTGACCATGTCCTCGGTGACCAGCTTTGGGGCCTTGGCGCCGGCCACCAAGACCGCGCCGATGACCAGATCCGCCTGAGTGACCTCCGCTTCCAGCGTGGCCGGGTCCGAAATCTGGGTGCGCACGCGCCCCTGGTACTGCTCATCGAATGAGGCGAGCACGTGGGGGTCGAGGTCCAGCACGGTGACCTCGGCGCGCAGGCCCGTGGCCATGGCCACCGCGGAAGCCCCCACGGCGCCACCGCCGATGACCACCACGCGGGCCGGTTTGGTACCCGGCACTCCGGATGGCAACACGCCGCAGCCGCCTTGGGTGGACAGCATGTGGTGGGAGCCTTCTATCACGGCCAAGCGGCCGGCGACCTGCGACATGGGAGTTAGCAGGGGAAGGCTGCCGCGCGGATCCGTCACCGTCTCGTAGGCAAGGGATGTGACCCCGGAGTCCACCAACGCCTGCGTCAGCGGCCTGGACGCGGCGAGGTGAAGGTAGGTAAAGAGAATCAGGTCCGGGCGCAGGAAACCATATTCCTCGGCTAGGGGTTCTTTCACCTTGAGCAGCAGTTCCGCCTCGGCCCAGGTTTCCTCCGCGGAGGCCAGAACGTGGGCGCCGGCGGCCTCATAGTCTGAGTCTTCAAAGCTGGCGCCGAGTCCGGCCCCGGACTGGACGTAGACCTCGTGGCCGTCGGCGATGAGGGTCGCGGCCGAAGATGGGGTCAGCGCAACACGGTTCTCATTGTTCATGATTTCCGCGGGTACCGCGATTTTCATGTCACACTCCTTCGCGTAAATGATGTGGGCCACACCACGATAACGCGGAAATGACTTTCGCGCCGCGGGACGCACAAACCCAGCGACCCTTAAGGCGCCCGGCCCGCAGGCGCCCGAAGTCCCATCTACCCGCTGCTTTTAGCGCTAGAACAGGGACAGCCCCGAGGACCGGTAGATGGTGCCAAAAGGTGCATCGACGCGCAGCCAGCGCCCGCGCCTGGCCACGCGCAGGTGGCGCGGGATATCCAGCGGCGCGGAAAAGCGCGGGATAAGCCCCAGAGAGGTACACGCGAAGATCACGCGCATGGGCACGTCGGCGCTGGCCCCGGAATCCTCATTGGTCACCGTGATGACGGTCTGGTTCAGCAGGCTGGCCGGCGGGCCCAGCGGCCCTGAGAACTGGCGGGCTAGCGCCTGGCCCTGGTCGGCCAGTTGGCGGACCACGTCCACGGGAACGATGTCTATTTGCTCAAAACCCTGGGCCGGCGGCAGAGCGCCCGGCCAGGATGGGTCCCGGGCGGGCCCCAGGTCCAGGGTGACGGGAATGGGCGCGCCGGAGTCCTTTTCCCCCTCAGCGGCATCCTCCAGCGCCGAATTCTCCTGGAGCGCGCCGAGCGTGGCCTGGGCGGAGACCACCGCGCCATCGCGCGAGGCTTGGCCCCGCACGCGGCGGGAGGCCACCACCTCGAAAGGCGTGGTGACGAAGACGTCCACCCCCTGCTCGTCGATCTGCCGCAAGCGCGCGGAGGCGGTTGCGTCCAGCCCCACCGCGCGTGCAAGAAGGGCCTGGAGTCCAGGTCCTCCCCCGTCGATCCGGAGGGATTCATTAACCATGGCTTCCAGGCCCTTTCTTTAGTTTGGGTATGAGACGGAGAAATCCTTTAGAGGATGTCCCCGAGGCCGGAGTCCGCCTCGGTGGCGGCGTCCGTTTCATCGGCGTCGATGAGGATGGCTTTTTCCTCATCGGTCAGTGGACGCGGCTTCTGGGTCTTCACGTCTACCGCCACCTGCACGCACTCAACCACACAGGCCACGCTGCCGTGCTTGTCCTTGATTTCCTGGCGGGTGACGAAGGACGTGTTGCCGATCTCCACGACCTGGCTGTCCACCTGCAGCTCCGTAGTACCCTCAGGCTCCACTGGCTTGCGGAAATCAATGTCCAGGTGGCGAACGAAGGCCGCGAATTCCCTGCCCTGGGAGAAGAAATTGTGCTCCGCCCACGCCAGGCGGGCCTCCTGGGCAATCTCGACGTAGTTGGCATTCATCAGGTGGCCGTAGCGGTCAAAGTCCGCCCAGCGGACGGCCACGCGATGGGTGTGGATAGCCGATTGAGTCATGCGTACTCCTTAACGAGTCAGCTTGCGGTGGGTAACGCGGGACGGGCGAGCTGCTTCCTCACCCAGGCGCTCTACCTTGTTCTTCTCGTAGTCTCCGAAGTTACCCTCGAACCAGAACCACTTGCCCTCTTCCACGTTGCCCTCCCAGGCGAGGATGTGGGTGCAGGTGCGGTCCAGGAACCAGCGGTCGTGGGAAATAACAACCGCGCAACCGGGGAACTTCTCCAGCGCATTTTCCAGGGAACCCAGGGTCTCAACGTCCAGGTCGTTAGTAGGCTCGTCGAGGAGGATCAGGTTGCCGCCCTCCTTGAGCGTCAGCGCAAGATTCAGGCGGTTGCGCTCGCCACCGGAGAGAACCTTGGAAGGCTTTTGCTGATCGGGGCCCTTGAAACCGAACGCGGACAGGTACGCACGCGATGGCATTTCGTTCTGGCCAACGTGGATGTAGTCCAGGCCGTCAGAGACCACTTCCCAGACGGTGGCCTCAGGGTCGATGTTCTCTCGGTTCTGGTCGACGTAGGACAGCTTGACGGTCTGGCCCACCTTGACCTCGCCGGAATCCGGCTGCTCCAGGCCAACCATGGTCTTAAACAGGGTGGTCTTACCCACGCCGTTGGGGCCAATAACGCCGACAATGCCGTTGCGAGGCAGCGTGAAGGACAGGTCCTTAATCAAGACGCGATCATCGAAGCCCTTGGTCAGGTCGATAGCCTCAATGACCTGGTTACCCAGGCGTGGAGGGGTAGGGATCTGGATCTCTTCGAAGTCCAGCTTCCTGTACTGCTCGGCTTCTGCAACCATCTCCTCATAGCGCTGCAGACGGGCCTTGTTCTTGGCCTGGCGAGCCTTGGCGCCGGAACGGACCCATGCCAGCTCTTCCTTCAGGCGCTTTTGCAGCTTCTGGTCCTTCTTGCCGGCGACCTCGAGGCGCTGGGCCTTGGTCTCCAGGTAGGTGGAGTAGTTGCCCTCGTATGGGTAGAGCTTGCCGCGGTCCACCTCACAGATCCAGCCCGCGACGTGGTCCAGGAAGTAACGGTCGTGGGTCACGGCCAACACGGCGCCCTTGTAATCGGCCAGGTGCTTCTCCAGCCACTGGACGGACTCGGCGTCAAGGTGGTTGGTTGGCTCGTCGAGAAGAAGCAGGTCCGGCTCACTCAGCAACAGCTTGGCCAGCGCGACGCGGCGGCGCTCGCCGCCGGAGAGGTTGGTTACCGGGGCGTCGGACGGAGGGCAGCGCAGAGCCTCCATGGCCTGCTCGATCTTGGAGTCAACCTCCCACGCGTCGGCGGCGTCTAGCTCCTCCTGGAGCTTGCCCATCTCTTCCATGAGCTCATCGGTGTAGTTGGTGGCCATTTCCTCGGCAATCGCCTCGAAGCGCTGCTTCTTTTCGAAAATCTCACCAAGACCCTCTTCCACGTTGCCACGGACGGTCTTTTCCTCATTCAGAGGCGGCTCCTGCAGCAGGATGCCAACGGTTGCGCCCGGGTCCAGGAAGGCCTCACCGTTGGACGGCTGATCCAGGCCGGCCATGATCTTCAGGATGGAGGACTTACCAGCGCCGTTAGGGCCCACGACGCCGATCTTGGCGCCCGGGTAAAAGGCCATGGTGACGTTGTCCAAAATGACCTTGTCACCGATGGCCTTGCGCACGTTTTTCATCGTGTAGATGAACTCGCCCATGATTCCCCTTTTTTCTTAGGTAGTGGGTGTAAAGCTTTTTATCACTACAGAGGGTACATCATTGGCGCTGGCGAGGGTTTACACCATAGCTTTCTCCTTGGATTTATCTACCTGCGCGGCCCCACCGCCCAGATCCAGCCCGGCGCGGGCGTCATGGCTGCGCTTGCGGTCTTCAAAGCTTGGGCGTCCGGTCTCGCCGCGCAGCGCGGGCGGAAGGTCGTCTTCCCGCGGCTCCGGCGCGGCTCCTTCCGCCGCCTGGTTGCCCTCGTTTGCGGATTGACCGTAGTGGTCCTCATCGATGGGGCAATCATTATCCGAGCTATCGAATCCCGGATCGTCGATGCCCGCCTCATTGTGGATGGAATCATTCTTCTTAGAGGCCACGGCGTAACGATTGAGATCTAGGCCCAGGAAATTGGCGCGCATGATGGTACGGGATTGGTTTTGGCCCTGGCCGTCCGCCCACATGTTGGTCATTAGCGAACCCACCGCGATGACGGGCATGCCTTTGCTCAGTGATTTGCGTACGTTGATGCCGAACTGTCCCCAGACCTCAACGTCCATAAACAACAGGTCGATGTCCTTCCACGACTCTGTATTGCCGTTGTTCGGCGTTGAATTCTGGGTGGTCTGCGCGGGCTGGTCCTCGGATGGATTTGCCGGCTTGAGGTCGCGGACCCTACGCGATGAGGCGACGCGGACCACGGTTTTGATCTGCCCGCTCCTGAGCCTGATGGTCCGCGGGTCCTGGGTGAGGTGGCCGGTGATGGTGATTGGATGCTGTGACATGGATTTCCCCCGTGTAGGTAGATGTAAATGTAGCCGCTTTTTGGGCTACACCCGCATCTTGGCCACGTCATTCGGCCCCGGCAACGCTGCACAGCGCGCCTGTGGATAACGCCCGCCCCTACCCCCGCACGGGTGGGCGTTATCCACAGTTTCGGACGCGGCGTTGGGGCGCCGGGAACCGCTGAGGCGCTTAGCGTTCGCGGAAACGGTTGGTGTTGCCGTCGGACGCCAAGGCGGCGAGCATCTTGTTGTACTCCTCGATGTCCGCGTCCCCATCTATGTCCGCCTTGGCGTCGTGGCGCACCGCCTCCGAGCGGTCCTCCCGCAGCCACTCAATAAACAGGCGGCCGAAGACAACTACCAACGGGAACTGGCCGAAGCCCCACGCGATGCCGCCACCCACGCGCTGGTCCTGATACAAATCGATATCCCACGGCAGGCCCAGGCCTGAGTAGAAGGTCTCCCCCAGGATTCTGGTCAGCTGCATAAGGTACACGCCGGCAAACATGTGCAGCGGCAGCGAGGCGAACAAGATGGCCAGGCGCACGTACGTTGGGGCGCGCTTGGGCAGCGGATCCGGGCCGATGACCTCCCAGAAGTAGACGTAGCCGGAGATGATGAAGATCCAGTTCATGATCACATGGCCGGCATGCTCCGAAATGGCCACCTCGTACAGCGGGAAGGACAGGTAGACCACGTAGAAGAAGATGAGGAACTGGATGACGTTGACAAACGGGTTGGTCACGACGGCCAACACCTTCGACTTGGTCAGCGCCTCGGCCCAGTCATGGATGCCGGGGCGGCCAGGCTCGCCCGGCTGGAAGGCCTCCATAATCAGGGTGAGCGGCGCGCCCAGGACCAAAAAGAGCGGCACCACCATGGATAGGATCATGTGCCCCAGCATGTGCATGGAATACATGGCCGGAATGTAGATTCCGATGCCGGTTGACATGACCACGAACAGGGTCGCGCACCCCAGCATCCACCAGGCTGTGCGCCCGGCGGACCAGGTCAGGCCGCGGCGGCGCAGGCGGTAGAGGGCGTAACCGTAGAAACCGGCCAGCAGCATGGCGATGGTGCCGAACATGATGTCAAAGCGGAACATGGTCCACACGTTCGTCACCGTTGGGGCAACCTCCAGGTCATAGCCCAGCTCAACGGCCATGGTGGACAGGTTGGGGTCCCGCGGCGGCGGTGGCGGGGTGCGCCCCATGGTAATAGCCACGCCCACGGTGGCCGCCATGACCAGGACCTCCACAACGGCCACGCGGATAAACAGGGCGGGGCGCGCCGCCAGCTGCGGAATGGTGCGCGTGCGGTGCAGGACGCCGAACACGCCGAGGGCAACGGTCAGTACGGTCTTGGCCACCACGATCAGCCCATAGCGGGTGGTAAACCAATCAGAAAATTCGATGCGGACGGCCGCATTAATGACGCCCGTAATGCCCATGGCGATAAAACAGGCAAGTGCAATGTTGGAATACCGGCGCACCGCCGTGGTCATGTCGGGGCCCAGCCGACGCCCGTGCGCGATCAGCCCCAGAAGCCCGCCCACCCACAGCAGCATGAAAAGGAGGTGCCACAGGAAGGTATTGGTGCCGTAGTCATGGTCACCGCCGGCCGCGGAATGCCCCTCCATGCCCAGGGGGATGAGCATGGCGATGGAGCCTGCGAAAAGGAGCGGCTGGCTGGCCCAGCGGCGGGAAAGCATGCCGCCAATGGCCACCAGCGCGGCAATGCCGGCCGTCCACAGCCAGGCCCTGGCCGTGGCCACCTGCTCGAGCGCCATGGACATCATCTGCGGGTTGAGCACGTCCACAAACGGGGTGCCGGAAATATCCGACATAACAAGTGGGACCTCCACCAGCGCGGTGGCGGCCACCGCCCAAGCGGCGATGGTGCCCGTGCGGGAGGCCACGTGGCCATCCACGCTCAGCGGCGCTTCAATCAACCGCGAATTATCCCCCTCCGGAACCGACGGGGAGATAAAGAAGGCGGATGAGAGGTAAGAACCCACGGCCAGGGCCATAAAGATCCACGCCACGCCCCGGAAGAACGGCAGGCCAAAGGTAGTCAGGCGGCCGGGATCCGGGATGCCTAAGGCGGCTAGGGAATCCTGCAGAAAGAACAGCGAGACGAACCCCGCGACGAATCCAGCAACGATCACGCCCGCTGCATACACCGGCCATGAGGCCTTGGCACGGTGGGAGTTTTTGGGCCTTGTAGTGCTATTTTGCCGGTTCAGTTCTGAGTCAGAACGCTGCGCGGAAGTCATGAGGACCATTGTAACGGGGCCGGCAAATCCTGAAAGTCCACGGGCACCCATGAAAGCCACGCGCGCCTAAGGCCCTACCGTTGCGGGTTCGTTTGGTGACGCACCCACGACGTGGGCTAGAATCTGTATTGATTACGCCTCCATAGCTCAGTGGATTAGAGCAGCGGGTTTCTACCCCGTTGGTCCCGGGTTCGAATCCTGGTGGGGGCACTGATGAACGCCGCCACCTTCCAGCATAATTGCTGGAAGGTGGCGGTTTTCTTTTTTCTAGCCACCGTTCGCGCCAGTTACCGCCGCGCCAGCCCCCGTGCGCTTTGCCTTTACCGGGGATGACCGCACCGCTACGGGAACGCGGGCGTTTAGCGGTTTTACCGTCCCCGCGCTGAAGGGAATGGCTCCGGTTTAACGGCGGGGACTACTCCCCGCCCCGGCCCGCTGAAGGGACCTAGGCGTGCGAGCATGACCGCATGCGTTCCCCACTGCTCGCCCCCTTAGTGACCGCCGCTACCGGCGTCATCTCCATTACGACCGTAGCCATCTATGCCGCATTCATGATTCTGCTCATCCTTCCCCGTCCCCTCGCAGCGGCGGGCAGCTTTGCCTCTGCCACCTTCTCCCCCGCCATCATGCTGCTCATGCTCCTGACAGTGCTGACCACGACGCTCGCGGGGATCCAGGTAAGCAGGCGCCGCGGTAGACGCACCGGCATGGACGAGGACGACGATCACCGCCCTTGACCGGTAGGCTTGGGCAAGATTAAGTACTGAAAACCAATCAAGGACGGTCTTTCCCATGGCGTTGCCTTTCATCTCTAAGCTCACCAAGCGTGGCTCAACCGGCCCGGGCCTGCCAGCGCCTAGCCCTCAATCCTGGGCGCTTATCACCGGCGCCTCGCAAGGCATCGGCGAAGCCATGGCCCGCGACTTGGCGGCCATGGGGCACAACCTCATAGTGGTCGCCCGACGCAAAGAGGTCTTAGAGGCGCTTGCCTCCGAGCTCGAAACCGCCCACAACGTAAAGGTCGAAGTATTCGCAGCGGATTTGTCTAAGGACGCCGATGTTACGGACCTGATTGAGTTCATGGGCAACCGCGAGGTATCCATCATTGTCAACTCCGCCGGAATCGCGTCCTTCGGCAAGTTCATCGATCAGGACTGGGACTACGAATCCAACCAGTTCGCGCTCAACGCCACCGCGGTTCACCGCTTAACCAAGGCCGCGCTGGACCAGATGATTCCGCGACACTCCGGCGCCATTTGCAACGTGGGCTCCGCGGCGGGCAACGTGCCCATCCCCAATAACGCAACCTATGTGCTCACCAAGGCTGGGGTAAACGCGTTCACCGAGGCACTCCACTACGAACTCAAGGGCACCGGGGTTACCTGCACGCTGCTGGCTCCGGGACCGGTGCGCGACGCGGTTATAGCTGAGGAGGAAAAGTCCATCGTGGACAAGGTAGTCCCGGACGTATTGTGGACCACGTATGAATCTTGCTCCCGTGAAACCCTTCAGGCTATGGCCGCCGGCAAGCGCCGTGTAGTGCCGGGGCCGCTGTCTAAGGCCATGAACGGCATCTCCGCCGTGGCCCCTACCGCCGCGCTCTCCCCCGTGATGGGCTGGTTCTACTCCAAGATGGGATAAGTATCCACATTCAAAACGTGCCCGGCACCAGCTTCCCTTTGCGGGAAGCGGTGCCGGGCACTTTTTATTCGAGCGCTAGCCTAGAAAACAGCTAGGTAACGCCGGGGGAGATTAGCCTTCCTCGCGGGCGGCCTCTACCTCGCGGGCCTGCTCCTGATAGTGGCGCTTGTAGGTAGTCCAGAAGTCCGCGTTCTTGATCCCCAACGCCTCTGGGTTGAAGACTGGGTCCTTGCCGGCCTTCTTCTGCTGGGTGTAATCCTTGAGCGCCTTGAGGGCGGGGCCCTGAAGGAACAGGATGGCAACGATGTTGAGCCATGCGGTGGCACCCACGCCAATATCGCCCAGGGTCCAAGCGGAACCAGGGGTGGTCACCGCACCGATAATGACGGACGCGATGATGAGGACGCGCAGCAGCCAGATGATTGCGCGGCGCACGCCCTTGTTAGGGATCCAGCGGTTGAAGTAGGACAGGTTGGTCTCAGCCATGTAGTAGTACGCCAGAACCGTGGTGAAGGCGAAGAAGCCAATGGCGATTGCGATGAAGGTAGGTCCGAAACCGGAGAACATGGTGTTCATGCCTTCCTGGACGTAACCAGGGCCTACGGCAACGCCGTCAGGCAGCGCGCCCGCGTAGCGCACGGCGCCCTCTTCGGACTCACCCTCGAAGACCTTGTACATGTCGGTGGAAATGATGATGAACGCGGTAGCGGAGCACACGAACAGGGTGTCGACGTACACGGCGAAGGCCTGGACGAAGCCCTGCTTCGCCGGGTGGGAAACCTCGGCCGCCGCGGCGGACTGTGGGCCGGTACCCTGGCCAGCCTCGTTGGAGTAGATGCCACGCTTGACGCCCCACATGATTGCCACGCCCAGCATGCCGGCGAAACCAGCTTCGAGGTCAAACGCCGAACGGAAGATGAGGCCGAATACCTCTGGGATCTGGTTGAAGTTTACGAACAGGATAATCAGCGCGAAGATGATGTAAAGGCCAGCCATGAACGGCACCGCCATGGACGCGAAGTTCGCGATGCGCTTGATACCGCCGATGATGATAATGCCCAGCAACACGGCCATGACCGCGGCGGAGATCTTAACGTCGACGCCCCACGCGTTATCCACCGCGGCGGCGACACCGTTGGCCTGAATACCCGGCAGGAAGTACGAGGTAGCCAGGATCATGGAGACGGCGAATACGATGCCGTAGACAAGCATGAACGGCGCGGCCTTGGTGTGTTTGAACGCCTTCTCGATGTAATACGCGGGACCGCCGCGGTATTCCCCGGTGTCTTGATCCTCTTCCTTGTAAATCTGGGCCAACGTACATTCGATGAAGGAGGTTGCCGAACCCAGCAAAGCCACAGCCCACATCCAGAACACGGCGCCCGGGCCACCAAACGCGATAGCGGTCGCAACGCCGGAGATGTTACCCACGCCAACACGGCCGGCGAGGGAGATCATCAGGGACTGGAAGGAGGACACGCCAGCTTCTGATTTTTCGCCGTCACGAAGCTGTTTGATCATGTCTGGAATGCATCGAACCTGCAGGCCCTTGGTGACCACGGTGAAGTAGACACCGGCGCCGAGGCACAGGAAGACCAGAGCAGGTGACCAAATAAGGTTATTCAGCGTTGTAAGGAAATCTGCCATCTGTTTCTCCACATCTTGAACTTGGACGGCCCCTACGCCGGGATCCGTTTGTTAAATCATTCCCTATTGGTCGGCAGATTGTTTTCCAATTTTCCAGGTTCCCGGCCGGCCGCGCCACCCCGACTACCGATAGTCCTATAGAAATTGGCCATGAGCTGGGAGTTTTGAAACTTGTCCCAAATCACAGATTTACACATTTGTAGCGCACAACATACTAAACCTGCCCCCTTTTAGGGGAAATAGATTTATGGAGCGATAACGGCTTCGCAATATATGCACCGCGTTGGAATTATTCCCGCGGGATCCCCGCTGTATTCCCCGCCAGTTTTTCGGCTTGCGTTCCCCATAGGCCGAACCACAACATAGACTGACCCCATGACTCCTTCCAACGCCACCCAGCAAGCCCACGTTGCCACCCCGGACAAGCGAGACCGAATTGTCTGGATCGATCTTGAAATGACGGGCCTCGACACATCCCGCCACGTCATAGTCGAGGTAGCGGCCCTCATTACCGACAGTGAACTCAACATCATCGGCGAGGGCATAGACCTGGTGGTCCACGCCACCGAGGAGCAAATGGCAGAGATGGACGATTTTGTCACTCAGATGCACGCCTCTTCGGGGCTGGACAAGGAGATTGCCGCCTCCTCAACCTCCATCGAGGAAGCGGAGCAGGCCGTTTTGGACCTAATGGCCGAGCACTGCGATCCAGAGCACGCCCCGCTCCTGGCGGGCAATTCCATCGCCACTGACCGGATGTTCATCCGCGAATACATGCCACGCCTGGAAGCCGCACTCCACTACCGGATGATCGATGTCTCGACCATCAAAGAGCTCACCCGCCGGTGGCACCCCCGCGCCTACCAGAATCAACCGGACAAGGGAATGGCCCACCGCGCGCTGGCGGACATCACGGAATCCATCCGCGAACTGGACTACTACCGCCGCTGCGTCTTCCGCACCGATGAGGGGCCCACCACCGAAGAGGCCAGGGACGCAAAGCGCGGCGCTACCGAGGCCTACCAGGCGTTTTTGTAAATCTCCCACCATCGAGTAATCTATGTATCGCTGCTTGTTCAGCAGCGATGGTGGCTGTAGTTCAGCTGGTAGAGCACCAGGTTGTGATCCTGGGTGTCGCGGGTTCGAGCCCCGTCAGCCACCCCAAAGAGCCAGGGGCCTTGAATTGGAACTTCCATTCAAGCCCCCTGGCTTTTCACTTACCCAGTTTTCCTCGGCGATGGACGCGCCCCCTATCCGCCAGCGCGCGCTCTAACCGGCCCCGGCTCCATCGCCCGGGCGCCGCGCCGGTGTCACCCGGAGCGGGCCGCGTCAATCGGCGTTACCCTCGGACCACTTTTCCCAGCTCAGATTCCAGTCCCCCAGGCCGTCACTTACGGGCAGGTAACCGGCCGTGGTGTTTTTGACCCGCACAATGTCACCGCGCTGGGAAATCGATTGGAACCAGGCGGCATCCTCATCCGTCATATTGATACACCCATGGGACTGGTTGGTATTGCCCTGCGCCCACACGGACCACGGCGCACCGTGAACATAGATTCCGGAGTAAGACAGCTGGGTCGCGTAGTTAACGTCGGTGCGGTACCCGCCCTCCTCATGGGAGTAACCGAAGGTCTCGGAGTCCATGGTCAACTGCTGATGCATATCCCCCACGATGTAGCGGCCGTTAGGCGTTGCCCAGCGAGTGTTGTCAGTACCCAGGGAGACCGGAATCTCGCGCAGGAGTTTCTTGTTCCTGTAGACCTTCATGGTCTTGGTTTCGTCATCCACTATGGAGATCACGCGTTCGCCAATGGTGAAACTGGTGGAATAGTTTCCATCGCCACGGATGCCGCCGCCTAGGTCTACGCCTCGAATATTGGCGTTGACCTCAACCTCAGTGCCGGACTCCCACAGGTGCTGCGGGCGCCAGCGAACCTCGTAATCGTTGAGCCAGTAGAACGCGCCCTCTACCTCGGGGCTGGCCTTGACCTCAATGGCACCCTGAGCCGCCTTTCTGTCCTGGATGGGCTGCGAGAAACGCACGGCTACGGTTTGCCCCACGCCAACCGTCGACCCATCCAGCGGCCCAAGCGCCGCCGAGGCCGTGCCGGTCGCTTCTGGGGTCGTGAAGGTCACGGTCGTGGTCTTGCCGTTCATATCCAGCGCCTCGATCGTATAGGTGCGGTTGTAGCCCAAGGTCTCGTCAGAGGACCAGACCTTGCCGTCCGCGGACAGGGTTTCCTGCACCACGTAGCCCACCTCGTTGGTCATGGTGACGGTCTCTAGGCCTTCGCCCAAAGACGTCACGGTCACGGGGGTGAAGGGGTCCACGTTGCGCGCCCCATCCTCGACGGATACCTCCGGCGCGGGATCCGGCTCCGGTTCCTTGGCGCCAGGCTCGGAATCCGCGGCCGTGACAGCCAGCCCCGCCGCGGCGCGGTCATCTCCGGGCCCATCGGCACTACCGGTGGAACATGCCGCGATTGCCATGGACGCAGCAAGAGCAACGCCGGCTACCGTACAGCGACGAAACACAGAACCCGCTTTCACGGACTTACCCCTCAAACGCATTTCCCATCAACCAACAAAACACCCCACAGCCTAGCCATGTACCGCACCGATATCCAGACCAATGGGGCCCTCACGAAGCACTGATCCCCAATCGTTGCAATCGCGCCATCACGCTTTTTGCGGGCAGCCACGAACGCGCCTTTTTGATACCACGTTTTTAACCGCCAAAACCCGAATCACGCTGGCGATTTGTTAACTAAACGGCACATGAGTATAGTTATTTTTCGTTGCAAGGACAGCTTCCACAGAGAGGCCGGAACGGCAACCGGGCGCCATTAGCTCAATTGGCAGAGCAACTGACTCTTAATCAGTGGGTTCGGGGTTCAAGTCCCTGATGGCGCACAAAACGCAGGTCAGGCCGTAATTTTACCGCCTGACTTTTTTCATGTCCAGTTATCGTTTCATCCACCACCCGCGCCGCTTGCGGGTTAAGTAAAGAAAAGTGTGTCTAAAATCCGGTGTTTACCCAGTTCATTGCGCATAAAATGCTGATTTATTGCTCGTGATGAGCTATAAACCATCCTAGCTTGCTCAATACCGTGTTTCTTTCTCGTCTGTGCTAGACAGCCGTGGTGGGCTTGGTCAATGACTAAGAATCGACCTCATTGCCCTGTTTGCGCTGGGAAAATGAAGAAAAACGGCACCACCAGCAAAGGCACCACCAGATGGCGGTGTACCGATCCATCATGCGGCGCATCATCAGTACGACAGACCCAACAATCAGCAAAGAACGCGGCAACATTTCGCCAGTTCTACTCCTGGATCACAAGCACCCAATCACTGGAATCCATTGCCAACAGCGCAGGTACGACACGGCAAAAGTCTGCACCACAGATTCTCGTGGTGCTGGCTAATCCAGCCGCAACCTTTCATCGATACCCAACGCATATACGACCAAGTCTTCATCGACGGCACCTACCTCAACAAGCAATGCCTACTGATGATGTCCACCATCGACCACGTCATCGCTTGGCACTGGTGCACAACAGAAAACACCCACTCCTACATACAACTGCTCACCCAGATCCGCCCACCGCTTATCGTCACCCTTGATGGTGGACAAGGAGCGTACTCGGCTATTTGTTCTTGCTGGCCGGAAACGAAAATTCAACGCTGCACTGTTCACGTCCAACGACGAATCCGGCATCTGACAACATCGAGACCGCGAACGGATGCCGGTAAAGCTATCTACGCACAAGCTCTCGCCCTGACAAAAGTGTCTAACCGCGAACAGGCAGCGCACTGGGTCGTTAATCTGCACGATATTGAACGCACCTTCGCACAGTTTCTCAATGAAAAGACCTTCTATGCACCAGACCAACACCGAAGAGGGAAAACCTGGGAGTGGACACACCAACGAGACAGGAAAGCACTTAACTCACTCAAACACGTCTACCGGCAAGGCTGGCTGTTTACCTGGCTTGAACCACCACAGGGATTCCATGGGCAGGCGAAATCAACCACCAATAGCCTAGAAGGAGGCATTAACTCACCACTGAAACTGCTAGCGCGAACCCACAGAGGAATGACCCGCGAACATCAACGAACGATCATTGATTGGTGGCTACTCTCACACACGCAACTGCCTGACGATCCGATAGAAATCGCCAGGCAGCAACGCTGGGGACAAGACGCACTCGCCAAAGTATCCACCTTGACCCACAACGAGAACCACGCCGACCAGGAAACAGGACGACCAGCCCTCTACGACAACGCTATCCCAACCGACTACCAACACAACATCGGAATACGACAAGGCACCATCGGCTAAAGACAAAACATCCGGCCGGCAACACGCCGACTAGACACACTTTTCTTTACTTAACCCCCGCTATCACATCGCGATGCAACTCTGGGCCGGTGGGGCGTGGCCCCGCCACGGGCGCGTTAAAGGCTCGGGTTAGACCCACGGCACAATCACAGATCGATAAAGATCCCGTCGCCTCATCCCACGGCGCGGGCCTAGGCCGGTAGAAAGGTGGTCTGTACGCATTCCCCAGATATCTTGAAGGAGAATTAACCATGAACCTTGACGGTCTTGCAGATAAGGCAAAGGAAGCCGCCGCCAACAACCGTGACAAGATTGATGAGCAGGCCGACAAGCTCATTGATTCCAAGGTCCAGGGTGAAAACGCCGAGAAGGTAAAGTCCGGCGTTGACAAGGGCCTGGATTCCGTCCTCGGAGACGGCGCCGACAAGGGCGAGCAGCAGTAGGCCCAGGGCCCCAAAGGTTACAACGTAGCTAGAACAAAGCAGCCAGCACCGGTACGCGGTGCTGGCTGCTTTGCTTATTCAGGGGTCTAGACTCCCTGGCCGTTGATCTCGTAGTCCTCGCCATCGGGCTGGTTGTCACGGGACGTTTGCTCGGCGTCCTTGTGCTTTTCATCGCCAACAAGGGACGCCACGGCGGGGACGTCGGAGGAATCGCGGAGGGGCACCTCGGTGCCGTCGGAGAGGGTGCGGTCAGAAAGGATCCCATCAGGGTCGATCGCCGCAATGTGGTGGCCGTCCTCACGCAAGCGGCGCAGGCCCTCTTTGAGCATGCGGCGCGCAATCTTGCTGGAGCCGGAGACAAAGGAGAAGTCCAGCAGGATGTTCTTCTCCTCCAGCTCATACTGGGCGAATACCTCGTGGAGGATGGATTCCGCCGCGTTGAAATTAATGTAGCCCTGCAGGCGGACCACGGCATCATCGCCCTCGCGGCGCACGGAACGCACCGCGTTGACCCCATAGCGCTCCACCGTGGACATCAGGTGCAGGCCCATGTCCTTGCTCATCAGCTTGAAGGCCTCCACGCCGCGCACGGAATTGCCCTCCTCGTTCAGGCGGGGGCTCAGCGTCGAAATACCCAGCAGGCCCGGCAGCGTGCCAATCAGGCCGCCTGCCACACCGGATTTGGCGGGGATGCCCACCTGCGCCATCCAGCGGCCGGCCTGGTTGTACATGCCCGCGGAACTCATCACCGCCATGGTAAGACGGCAGACGTCCGCGTCCAGTATCTTCTCCCCCGTGACCGGTTGGCGGCCGCCGTTGGCCAGGGTCGCGCTCATCACGGCCAGGTCCTTTACGGTGACCAGCGTCGAGCACTGGTTGGTGTAGGTGAGCACGGCATCATCAGCGGCGTCCTCAATAATGCCGTAGGTGCGCAGCATGTAGGCCAGGGACATGTTGCGGTCCGCGCCCTGCAGCTCACTGTCATTGACCTCCGCGTCGATGGTCAGCTCGCGCCCCGCCAGGCGGGAGAGGAATTTGCGGATGGTCTCCACGCGCTCCTCCGGGGAGGACTCCGCCCCGTTAATCAGCTGGTTAACCGCGATGGCGCCCGCATTAATCATGGGGTTTACCGGGCGGCCGTCATCCCCCAGGCTCATCTCATTGAACGCCTCTCCAGACGGTTCCACGCCCACCGTCTCGGCGACCTTGTCCGGGCCCAGCTCCTGGAGCGCCAGCGCGTAGACGAACGGCTTGGAGATGGACTGGATAGTGAATTCATAATCCGCATCCCCCACCGCGTAGACATGGCCGGAGGTGGTGCACATGGCGATGCCCAGCTTGTCCGGGTCAGCGTGGGCCAGCTCTGGGATGTAGTCAGCAACGTCGCCGTCCTTGTTGTCACGCACGGCGTCGAGGATTTCTTCGAGGTAAAAAGGAATGGGTGTTTGCATAAGGCCACCCACTTTACCCGTCTTTGGCCGCTAGACTTGGGGCGCATGAGGACAGCTTTGATAATCGTTGACGTGCAATATGATTTCTGCCCGGGAGGCAGCCTGGCTACCGCGCGCGGCCATGAGGTGGCCGCAAAGATCGGCCGGCTGCAGGCCTCCGGGCGGTACGCGGCGCAGGTGACCACGCAGGATTGGCACATCGACCCGCGGGGCCACTTCTCCGAGCAGCCGGATTTCGTGGACACCTGGCCCGTTCATTGCGTGGCGGAGTCCCCGGGCGCGGCGCTGCATGCGGATCTCGATGAATCTTTCATCGATGAGCGCTTCTACAAGGGGCGATACTCCGCCGCCTACTCGGGTTTTGAGGGCAGCAGCGCGTCCGGTCAGTCCCTGGCCGCATGGCTCAAGGCCCAGGGCATCGAGGCGGTTGAGGTAGCGGGCATCGCCACGGATTATTGCGTCCGCGCCACCGCGTCCGACGCCGCCCTAGAGGGCCTCCACGCCACCCTCCTTAGCGAGTATTGCTCCGCCGTGGATGAATCTAATAATGACAAGGTCTTCGCCGAACTCGGCGGGCTGGGCGTCAAGATTGCATAAAAAAGGCACCCCGGAGGGTGCCACGAGGCGCTCCGCGCGCTAGCAACTAGCGGCGCTCTGCCAGCAGGCGCTGAAGCTCCTTGATGTCATTGGAGCGGCGGCGGGAACGGAATACGGCCAGGGCGATGCCGCCCACGATTACCGCGGCGATGCCCGCCAGCGCCATCTGAACGTTTTGATCCTGCAGCTTTTCGGTAGCGGCTACCTTTGCGTCGGCAGCAAGTGCCTTTGGCTGGCTACGGTTAGCCAGCTCGTCGAGGGTGCCGGCCAGCTGACGGCGGGTGCGCTCAATCTCGCGCTGGATGTCCTCAATGTTGCGTGCCACGGTATAAAACTCCTGGAATATAGTTAGTGCATCAATTATCAGTAACCAGACTAGTCTAACCCAACCCGTTCGTGCACAAGCGTCCAAGGGCCCGGTGGCTGTATTGTTGAATGCATGACTGAGCAGATTCGATTGGAAGAGGGCGCTAAGGCCCCTGATTTCACGCTGACGGATGATGCCGGCAATGAAGTCTCCCTGCGTGACTTCACCGGTCAGCGCGTCGTGGTCTACTTCTATCCCCGCGCCAACACCCCGGGTTGCACCAAGGAGGCCTGCGATTTCCGCGACAGCCTCTCCCAGCTCAATGACGCAGGTATCGCAGTGCTGGGAATCTCCCCTGACAAGGTGGATAAACTGGCGCAGTTCCGCGAGGAGCATGACCTCAACTTCCCCCTTCTGTCCGATGAAACCAAGGAAGTCATGCAGGCGTACGGCGCCTTTGGCGAGAAGAAAAACTACGGCAAGGTAGTCCAGGGCGTCATCCGCTCCACCTTCGTTGTTGAACCTGACGGCACAATCGGCCTGGCCAAGTACAACGTCAAGGCCACCGGCCACGTTGCCCGCATCATCAAGGACATCCTTTAAAGCCCCATGACCGCCACCTCTGACACCGAAATCCTGGTCCCGCGCCGCAGGCCGGCCCAGGCGCGCAGCCGCGAGCGCTTCGAGCGCATCCTTCAGGCTGCCCGTGACGTGTTGGTGGAGACCGGTTTTGAGTCCTTTGGGGATGCGGACGAAATCCTGGAGGATTTTCCGCATGACTAATATTCGATACACGGATGCCCAACGACTTAAGGCATTAGAAGTATTCGACAGAACTCAATCTGCTACACAGACTGTCCGGGAGTTGGGCTACCCAGGCCGTTGGACGCTCCATCGCTGGATTAGGGAACGTTCTGAACCCCCAGCCGCCCCTATTCGGCGTACAAGCTTGAAACGCTACCCATTTGCGACAAAGCTTAAAGCTGTCGAACTCTTTGTCTCCGGCATGTCTCCTGATGCCGTTGCAGCCGAGTTGTCGCTGAACTCGAAAATGAGCGTCTATGCTTGGGCTCAACGATTCCGCGAAGAAGGAAAGTGGGGGTTGATGAGCGCAACTGAACGCAAACAGTCAGCAGGTATCGTAACTCACAAAGCTTTTGAAAAGTCACTTCCAGACGATGCGACGGAACTTAAGAAGCTGGCAGCGCGCCTATCAGTAGAAAAGGCTGTGTTAGAGAAAGAGCTGGAAGAAATAAAAAAAGACGACAGCATCGACCCGACCAACCTCAGTAACAGGTTTAAAGCCATTGTGGTCGATGCGTTACGGTCTACGTTCCCAATTTCACTGCTGCTCGATATCGTCGGACTATCCTCATCTAGCTTCTACTACCAGCTCAACGTGCTCAAGGCCCCTTCAAAATATGCGGGGCTGACCGAAAAAATTACCGAAATCGTAGAAGATTCCGGATTTAGTTACGGATATCGTCGCGTATGGATTCAGCTGAAAAACTTAGGCATCAAGGTCAGTGAGAAAGTTGTACGTCGAATCATTTCTGCCGAAGGGTTAACGGTGCGCTACGTTAAGAAAAAGCGTGGTTATTCGTCATATCGCGGTGAGATTTCAGATGCACCGCCGAACCTGGTTAAACGGAATTTTCATGCTGATAAGCCTGGGTTACTGTGGTTGACAGATATTTCAGAATTCCCTGCTGATGACGGAAAAATATACTTTTCAGCGTTGGTGGATTGTTTCGACGGAAAGATTGTAGGAGCAACGACGAGCCACCATCCCAATCAGAAACTTGCTGACGATTGCCTAGCTCAGGCGATTGAAAGTGATGGCCCTGCAGACCCAACAAAATTAGTGATTCATTCCGATCGGGGTTGCCATTACCGAGGTAACAGTTGGATCCAAGCCTCCCGGGACATCGGCTTTGTTCGTTCGATGTCGAAGAAAGGATGCTCACCGGACAATTCGGCGTGCGAGGGATTGTTCGGTCGAATGAAGAATGAGATGTTTTACGGGCGTAAATGGCGCCATCGCGACGAGTTAGAGCACGCAATTCATGACTATGTTGACTTCTATAACGAACGAAGAATCAAACTTGAATACGGCGGATTAAGCATCAATCAACGCCGACGCAATTTACTACTCTAAATGTTCCTAAAAAATGTCCGCATCCCCTTTACCTTTGATGAGGTCTCCCGCCGGGCGGGCGTTCCCATCGGCACGCTGTATCAATTCTTTGCGAATAAATACGCGCTCATCTGCGAATTGGACCGCCAGGACACGGCCGCCAACGTGGAGGAATTGGAAAAATTCTCCCAGCATGTCCCCGCCCTGCAGTGGCCGGATCTGTTGGATGAGTTCATCGATCACCTGGCGCGGATGTGGCGTGAGGATCCGTCCCGCCGCGCGGTGTGGCACGCCATCCAGTCCACCCCCGCCACCCGAGCCACCGGCGCCGATACTGAGCGCACCATGCTTTTACCGCTCGCCGCCATCCTCGAGCCGCTGGCGCAGGACATGGAGTACGAACAGCGCATCGAGCTAGCCCGGTTTCTAGTCCACACGGTGGTCTCACTCCTCAATTACGCCACCCACGCCGATTCCGACGAAGACTTTGACGCCGTAGTCACCGAAATCAAGCGAATGCTGGTGGCGTACCTGTTTTCCGTGGCAACCGGCACGTAGCCAAGCCGCCATCAGTGCGATGAGTATTGGTTGCGTTTGCGATCCCCTTGCTTCACCGGCGAACGAAACGGCCGGTTTAGAGACTAAGCAGGCACGTGGCGGTGGCGTAATCACCGTCATGGCTTATGGATAACGCCGTGGTGAACTCACCCAAGGAATCCACTACCCGCGAGGCGAGGGAGGGCGCGATCTCATAGGCCACTCTCCCCCACCGGTCGGCATGGACCTCAATCGCGGCCCAGTCCACGTCCTGCTCATCCATCACGGGCGGGCGCCCGAACAACCCCTGAGACCACGCCTTGATAAAGGCCTCCTTGGCGGCCCAGCGCCCCGCCAGGTGCTCGGCGCGGATGCCGGCGGATCTTCCGGCCGCCACCCGCAATTCCCGCGTGGAAAAGACCGCCTCAAAAGTGGAACCCGGGCGTTCCAGCTGCTCCGCGAACGCGGGGATGTGGACAAGGTCCACGCCAATGAACATGCTCATGAACTCCAAGGCTACTTCCCCGTGGTCAGCACGCCGTTGACCAGGCGTGCTGACCCGTCCAGCAACACCGCCGCCTCGCGTTCCTTCGAGCCGTTGGGGCCTAGGTTGCGCTCCCGCGGGCGTTCATACAGCGCCGGGCCGCCGCGCATCGCCTTTTCAATCCGGCGCAGGCCGGCCGCCTCGCGCTCGCGCGCCCTGCGCCGCCACGTATCCGCAGCGTCCTCGCCACGCTCGGCGGCCAGCGCCGCCTGGAAGGCGCCGGGATGCACCACGGCCACCAGCGCGGAGACGTGGCCGAAGCCCAGGGAGGTCACAAGGCCCGCGCGCGGCGGATTCTCACAGCGGGAAAGATCAAGGGCCGTGCGCAGCCACGTCAGGTGTTGATGCTCGCGCAGCACTGGATCCACGCAGTCCAGGCTGCGATTCGGAGGGATCACCCCGGAGCGCAGCACCTGGGTGATCCCCACCAGCTGGAAGGCCGCCGCGCCGCCCTTCGCGTGCCCGGTCACGGTCTTCTGAGAGACCACAAACAGCGGGTTGCCCGGCGTGCGGCCCAGGGCCTCGGCGATGCGTTCATGCAACTCGGACTCGTTGGGATCATTGGCGTTGGTGGAGGTGTCATGCTTGGATATGACGGCGATGTCATCCGCGGTGACCCCCAGCTCGCGCAGCCCCCGCGCGAGGCGGGAATCCGCGCCCCCACGGGCCGCGCCCAGCGCGCCGAGGCCGGGTGCGGGGATGGAGGTATGGGCGCCGTCGGCGAAGCTTTCGGCAAATCCCACCACGCCCAGCACCGGCAGGCCATGGTCCGCGGCGAAGGAGGCGCGAGCCAGCAGCAGGGTGCCGCCGCCCTCAGACTCGATGAATCCACCGCGGCGGCGGTCATTCGCCCTGGAAAAGTAGCGGTGCGGGATGCCCTTGGCCTCCATCTCCGAGGAATCCGCGGTGGCGGCCATGTCCCCAAAGCCCGTGATCCCCTCGATGCCCAGGTCATCAACGCCGCCGGCCACCACGAAATCAGCCTTGCGCAGGCGCAGCTTATCAACGGCCTCCTCGACGGATACCGCCGCGGTGGCACACGCCGCCACCGGATGCACCATCTGCCCGTATCCGCCCACGTAGGACTGCATGACGTGCGCGGCGATCACGTTGGGCAGCGCCTCCTGCAGGATGTCATTCGGGCGGGGCTGCCCCAGCAGCTTGTCGATATAGAGCGAACGCAGGGACTCCATGCCGCCCATGCCGGTGCCCTGTGTTGAGGACACGCGCGCCGGGTGCAGGTGCTCCAGCAGCTCGGCCGGCGAGAAACCGGCGGAGACGAATGCGTCCACCGTGCAGACCAGGTTCCACACCGCCACGCGGTCCAGGTTGTCCACCATGTCCGCCGGGATGCCGTAGCGAGCGGGGTCAAAGCCCTCGGGGATCTGGCCGCCCACGAAGCGGGTCATGGCCACCCGGCGCGGCACGCGCACCTCGGAACCGGCCGGGCGGGTGACCCGCCATTCGGTGCCGTCGAAGCGCACGCTCGCCCCCTCGATGCCGGCAAAGGAACGCGCGGTCTGCTCATCCGGCACGCTAAACGTGATGGGGTTTTCCAAATAGACGGTGGTCAGCTCCGGCGCCAGGTTGTCCACCATTGGCATGCGTGGGCCGAAGTCATCATGGTAGCGGCGCACCCCCACCCGGGCTAGGACCTCATCGTGGAAGCGGGCGTGGATGTCTTCCTCCGCAACCTCCTGGCCATCCCGGTCAACCCAGGCGCCGTCCCAGGAAATTAGGCCGGTGGCCCAGGCCAGCTCCGTCACTCCCGCGGCGGAAAGCCGCCCGGATACCTCCACGTCAAAGCGGGTGCGGGCGGAGCCCAGCGGACCCAACTCGCCGGCGCCGACAATCACCACCATGTCATCCAGGGCCTGGGTCACGCCGCCGAAATCGGGGCGAGTCCATTCGATTGGCTGATACGGCGTGGGCAGCGCGCGCAGGGTGCGCGGGGTCTCAGCGTCCACGGTGCGCTCCGGCGCAACCTCCTTGGCCAGGGCCGAAAGATCGAGGTCCGCCTCCGCCAGACCGCCGGTAAGATCCAGCTCGAACGGCGCCCGGGCGGCGCGGGCGCGGGCCTCACGAGAAGCGCCCTCCAGGAGCAGTGCCCTCGCCATTTCAGGCTGGGAGAAGGTCTTAATTCCCCTGGCTTCAACGGCTTCAACCAGCTTATCGTTGCCGGCCATGAGCCCGGTGCCGCGGGTCCAGCCGATGTGGGCGTGGACCAGGCTGGCGCGCTGAGCCCAGACCGGCTCCGCGTTCCAGCGGGCCACCAGGGCGTCGAGGGCGGCCTTGGATTCGCCGTAGGCGCCGTCCCCACCGAAGCGGCCGCGGTTGGGAGAGCCCGGTATGACCACGTGCAGGCGGTGGCGGACGTTGGTGTCCGCGCCAATGGAGGACAGCCCGGCGATGAGCCTTTCGACGGCCCACAACAGCAGGCGCATCTGGGATTCGGTGCGTGGTCCCGCGTCCAGCAGCGTGCCGGAGACCGGCGGCGCCGCGAAGGGGAAGAGCAGGTCCGGGGTCAACGCCGGTTTTATCAGCGTGGCGGCGCCGCCGACGGTGGCGGTCTGCTCCGTGCCGATCCACTGGATGAGCGCGTCCAGATCCGCGTACGAGGCCAGGTTGGCCGGGACCACCCACAGCGCCGCGTTGCCCGCCGCCCGGGTGCGGTAGAGATCCTTGTAGAACTCCAGGCGCTCATGGCTCAGGCGTGAGGTGGTGGCGATGACGGTTGCGCCCCCGGAGAGCAGTTCCCCCGCGATCTCGGCCGCGATGGAATTCGGCGAAGCTCCCGTTAGCACCGCTACCTGGCCGTTGTACTCGAGGCTTTCCGGGTTCTCCCGCGCGTTCCGCGCGAGGGACTCAAGGCCCAAGTAATCCGCCATGTGGGCCACGGCCTCGCCGGCGCCCCACGTGTTCACGGCATCCGCGTCGAGTTGCCCGGCGGCCACGCGGACCAGGTCCTCGCGGGCCGAGGCCCAGCGGTCATCCAGTAGGACGGCCTTGTTCGCATCGAAGGCGGGGGCCACCTGCCGGGGCCAGTCGGCGCCCAATTCATTAGTCACCAGCTGGGCGAGCGCGGCGTTTTCATCCGTGTCACCCGCAATGGGCGTGGACGGGGGTTTCAGCCCTAGCCGCGCGAGGAGTCCGCGCGCGGTCTCCGCGAGAATGCCGCCATCCCCCGTGATTGACTCCGCGAGCTCGTCCAGCGCGGCGGAATCCACCTTGGCCGCGCCGCCTCCCGCGGCGGACGGCTTAGTTATGGCGATGCCCGCTTTGCGCCCCGCGGCCGCGACGGCGGCGTCGATAAGTGCGTCCAAGTCGGCGGGGTTGGCCGGCGATTGCGGGGACAATACCGCCAGCTCGCCTCCGCGCAGGGACGCGCCTTCGCGCGCGCCGAGCACCAGCTCCGCCGAAACGCGGTCCACCCAACCGGGGCCCAGGCGCCACGTTCCGGCGACACGCTCGGCCAGGTAAGCGGGCTTTTTGCCCGCGGGTCCGGTGATCCGGCGCAACGCTTCGCCCACCTGCACGGACAGGACCGGACCAAAGGCCGTATACCCCTTCGCCCGGCCGGCGACGGTGTCCTTAAGCTCAGCGATATCCGCGTCCGCCGCGCCCTCGATGGCCCCCAGGCCGAACTCGGTGCCCAAATCCATAAGCAGCTGGTTGCGGCGGGAGGATACGCCCTCGACTAGCGCCTCGATGGAATCGGTGGCCCCTATCTGATCCGGGCGGACCTTGGTCCACAGGGCCACGAGCATCTCGGTGGCTTCGGCCGCGCCGAAGGCCAGGTCCGCAGGGGCGGCAGGCGCCGGCGTCCCACCGGCCGCGGGTGCGGGGGCAACCTCCCGCGCCTCCTCAGCCGGCTGCCGGGTTGGCTCCGGGGCTTGCGGCACGGGGCGCTCGGTGGCGTCCTCGGCAAACGCCGCGGCGCGGTCCCGCTCGATGTTGAACACCTCGATGCGCCCCGCGGCCTCACGGTACCGCGGCAGGCGCAGGGTCTGGCCCAGCATGTTAGCCAGCGTCGGGGACGTTCCCACGCCAACCTCGACAAACCGTTCCACGCCCAGGCCCGCGTCCGCCGGCGACAGGAGGAGATCCTGGGTTTCTATCCAGCGCACCGGGGAGGCAAACTGCCAGGCGAGCAGCTCAATCAGCAGCGTGCGGCCGGTGCGGACCGGGTTGGCGGCGGCCTGCCCAAAGTTGTCCAGAATGCTTCTTACCTGCGCGGAATCCACCACGGCGGCCATGGATTCCACGAACTCGCGGCTGATTTCAAACGGCCGGGCGACCAGGTTAGGTACGTAGCGCCCCACAAGCGCATCCAGGTCAATATCCTCCGGGATGAGGGAATCTAAGTGCTCGCGGAAGTCCGCAACGCCGTCCAGCAGGTGCGAGGAATGGAACGGCACATCGATGCCGGGGATCATTACAAGCCCGCGCTGGCCCGGCGCGCGCCGTTCCACGTCCCGCGCAAGCGCGCGCAATCCCGTGCGCGTGCCGGCCACGGCGTACTGCATGCCGGCGATGTTGTAATTGACGATCTCTAGGAACTCGCCGGACTCTTGGGCGATGGCGGCGACGTAGTCAAAGACTTCCGTCGCGGACACACCAATCTTGTTGGGCCGCAGCGCGGCCAGGCCATAGTTTGAGTTGCCCTCATCATCGCGGTCCACGAGGCGGTGCATGGTCAGGCCGCGGCGGTAGACGATCTCCACCACGGCCTCCAGGGACAGCACCCGCGCGTAGGCGGCCAGGGCGTTGTATTCGCCCACGGAATGGCCGGCGAAGAAGGCGCCGCGCTGGAGCACGCCCGCTTCCTCCATCTCCGCGACCTGCGCGCAGCCCAGGGTGGCCATGGCCACCTGTGTAAATTGCGTGAGGAATAGCGCGCCGTCCGGGTGGGTGAACTCCTCGCCGTCTACTACCACGGAGGCCGGGTTGTTGCGGACTATCTCGAGGATGGAAAAGCCCAGTTCCCGGCGGGTGTGGCGGTCGGCGCGGTCCCAGACGGCCCGGGCGGCCGCGGAGGTAGCGTAGGAGTCCATGCCCATCGCCTGGGCCTGGATGCCCTGGCCCGGGAAACCGTAGAAGGTCCGCGGCGCGGCCATGGTGGCGCGGGCCTGGAGGACCGTCTCGCCGCCCGCGGTGGCCGTCACGGCGCGCACCTCACCGCCGGAGTCCAGCGCCACGCGTTCCACCACGTAGGTCACCTCCGTGCCCGGCAGCACCGGCGCGAGCATCGTCGCGTCCCACGAACGCAGCCGCGCGCCGTCGAAGCTGGCGGCCAGCTGCCCCAGCGCGGAGGTCCACATGCCGTGGACAATCACGCCGCCCTCGAGGCCCGCCATGCGGGCGGCGGCCTCTGATAGGTGGATTGGGTTCCGGTCACCGGTCACCACGGCGAAGGGGCGCATGGAGGGCGGCGCGGTCACGGTCGCCTCGTGGCGGAAGCTGGCGGCGGTCGCGCGTTCCTCGCGCGGGTCGACCAGACGGCCCGCCGCCTGCGTGCCGCGGCGTCCGCGGATGGCGAAACGCTCGTTCAGGCTAGCCACCGGCTCACCGCGGCTGTCAATGTCAACGGCTACGTCGACGATGCGGCCCAGCTCGGTGTCCGCCACCTGGCGTAGGCGGGCGGTTACCCTCAGCTCGCCCGGTTCCGGCTGGCGGTGCAGCTCCAGGTTGTGTTCTAGGTGGACCAGGTTGAGCATTCCCTCCACCACGCGGGAATTATCGCCCGCCTTAGCGCCCGCGATGACGGCGAATATGGCGGGCCACGCGCGCCCCACCAACACGTCGGCGGCGGTGCCGCGGGCACCGGGCAGGTAGCCGGCCGTAACGTTGTCATAGGCGGCGATGTGGTCCGCGGTTAGCTGCGCCGTCCAGCGCGCGGCCCCGTCGATGACCTCGGGCAGCTCACCGCCGGCGACAAGGCGCGTCAATTCGCCCATCGCGGCGCGCGCCTGCCCCTCCCCGACCTCCACCGTCGCGTTCAGCGGCGCATCGTCGGCAAGCCGGATGGGCAAGCGTAGCTCGCCGCCCGACTCCGGCAGCGGCACGGTCAGCGTGCCGCTATTGGCGCCGTCCGCGTTGAGGGTCGCCAACTGGGAGGTTTGGCCTACACGCAGCGCGCGGAGCGGGTTGGGCTGCTGGCGCCCCGCCCACGAGATGCTCGGGCAGGCCAGGGCGCGTTCTAGGAAACCCGGGACCTTGGCCTCGGCGAGCACCCTTTCGGCGGCCACGGACTCGAAGCGCCCCAGCAGCTGGGCCACCGGCTCATCGACCCGGTCGATGCCGGCCACGGCAGCCGTGCCGGGGATGATGGAGACCTCATCGGCGCCGTAGCGTTCATCATGGGCCTGCCACAGCGAATCCGCGCGCCACCAACGGCGCACATTGGCGTCGAGGACGGGGACGAAGTTCGCGGGCTTTCCGGCGCCGGAGAGGAGGTCGAGGAAGAAGGCGGCGTCGGATGCATGGACGCGCTGCTTCGTCGCAGCCGGATACGCCGCCACCAGCGCGCGCACCGCGCGGCCGGGATGCCGGGCGTCAAAGGCGACCCGGGCGGCGAACTCGCCATGATCGGCCGGGGTGAGGCGGGCCTCGGCTCGGTCCAGCATCTTTCCGAAGCGGCGCGCCCACGACGCGTCCGCCCATCCGCCGCGGTAGCTCAGCTCCAGGTAGCGCTCCAGCCACGTCTCATAGGTCATGTCCTCAACGTCACCGAAGTACGGCTTGGCTGTGCGCGCCAGCGCGTTGACGATCTCCTGGCGGCGGGCTTGAACGGCCGCATCATCGCCGGCCACCTCGTCGAGCAGGCGGGCGCAGCGGGCCCACGAGTTATCAATCTCGTGGATGTCAGCGCCCAGCTGGGACAGGGAGGAGGCCATGCCGTGTTCGGCCCTGCCGGCCCCCACCCAGCCGCCGTTAACCGCGGCGGGTATCCCGGTCGCCTCCACCAGCGCCCGCTTTACCGCCGGGGACGCGGTGGATTCCTTGCACGCCATCGCGGCGGTGCCGATGATGATCCCGTCCACCGGCATGGGCGCTAGGCCATACGCCTTGGCCCAGGAACCGGTCAGATACTCCGCTCCGCGCTCCGGCGTGCCGATGCCGCCGCCCACCAGCAGCGAGACGTTATCCCGCCGGCGAATCTGCGCGTACCGTGCAACGAGCAGGTCATCCAGGTCCTCCCACGAGTGGTGGCCGCCGGCCTTGCCTCCCTCTACCTGCATGATGATGGGGACCTCCGGCAGATCATCGGCCACCGCCAGCACGCGGTCGATGTGGGCCACCGCACCCGGCTTGAACGCCACGTACGGGATGTTATCCGCGCGCAACTGGCGCACCAGCTGCACCGCCTCCTCGTGCGGCGGGATGCCCGCGGAACACACCAGTCCGTTGACCGGCAGCCCCGACGCGCGGCGGCGCGGCACCACGCGTTTTCCCTCTACCTGCGTACGCCACTGCTTCGGGGACAGGTACATCGCGTTGAACTGGGCGTTAATCCCCGGGTCGAGCAGCCGCGTCAGGCGGTCCAGGTTGGCGTTGAGGACCTCCTCCGTCACCTGACCGCCGCCGGCCAGCTCCGCCCAGTAGCCGGCGTTGGCCGCCGCGGCGACTATCGCGGGATCCACGGTGGTGGGCGTCATCCCGCCAAGGATCACCGGGGAGCACCCCGTCTGTTCCGTGAAACGGGTCATCAACCTGGCCTGGCCGTTGTGCACGAAGCGCTTGGGCGCGAAAGCGGAATACGGACGGGGCAGCTCCGGGGCGGCGCCCGCGTCGAAGAGCGCCGCCTGGTTGGACGCGACGTTGAGCGTTCCTACTCCCCTGCCTGCGGCGGCCTCGGCGGTCAGGGCCTCCGCTCCCCTGCCCGGCCCGCACTCGAAGATCCAGCGGGCGCCGGAGGCGATGGCCTCGCGCACGCGCGCCGGCCAATCCACGCGCTCCGTGAGCACGGCGCGGGCGGCCTCAACGACCAGCTCCGCATCGATGCCTACCACCGCGGCCCAGCGCTGCACCCGCTCCACCGCCGCCTCCATGGCCGGGTGATGGTACGCCGCCTGCACGTCCAGCGGGTTGACCGTCAGCTCCAATCCACGGCCGCCGCGTTCCTTGCCCTCCAGCGCCTTGGCCTCACGCGCGGCCTGCTGCTCAAGCTCCTCCACCACGCGGGCATTGTCCTCCGGCGCGCCCGTAACCACCACGTTTTCGCGGCCGTTGACGAGCCCCACGACGCTACCGACGCCCAGCGCGTCGATCACCCGCTGCGCGCGATTGCGGTCCACGCCACCAAGGGCCACCATCGGCGCGCCGGCCGCGGAGCGCACGAGGCCCTCGCGGCGGGCGGTAAGGGTAATCGCCGCGCCGATAAGCTGCGCCAACGCAATCACGGTGGCGGCATCCGCGCGGCCGCCGGCAACGTAGGTGGCAAGGGTGCCCTGGGAGTGGCCGATCACCGCGCGCGCCGCCGCCAGTTCCAGGCCCTGCGCTTCCAGCGTGCGGAGCGTCGCGATCTGCGCGGTCACGATGCCCGGCGTGGACACGGCCGCGGCGGATAGATCGAACGCAGGCACGCCCTTCGCCCACGCCACCGGCTCGAAGCCGTGCGGGAAGAAGGCCGCAAGCTCATCCTCGAGCGGCTCCAGCAGCTCACGAGCCCGGGCCAGCTCACTATCGATGGTGGCGCCCGCCGCGATGGCCTCCCGCAGCGTCTCCAGCCACGGGTAGCCCTGGCCGGAAAAGCTCAAGGCGAAAGGCTCGGAATCCAAACGTTGGATTAGACGCGGGGCGGTTGGTACTTGGTGTGTGGTGTTCACGTGGGTGCTTACTCCTCAAAGTGCGGGGATTAATCTAGCTTGCCACAAAAAGATGAGGATTCCATCATCTTTTGGCGCGTCTTCGCACCTTACGCAGGCGTAACCTCGGCGTTGGCGCGGCTTACGGAAACATTTTTAGTCGCTAAGGATCGTGCGAATCGTGTCCCTAGCCGCGTCCAATTCATCCCGCGGGGTCTCCCCCTCGAAGATCTGGCATGGATGATCCGGCACCACCGGAGCGGTGCGTTTGACGCCCGTTTCCTCCGCCCATGAATCAAACAAATTATCGATGCTCATAATGCATGTCAGTCTACCCCTGTAAGGTGTGCCGCACGATGACTAGATACCGGGGATTTGGCCGCCTGGCCGTAGAGATTGCGCTGATCATCGCCGCCGTGGTGGCGGTGGCGGTCTGGCGCGATGATTCCTTCGACGTGACCGCGCCCGCACCGCCCACGCCCGCGCTGGATGCACTGGAGGTGCGCCCACCCGAGGCGCGCGGTAAATACTCCCGGGAGGCATTTGGTCAAAGGTGGTCAGACGATGTGGAGGTCGGGTTGGGCCACAACGGCTGCGATACGCGCAATGACATCCTTGCGCGGGATCTCACGGACGTGGAGTTTAAACCGCGCACCCGGGATTGCGTGGTGCTATCCGGCACGCTCGAGGACCCGTTTTCCGGCGAGCTCATCTTCTTCCGGCGCGGGCAGGACACCTCAACGTTGGTCCACATCGACCACGTAGTCGCTCTGTCCGACGCCTGGTCCACCGGCGCCCAGGCCTGGTCACCCCAGCGGCGGCGGGATTTCGCCAATGATCCGCGCAACCTACTGGCCGTCAGCGGCGAGCTGAACCAGGAAAAGTCCGGGTCCAACGCCGCGCGGTGGATGCCTCCCAATGCGGCGTTTCGATGTGACTACGCCGCGCGGATCGTCGAGGTCAAGTCAGCCTACGGGCTCTGGGTGACGCGGCCCGAGCGGGACGCCCTGGCGCGTGAATTGGCGCGGTGCTGATCACCAACGTCGGAGCCGGGGTTGAAGTTCCCGGCGCGCGGCCGGGGCCGGAAATCTGTGGATAACCAGCGCCACGGGCTCAACGCGGGCGCGGTTTATCCACAGGGCGCGGCCGGGCGCTGGCAGCGGGATTGACGCGTCCTTAGGGTTCGAGGCATGAGTATCAGGGACTATTTCTCACAGCGCGCTCGCGGGGTGGGGCTCATCGGGGAGGCACAGGGGCTGTCCAAGGCGGACCTTGTGGCGATGGGCGCCGAACCCGACGAGGCGGACCAGATGCTGGCGCTGTACCGCATCTACTTTGGCGAGACCACGTTTACGGGCTTTCAACGCACGGCAAGGCAGTCCGCGCACGGATTGGCGGCGTTGCAGCGCATCGAGCGCCACGTCCGCAGGGTGCGCGGCGAACGCAAGGCGTGGCGCCTGCGGGCCGAGTTGTGCCACGTCGCCCCCGGGGACATCGACCGCATCGCCCGCGCCCGCCTCGCCGAGCTCAACCCTCCGCGCAAGGAGGAAGATGGGGTCAAGATCCGCCGCGGCAAGGGCAAGTGGAAGCTGGTTATCACGGGCGATTCCAAGGACATCGCTGACGTATTCGAGCACCAAGACGGCTCCTTGGAGACCTTCCTGGACGGCTGTTTCGCCGCCGGAACCCAACGCCCGGAGGTGACCACGAACGTGATAGTCACCCTTGACGAACTGGACCAGATCACCCGCGGCGAGGGCGACGAGCTGGTGCTCAAGCTCACCAATGGCGCCACGATGACCGGCGCTGAGTACCTCTCCGCGCGCCTGTCCGCCCACGGGTTCGCCGCGATCTTCCACCCCGTGGAGGGACCCGTGGACCTGATGCGCAGCGAACGCTTCGCCAATGGCAAACAGCGCCACCTGTGCTCGCTGGAAAATCCCACGTGCGCCTGGCCCGGGTGCAATTGCCCCGCCACCGAATCCCAGGTCCACCACATCACTGCGTTTAAGGACGGCGGGCTGACGAACGTCCGAAACCTCGTGATGCTCTGCCCGTATCACAACGGCATCAATGCGGATGACCCGGAGGGCCCCAACCCCCGCGGCCGCATGGACCGCGTCCTCGGAGCCACCGCCTGGATTCCGCCATATCCCGGCGCGCCGGTATTGACCGGTATCTACGCCAAGGGGGGTACCGCAGCTTAAGATCCGGTTTAGTGTTCGTGGACGAGACGCCGGAGCTCGGCGAAGATGCCGGCCCCGTCTTCGGCGATGCCGTTGTGCTGGTAGCGGTTGGTGATCATCGGGCGCAGATCGCGGTAGGTATGCGCGGTGGCCAAGGACTCCTCGAAGGGGACAAAGATGTCATCGACGTAGATGCATGCGCCGGCCACCGGTGCGGATTCGGCCAGCGCGGCCGGATCGTAGGGCGAATCCTGCCACTGATACGCCGCCAGCGCCTCGGCCGCGTCCTTGAAGCGGGCCAGGGCTGGGTCTTCATCGAATTGCCACGGGAAGATGTGCTCGCCGGTGAGGTAGCCGCCGGGGCCGGCGTCCTCGGCGAATTCGGGGAATTCCTCGCGCACGCGATGCGCGGACCAACCGGTGACCCGCTGCCCGCCCACGCCCCCGTAGATGGATTCGTGGATGGCGGCGTACAGCGGGCCGGCCTCGAAGCTCACCCGCGCGCCGACATTGGCGAGAAAGTCCGTCTTAAGCCGCTTTTCCCCGCGCACCGTGCGGAACGGATCCTCCAGCAGGTAGGCCAAGTTATAAAAGCCGGTTCCGCGCCCCAGCTCGATGCCAATGGTCCGAAACCTCCGCGAACTCAGGCGCTCACCGGTGGGCAGCAGTTCCTGCGAGTTGTCCAGGTGGGCCACCACCTCATCGATGCGCTCCTGCGCCCACGGGAACTGGCGGGTGAATTGATCATGGCGGTACTTCAACTTGGCAAAGGTCACCCGGTAGAGCTCGTCCGCGCCCTTGTCCAGGGTGGGCAGGCCGCCGGTGAGGAAGGCGGCGCTCACCGAATTCGGAAACATGGAGCAGTACGCGGTGATGCAGAATCCGCCAAAGGACTGGCCAAACAGCGCCCACTTGTCTATGCCAAGGTGCTCGCGCAGCGCCTCGGCGTCGCGGCAGATGTTTTCCTGGCGCAGGCTGGCCAGGCGCTCTACGGAAATGTCCTCATCCGGGCTGCCCGCATCAATCCTATGGGAGCGGCCAGTCCCGCGCTGGTCTAGCAGGATCCACCGAAATTCCTTGAGCGCCTCGCCCATGACCCCGGATGCGCCCACCGGACGGGGTGCAGGAAACCCCGGCCCTCCCTGGAGCCACACTATGGCGGGCTTCTCCTCCCCGCCGTCCGCGCAAACCTCGCGGGCGAATAGCTCGAAGGTCCCCTGGGATGGATCTGCATAATCCCACGGGACCTCGATGACGTGTTCTTTTACGGTATGGCCAAACTGGATGCTCATGCGCCCCAGTCTATCGAGCGCCTAGTTATCGCCGCGGCGTTGTTCGCGCAGTTCGTTGAAATGCTCGCGGGCCTGGCGCACCTGGCCCGAAGAGGCCCGGGTCTTCGGCTCCCGCCCGCGCCGGGCGGATTCGTCGAGCGCGTGGTTGGACATGAGCACGTCACGCATCCCATCGAACAGGTCGGCCATTCCCCCGGGATTGGACGGCATGTAGAGCACGGATGCCTGGCCCTTGCCGGCCACATCCACCATGGCGTCAAGGTATTGCGATACCAGCATCAGCGTCTCCGGGGACTCTTGAATACCAGCGTTGCGCAGCATCTCGTACTGCGCGGCGATTCCTTCGACAATCTCCTTGCGCTGCTCCGCCACGCCGCGGCCCTGGAGCTTGCGGGCCTCCGCCGCGCCCTCTGCCTCCTTGACCACGCGGATCTTCTCCGCCTCCGCCTGCGCCACGGCGGCCTCACGCTCGCGCTGGGCGGCGTTGATGGAGTTCATCGACTCGCGCACCCGCTCGTCCGGGCGAATGTCCGTGACCAGCGTATTGACGAAGTCCCAACCGTAGGAGGCCATGTTGTCCCGCAGGGACGCGGCCACGGCCCGGGCAATGTCATCCTTGGAGGAAAAGGAATCATCCAGCGTCATATTTGCTACCGATGAGCGGACGTTATCCTGCACGTAGGCCACGATTTGCTGCTCGTGGTTGGAAAGCATGTAGTACGCCTCGCGTTCGCGCCCCTCTACCACCTGGTATTGCACGGCCACGGGAATCTGCACGAACACGTTGTCTTTAGTCTTGGTCTCCACCATTACATCCAGCTGGCGAACCTGAAGCGAGATTTTATCGCGCACCCGGTCTACGAACGGGGCCTTGAAGTGCAGGCCCGCGTGGGCCACCTTCTGGAACTTGCCCAGGCGCTCCAGGATGGCCGCCTCGCGGGTGCGGACTATATAGAAACCATCAAAAAGCGTCAGGATTACAACAATGGCGATGACGCCAGAGATAATAAACCCCGTCAAAGATCTCACCTCACGAAGATCGAAAAATTTTCACTTCCTAACCATTGTGCCCGAGCTTGATACTGCTCGCAGGCTGAGCGACCCCAAGGAGCCCCATGAGCCAAGGCTGGACCTACCGCTGGCTATGGCTACCCGCGCTCGCGGTGGTCATCTTCGCCTATAACCTCGCCATCACCTTCGTCGAAGCCCCAGGCGCTAACCTCGCCAGCCGGTTATTCACCGCGATCGCCGCATTCGCCGGCGGCTACGAGCCCCTCGAGGGCCAGCCGGCATCCCCCTCCCTGGCCTACGGGGTGGGTCTGCTGGCGGCAATCCTTTTTACCTCCGGTTCCATCATCGCGGCATACTTCTCCGCCACTCGGGAGATGTGGGCCAAGCGCCGGGCCGCGGGCCGCGCTGACGTGACGGTACTGGGTGACACCGAAGAAGCGGCGTTCATCGCCGCATCGGCGCAGGAGGAGGGCCTGGAGGTCTTCCACATTGGCCCGCAGAACGCCCCGCACGAGTTGGGAAGCAATTCCATGCTCACCGCGCACGAGGATCCCCTGCTGCGCAGGGCCATCGAAGCCTCCCAGCGCACGTTCATCGTGGATGATGAGTACTCCACCTCCGCGCGCGTCGCCCAGAGGTTGCGCACCGCCTTGGGCTTCGAGCCCAGGCTCATCCAGGTCATCGACGCCCCCAACTTAGACAGCGTGTTGCGCCCGCCGGTAATCCAGCACCGCATCCCGGACACGGGCGTGGTGTCAGTCAGCGATAACATCGGCCAGCTGGTGGCGGAGCTGCTGCTGTCCATCGCGCCGCAGCGCCACACGCTGGCGCTGTGGGATGCGACGCAGGACCCGGGCATCCAGCGCTGGATCGATGACGCGGACCGCGCCCAGCACATCATCACCGGCTTCGACGCGCTGAAAGACGCGCCTAGCCCCGCGGAGGCGGACGTGGTCATCCTCGATGAGTCCAGCATTGGCCTGTTGACGCAGGCCTACAACAATGGCGCCACCATCATCGCGCTGCTGCCCATGACCGCGCTGTCCATCATGTCCTGGGTCGCCGCGGACTCGACCGACGCCATCCAGGCCCTCCGCCACCGCTCCCGCGCCCGCATATACTCCATCGATCCCGGCCACACGGGTTATGACTATCGCCTGTTGACCCAGAATATGCACACACACTGGGCCAGGTCCTTCCACATGGCACAGTCGGTGCTCTACAGGGAAACGGATCCGTGGGACTATCAACACTTTGGCCGTGAGGAGCAGCTGGCGAGCCAGGCCGTGGATTTCATGCTGGCGAACCTGGATAGCCATGGCCTGCGGCTCGAGCGCGGGGCGGAGCCCGCCGAACTGTCCGACTCCGAGGTCTACTCCCTAGGCCGCGCCGAGCACGCGGCCTGGTTGCGCCGCAGCTGGCGCGATCCGGCCACGGGCCGCGAGTTCGGCGTGGATATGACGAACGTCCAAGACGCCAACGACGAGGACGTGGACGGCGAATTCGAGCGCGATCACCGCGTCGCCGAATGGGATAAGCTCCCGGACGAAACCCGCACCTACTACCTCAACGTGGCGCGCACCGTATACCCGGGGCTGGCGGCCCTGTACGGCTACTCCATCACGCGCAAGGTATAGACCTCGAGCCCAGTATCCAGGCCGGGGCGGGCGAGCCGGGCGCCGGCGCCTACAAGCCGCGCGCGGCCGATGTCCGTGAGCCTTTCGAAACCGGCCGCGCGCGCCGGGGACTTAGGCGATGTGGCGGCCGGGAGCTGGACCTGGATGTGGCGGCGCGTGCCGCCGTCGGCGGCGTTGAGCTCCAGCACCGCCTGGCCGGTGGTGCCCGAACCGGAGAAGAAGTCCAGCACCACGGCGTCCCGTCCGCCCAGAATCTGAATCAGGTGGGAAATCAGCCGCACGGGCTTGGGGTGTTCAAAGATCCCGGGAACTCCGGTGGCCTCCTCCGCGTCCCTGCGGCCGGTGCGGGTCACGCCGAAGCGCTCCCCGTCCAGGATGGACCGAGGCCTAGCCCCGGGCTTGGCGTAGTTCTTGGTGTAGACGTAGCCGCGACGGAAAACCAGGTCATCGAAGTGCTCCGCGACTTTCTCGCGGCTCCAACGCCAGCGCGCCACCCTCTCGCGCCCGGCGGGCTGATCCGGGCGGTAGGTGCGCCCATCCGGGCCTGTAATCACGTAGTCCAATGTGGGCAGGTAGCCCAGCGTCTTAGAATCGAGGCGCACCAGGGAGTAGCGGCCGCGCTCGTCTTCGTGGACGTATTTCGTGGACGTAACCCCCTCCGGGTCCGGGTTGAAAGCCGCCTTGGAGGCGTCCTTGGCATAGACCAGCACGTACTCGTGCTCCACTACCGCGAACTTGGAATCATTCTTGCCCGTACCGGCCTTTTTCCAGATGAGCTCTCCGGCGAAGTTATCCTCGCCGAAGACCTCATCGCAAAGCAGGCGCAGGCGCGCCACCTCGCGTTCGCCGATGGAGATGGCGATAAAGCCCGTGCCCGCCAGCAGCTCACGCGCCAGAAGAAGGCGCGGGTACATCATCGATAACCACGCGGCGCCCGGCCACTTGTCCAAGTAGACAAACTCGCGGCCGGTGTTGTACGGCGGATCGATGTAGATTACGTCTACGGCGTCGGCGAACTCGCCGCGCAGGTGCTTGAGGACCTCGAGATTGTCCCCCTCGTAATACCGGTGCGCCGAAGCCTCCCCCGGTTCGCGCACAAGCTCCGTGGCCACGGGCTCGGCGGCTTGGGCTGCCGCGGCCTGCTTGCCAGGCCAGCCCAAACCAAAGCCCTCGACCATGGACGCCCCCTTGTGTGCAATCTAGTAAACGGTCAGCCCCTTAGCGCGAAATACCTCGCGCGCGGCCTCCACGTCTTCCGGCGCCGGCGGCTGGGTGCCCTCTAGATTGTAGGTAAAGCCCAGATCCTTCCACTTATCGACACCCATGTTGTGGAAGGGCAGTACCTCAACGCGTTCAACGTTGGACTTCCACCGCGCGACGATGGAAGCCACATTTTCCACGTTTTCGGCCGCGTCCGTAAGCCCTGGGACCAGCACGAAGCGCACCCAGACGGGTTTGCCCATCTTATTGAGGCGGTCGCCGAAGTCCAGGGTGGGCTGGAGCTCGCGGGTCGTCACATTCTTGTAGGTGACCGGGTCGCCGGACTTGACGTCGAGGAGGACTAGATCGATGTTGTCCAGGTCGTCGTCGGACAAGCGGGCGCCCAGGAAACCTGAGGTGTCGATGGCGGTGTGGATGCCCGCCGCGTGAACCTCCGCCAACAGGCGGCGGGTAAACGCGATCTGGAACAGCGGCTCACCACCGGAGACGGTGAGCCCGCCCCCGGTCGCGGCGAATACCCGCTTGTACCGCTTGACGCGCTCTACGGCCTCATCGAGGCGCTCGAGAGTGCCGTTCATCATGCGCATCGTGTCGGGGTTGTGACAGTACTGGCACCGTAACGGGCAGCCGGACAGGAACATGGTCATGCGCGTGCCCGGACCGTCAACCGCGGTCACCAGCTCCCAGGAATGCACAAGAGCCATATCGCCCGTGCGCCGGGCTTGCAAAAGCTCAGGACGGGTGATCTCATCACGCTCGTCGCCCACGCCGAGTCCCGCGGCTATGCCGCGGACCCTTTCGCCCTGCTCGGGAGCGAGTTTTACAACGCCATTGGTGCCGTCAGCCATACCAACCTTTCCTGAATCCGCTTAGGACTCGTGGTGGAAGGTACGGGAGATGACATCCATCTGCTGCTCGCGGGTCAGCTTGACGAAGTTCACCGCATAGCCGGACACGCGAACGGTCAGGTTAGGGTACTTCTCCGGATGCTCCATGGCGTCTTCCAGGGTGGACTTGTCTAGCACGTTGATGTTCGCGTGGTACAGCCCCTGGTTCATGTTGTGCTCGTCGCGAGCAGACTTCATGGAAGCGAGGCGCTCATCGAAAGTTTTGGTAGCCATTGTTTTTCTCCTTTGAGAGTTGGGGTTAGTTTTCAGTGGTCTCCATGACGAACCCGGCATCGAGCACGCCAACCAAGTTGTTGATGCGCTCCTCCGGGGTACGCCCCAGGCCGGCCGGGGTGATGGTGTTGGTCAGCGAGATGCCGTCCAGGGCGTCCTTGTAGTCCAGCTTGCCCACGGACAGCATGGAGGCGACCATGCCGTGGCTGTCCGCACCGTTTTCTGGGTTTGCGCCCGGCGCGAACGGGGTTCCTGCCTTGTGGCCGGATGGGAACGCGCCGGTTGCCTTGCCGTAGACCACGTTGGAGGTGATCGTCAGCACGGACTGGGTGGGGATTGCGTCACGGTACATCGGGATGGCCTTAATCTTCTCCATCACCGTGTGGACGATGGTGGCCGCAATGTCATCGGCGCGGTCATCATCATTGCCGTAGACCGGGAAATCGCCCTCGGTCTTGTAATCGACAATCAGGCCGGATTCATCGCGAATCGGGGTAACCTTGGCGTACTTGATGGCCGCAAGGGAGTCGGCAACGATGGACAGGCCGGCGATGCCGCACCCCATCGAGCGAACGATGTTGGAATCATGCAGCGCCATCTCGATGGCCTCGTAGGCGTACCGATCGTGGCAGTAGTGGATGATGTTGAGAGCCTCGACGTAGGTGCCAATGACCCAGTCGAGCATCTCCTCGTACTTCTGCCAGACCTCATCGAAGTCCAGAGGGCCGTCCCCTTGAATTGGCTCGTAGCCCTCTACGACCTGCTTGCCGGAGACCTCATCGCGGCCGCCGTTGATGGCGTAGAGCAGTGCCTTGGCGGCGTTGACGCGCGCGCCGAAGAACTGCATCTGCTTGCCCACGGCCATTGGGGATACGCAGCAGGCGATCGCCGCGTCATCGCCCCACTGCTCACGAATCTGGCGGTCAGACTCGTACTGCAGGGACGAGGTTTCAATGGAGATGTGGGCGCAGAACTTCTTGTAGCCCTCCGGCAATGCCGGATCCCAGAAGATGGTGAGGTTTGGCTCAGGTGATGGGCCGAGGTTAACCAGGGTCTGCAGCAAGCGGAACGAGGTCTTGGTGACCTGGTGGCGGCCATCGGAACCGAAGCCGGCATCGGACCAGGTTGCCCAGTAAGGGTCACCGGAGAAGATCTGGTCATAGTCGATGGTGCGCAGGAAGCGGACGATGCGCAGCTTAATGATCAGCGCGTCGATGATTTCCTGGGCCTCGACCTCGGTGATCTCACCGGCGGCGAGGTCACGCTCGAAGTAAATATCGAAGAATGCGGAAAGGCGGCCGAAGGACATGGCGGCGCCGTCCTGGGACTTTACCGATCCTAGGTAGGCGAAGTAGGTCCACTGCACCGCCTCCTTGGCGGTCTTAGCGGGGCCGGAGATGTCAAAGCCGTAGCGCGCGGCCATAGCCTTGAGTTCCTTGAGCGCCTTGATCTGCTCGGAATGCTCCTCGCGGTAGCGGGCCCAGTGCTCAGAAAAGCCGATGTCCGCCACGGCGTCGCGGGAGCGGGTCTTTTCCTCAATCAGGTAATCCACGCCGTAGAGCGCCACGCGGCGGTAATCGCCGATGATGCGTCCGCGACCGTAGGCATCGGGCAGACCGGTGATGATGTGCGAGGAACGGGCCGCACGGATGCGCGGGGTGTAGATGTCAAAGACCGCGTCGTTGTGGGTCTTGCGGTACTTGGTGAAGATCTTCTTGATGTCTTCCTCAGGCTCCTTGCCCGCCTCACGGATAGCCTGCTCCACCATGCGCCAGCCGCCGTTGGGCATCATGGCGCGCTTGAGTGGAACGTCAGTCTGGAGGCCCACCACCACGTCATCGTCTTCAAAGATGTAGCCGGCAGGGAACGCATCAATGCCGGACGGGGTGTGGGTATCTACGTCATAAATGCGCTTCTCACGCTCGATGGACAGGTAATTTTTCTCTAGGTAGTCCCAGGTGCGCTTCGTCTTATCGGTTGCGCCTTCCAGGAAGCTAGAGTCCCCGTCGTAGGGAGTGTAGTTGCGCTGGATAAAATCACGGACATCAATCGTGGAGGTCCATGGGCCTGGCTCGAAGCCTTCCCATTGCTCGAACGCTAGTGGCTGCGTTGCGGTGGTCACTTGTGGTGACTCCCTTCTACTGCTTTTGTAAAGCTGACGCATACCAGTCTAAGCCGCGCATGCATCTTTAGCCATGTGAGAGCCTGTGGGATCCCACACACAGCTCGGCTAAATCGGGCCTATTCGGGCGGACTTTCACACTGGGCACCGCCTTTGCGAAGTTTTGACCCGGCCCATCGCCTCCCCTACGGGCGCGCGAGCGGGAAGACGCGGTGGAATTGTCGTGCGTTAGGGGTGTGAGGGCAAAGGAAAAAGGCCGTTTAACTAAGTTAAACGACCTTTTCTAAGCGTGCGCCTGGAGAGACTTGAACTCTCACGCCGTAAAGACACTAGAACCTAAATCTAGCGCGTCTGCCAATTCCGCCACAGGCGCTTGCTGGCAATAGTCTATATGCATGCGCACCAAAACCCAAACGCGCCGCGCCCACGCCCGGCACTCCAACTTTAGATGGACTTGAGCAGTCCAGCGGGTATGGTTGTATGCGTGAGTAATTCGAATGTAACCCCGCGCAAGAAACTAAAGGTGCGCTGGTGGCACATCCTGCTCATCGCGGTGACGTGCGTGTGCTTCTTGGGCCTTGCGTACTGGCAATGGACCCGCTTCCAATCAGGTTCGGGCACCTTCCAGAACTTGGGCTACGCGTTCCAGTGGCCCCTGTTCGCCGCTTTTGTGATTTATGCGTACAAGACGGCGATGCGCTATGAAAATGAGCGCATCGAGGCCGAAAATGAGGCCGCCGAGATGTCTCAGGCCGCTGGCGAGCAAGGCGCCGGGGCCACCGCTTACCGCTACGAGGCCCCCACGGAAACCCAATCGGTGAAAAAGATCGATGAGGATTTCCTTCCCCAGCGCTCCGCGATGAGTGTGGAAGAATTCAATGAGCTCAACAAGCCGCGCCGCGGCCAGCATGGTTAATTGCAGGCGCGTTTACTACTAGAAAGACTTACTTTATGACTGCACCTCAGGTTCACCCAGAACGCCAAAAGCGCGTGGCTGGCGCGCTGAAGTTCTTCTCCATCGCCGCAACCATCACCGGTATCTTCCTGCTCATCCTGGTAGTCCGCATGATCCTGGAGTACATCGTGGGCATGGAAATGCCTTCTTGGGCCACCTACGTCGCGCAGGCGCACGGCCTGGCCTACATGGTGTACCTGGTCTCCATCTTGAACCTGGCCCCTAAGGCCCAGTGGTCCGTGGGAAAGTGGCTCACCACCGCCCTAGCCGGCGTTGTCCCCTTCCTCTCATTCTGGATGGAGGCCAAGCGCCGCAAGGAAGTTAAGGCGCAATTCCAGCTCTAACCCCCTTCCAACACTTAGGGCCACCGCGCATGCAGCGCGGTGGCCCTAGGTTTTGTACCCCGGCGTGGTCTACTGCGCCAGTTGCGCGATGACCGGAACCAGCTGCGCCAGCGCGCGGCCGCGGTGGGATACGGCGTTCTTTTCCTCCGGGCTCATCTGCGCCGCAGACCGGTCCTCACCCGCCGGCATAAACAGTGGGTCGTAGCCGAAGCCATTGTCCCCGCGCGGCGCTTCTAGCAGCGTGCCCGGCCAGCGGCCCTCCACCACGTGCTCCTGGCCGTCCGGGGTTACCAGCGCGCAGACCGAAACGAAGGCGGCGCCGCGGCGCGCTGCCGGCACGTGCGCCATCTGCCCCAGCAGCAGGCGGTTGTTGGCCTCATCGTCGCCGTGACCGCCAGACCAGCGGGCGGAAAGCGGGCCCGGCATGCCGTTGAGTTCGTCGACGCTGAGGCCGGAGTCGTCGGCAACGCAGGCGAGCCCGGTAGCGGCGGCGCCGGCGCGGGCCTTGATCACAGCGTTATCGGCAAACGTGCGGCCGTCCTCGACGGGCTCGTCGTACGGCTCAACCGCGGACAGTGGGAGCAGCTCAACGCCGGACAGGCCTGAGTCGGACAGAATGCGCTCCAGCTCGCCCAGCTTTTTCTTGTTATTCGACGCGACCAGCAGCTTCATGACTACCAGCCCAGGGCGACCTTCTGCGCGGCGATGAGCTCCGTGCAGCCCTTCTCCGCCACGTCCAGCATCTCATTCAACTGGGCGCGGCCGAACAGGCCATGCTCGCCGGTGCCCTGAATCTCGACAAAGTCGCCGCCTTGCTGCATGACCACGTTGAGATCCACCTCGGCGCGGGAATCCTCCTCATACGGCAGATCCAGGCACACGTGGCCATCAATGATGCCAACGGAGACGGCCGCGATTGGGTCCAGCAGCGGCTCGCCGGGGACCACGCCGCGCTCCTTGAGCACCGCAATCGCATCCGCCAGCGCCACGTATGCGCCCGTGATGGACGCGGTGCGGGTTCCGCCGTCAGCCTGGAGCACGTCGCAGTCCAGGTTGATGGTGTTTTCACCCAGCTGGCTCAAATCCACCGCGGCGCGCAGGGAGCGGCCCACCAGGCGGGAGATTTCGTGGGTGCGGCCCTTGACCTTGCCCGCCATGGACTCGCGGCGCATGCGGTCATGCGTCGCCGCGGGGAGCATCGAGTATTCGGCGGTTAGCCAGCCCTCACCGGAATCACGCTTGAAACGCGGCACGCCCTCCTCCACGGAGGCGGTGCACATCACGCGGGTGTTACCAAACTCCACCAGCACGGAGCCGGCCGGGTTGGTGGTGAAATTGCGGGTGATACGGACGGTGCGCAGCTGGTCTAGCGCGCGCCCATCGAAACGGGTGAATTCAGTCATGCCCCCAGGCTACCCGGGGTTAAAGCTCAAATTCCATTCCGGCCTTGCCCAGGATGACCTCACCGCTAAACTCCGCCTGCGCGGCGGCCAGCGTTGCCTCGGCGTCGCCCCACGGCTGGAGGTGGACCAGCACTAGGGTTTTCGCGTTGGCCTGCGCGGCGAGCCGGCCCGCCTCGGCGCCGGACATGTGCATGTTGGGGGCTTTGCCTTCCGAGGTTTCCCCCCACGCCGCCTCGCACAAAAACACATCTGCGTCACGGGCCGCCTCGACCAGGTCTTCGGTGTAAGCGGAGTCCGCGGAGTACGCGATGGCCGTGCCCGACGTGGCGTGCTCCATGCGCAGCGCATACGTCTCAATGGGGTGCAGCGTCTTAAACGGGGTGACGTACACGTCATCGATGAGTTCGCGCTTGCGGTCATGCCACTGCTCGAAGGCGAAGGAATCGGAGAAATCATCGACTTCGTCGGGCACGTCGGCGGACAGGCGCCCCAGATGGACCGGGGTGTGGCGCGGACCCACCAAGTAATTGCGGGACGCGGCGGGTTTGACGGGATGGAAGCGCCGCCAGACCAGGAGCGACGGGAAATCCATGCAGTGATCCGCGTGGAGGTGGCTCAGCAGGACGTGGGCATCGCAAGGATCCTGCACGGACTGCAGGTTAGCCAAAGTACCTGGGCCTATATCCATGACGATGGAGGGCGCGTCCGGGAAGGACACAAGATAACCGGATGCTGGGTTACCAGGAACCGGCACGGAACCGGAGCAACCAAGAATCGTCAACTTCATGGCACTGATAATTCCAGAAATCTTTGTAATTCGCCGCAATTATGGCCAAAAAGCACGTTTACGACCCCGTGTGGCTGACCTCACCAATGCCCGGGCCCAGGAATCGAGTAGCCAGCTTGGCGAAGGATTCCGGGTCGCCGGTGGCCTCGAAACTCCGCGTAGGGACGTTATCCTCCGGGGCCAGCAAATCCAGCCGGGTCAGGGTTTTGAGCACGTCCTTGGCGGTTTCCTCAGCGGAGGAGACTAAGGTCACGCCGTCCCCCATCGCCAGCTGGATCACGCCGGTGAGCAAGGGATAATGCGTGCATCCCAGGACCAGCGTGTCCACCCCGGCGGCCTGGAGCGGGGCCAGGTAGCCTTCCGCCACGCCCAGAATCTGGCGCCCCATGGTGATGCCGCGCTCGACGAATGGCACGAAGTCCGGGCAGGCGGTGGCAAAGGCCTCCACCTGGGGGTTGACCGCGAATAAATCCTGGTAGGCGCCGGAGTTGACGGTCCCTTCCGTGCCAATCACGCCCACCTTGTTGTTGCGGGTGGTGGCCATGGCGCGGCGCACGGCGGGGCGGATGACCTCCACCACGGGGACGTCATAGCGCTCACGCGCGTCGTGCAGGAACGCCGCGGTGGCGGTGTTGCAGGCGATTACTATCATTTTGCATCCGCGGGCGACCAATTCATCCGCGATGCGGGTGGAAAGTTCGCGAACCTCAGCGATGGTGCGGGGACCGTAGGGCCCGTGCGCGGTGTCCCCGATGTAGATGATGGACTCGTTGGGCAGCTGGTCCATGATGGTGCGAGCCACGGTCAGCCCGCCGACGCCTGAGTCGAAGATCCCGATGGGCGATGTTGCGGTGATCATTGCTCCCCTAACGCTTGCGGTGCTGGAGCTGGGCGAGCGTGTCATCGGAGGTGATAACCATGCCCGCTACGATGCCGCCGATAGCGCCGAATAGGTGCCCCTGCCAGCTCACACCCGGCGTGACCGGAAGCACGCCCCAGATAAGACCCGAGTAGGCCATCCCCAGGACCACACCCAGGGCGAACTGAATCAGGGAGCGATTGAAGATTCCGCGCACGATGAGGTACGCCAACCAGCCATACACCAGGCCCGAGGCGCCGATGTGCAGGGTTCCCGGCCCGCCCAGCAGCCAGGTGCCGATCCCGCCGACCAGCAGGGAGATGACGGTCACCTCCCACCACGCCAGGCGGCCCGAAAGGCCAATGAGGAAACAGAAGATGGCGCCGGGAATGGTGTTAGACAAAAGGTGTTCCCAATTGGCGTGGAGGAATGGGGAGAAGAAAATGCCCCAGATGCCACCGAAGTCCAGCGGGCGGATGCCGTAGGCGTTGAGTCCTCCGCCGAAGACGACCGCGTTGATGATGAACACCGCCCAAATGATGACCACGTAGCCCACGGCAAAGGTGATTCCCGTGCGGATGCGTCCGCGTCGGGTGTAGTTGTGCGAACCGCCGCGGTTGACCTTGCGCTCCGGGAGCTGCGGCGCGGTGGGGCGGGCCCCACCGCTGAACTGGGGCTCCCGGAATTGAGGATTCTGATAAGTCATAGTGGCCCCCTTTAAGGCATCAGCGCGTTGAGCAGCGAATCCTGGTTGAATGCGAGCCATTCCACCAGCGCGTCGCGATCAGCTTCGGCGGCCTCGCCGCCACGCACCTCGCCCGCGGCGACCCACAGGCGCAGGTCATTGAGGCCGGAAAGAAAGGCGTGGGCCTCTGCCTCCGATATGGAAACCTCCACGCCGCCATCGGGGCCGAGCGCCTGGTTGATGACCTGGAGGTTGCGCAGCTTGGCCTTGGCGATGTCATTTTCGTGCAGCGCGCGCATCAGGCCGGAATCCCCCTCATAGGCCTCATCCCCATCACGCATGAAATCGGGGAAAAGGCGCGCGAGCGAGGGGTCCTCCGGGGCCTCGGTGTGGCCGGAAGGCATGTCCATCATCTCCGCCAGTTCATCCTTGGGGGCGGATTGCGCACGCGCAATGATGGATTCCGACACGGTGGCGGTGAGATCCCCCAACACCTCCCGCTCCATGGGCTCGAGGACCGTGTGGAACCTAACCCCACGCATCAGGGACTTCTTTTTCTTCCAAGCCTGCACTAGTACTTCTTTCTAAATCTCACGCTGAAAGTCGGCAATCGGCGGCGGCCTTTAGCCGGCCTGCTGCATGGTAGCCCACAGGCCGGCAACCTGAAGTTTCTTCACGTCAGCTTCCACTTTGTCCCGCTCGCCGGAGGATACGGCGGCCTTGCCCTCCGTGTGGACCTGCATCATGAGCTCATTCGCGCGCTTTTTGTCATAACCCAGGACGGTTTGGAATACGTATGACACATAGCTCATGAGGTTGACGGGATCATCCCAGACTATGCACATCCAGGGCAGATTCTCGCTGGTGGCTACGTCTACCTCTATCGCTTCATCGAGCTCTGGTGTGGCCATAGGCGAGCCCATCATGTGCACACTGATGCCGGTTGCTGACAAGTTCATGTACTCCAGATTAACCAATAACTCGCCTCTGCCACTAGTGGCCACGGCAAGCCCTTGGTTGCGGCGTGGCGGCCGTATCATCCACCCATGTGCGCCGGAACGGGCCGGCAAGGGGCAAAGAATCGAATGATTCTGAGAAGTTTTTGACTAAGCTTGGCCTGGTGACTACTAACACTTCTTCTTCCATCCCGGCGGACCGCTCCACCGCGCTGCTGACTGACAAATACGAGCTGACCATGCTCCAGGCCGCGCTGCGGGACGGCACCGCAAACCGCAAGGTAGCGTGCGAGGTCTTCGCCCGCCGCCTGCCCAACGAGCGCCGCTACGGCGTGGTGGCCGGCACCGAGCGCGTACTGCACGCGATCAGGGACTTCCGCTTCACCGAGGAGCAGCTGGCGACGCTGGACTTCCTCGATGAGCGGACCATCGAATATCTGCGCAATTACAAATTCTCCGGCCAGGTTGACGGCTACCGGGAGGGTGAGCTGTACTTCCCTTACTCGCCCTTGTTGACCGTGCACGGCACGTTCGGCGAGTGCGTGATCTTGGAGACGGTCATCTTATCCATCATGAACTCGGACTCCGCGGTGGCCTCCGCCGCCTCCCGCATGGTGGTTGCCGCGGATGGGCGCCCCATCATCGAAATGGGCTCCCGGCGCACCCACGAATACGCCGCGGTAACCTCCTCCCGCGCCGCATACCTAGCGGGTTTTGATTCCACTTCAAACCTGGAGGCCGCCCACCGCTACGGCATCCCCGCGTCCGGCACCGCCGCGCATGCGTGGACGCTGCTGCACATCAATGAGGACGGCTCCCCCAACGAGGAGGCCGCGTTCCGCAGCCAGATCGAAGACGCCGGCGTGGGCACCACCCTGCTAGTCGATACCTATGACATCACCAACGGCGTGGCTACCGCAGTGAAGGTGGCCGGGCCCGAGCTGGGCGCCGTGCGCATCGACTCGGGCGATCTGGGGGCCGTGACCCGCAGGGTGCGCAGGCAGCTCGATGACCTGGGCAATCACGGTACCAACATCGTGGTTTCCTCAGATCTGGACGAGTTTGTCATCGCCGCGTTGCGCAGCGACCCGGTCGACGTTTACGGCGTGGGCACCTCCGTGGTCACCGGCTCCGGCGCGCCCACCGCCTCCATGGTCTACAAGCTCGTTGAGGTAGAAGGCCATCCGGTGGCCAAGCGCTCCTCCTCTAAGCAGTCCGTCGGCGGCGCCAAGCGCGCGGTGCGCACCTACCGCTCCACGGGCGTGGCCGTTGAGGAAATCGTCTTCCCCTTCGACGCGCAGACCCCGGATACCGGAGCCTTGGAGGCGCGCGAGCTGACCGTCCCGTTGATGCGCGACGGCGAGCTGGTTGAGGACCTGCCTAGCCTGGAAGAGGCCCGTGAGCACCGCGCCGCGGCTATCAAGACGCTGCCGTGGGAGGGGTTGTCCTTGACTCGCGGTGAGCCCGCGGTACCCACTCGCCTTTCGGGGTTTAACTCCTAGTAGACTCCTTAACCCTGATGAGTGATGAGACCCCTGAGAAGCTAACCACCGAATCCCTGCTCACCGCCGCCGTGGAGGCGCTGGGCGGCGCGCGGCGCGAGGGCCAGGTGCGCATGGCCCTGGCCGTGACGGAGGCCCTGGAGCGCGACCGGCACCTCGCCGTGCAGGCGGGCACCGGTACCGGAAAATCCCTGGCGTATCTGGTTCCGGCCATCCTGCACGCCCATAACACCGGATCGACGGTGATAGTGTCCACGGCCACGCTGCAGCTGCAGCGCCAGTTGGTGGGCAGGGACCTGCCCCGGTTAATGGACGCTCTTTCGCCGGTGATGGGGCGCACCCCGACCTTTGCCATCATGAAGGGGCGCTCAAACTACGTCTGCATGAACAAAGTGCTCGGCGCGTTCGTGGAGCCCGAGGATGAGGGCATATTCGAGGAAGAGGCCATCTCACGTATGGGCCAGCACGTGCGCCGGATCGCGGATTGGGCGCAGGATACCGAGACCGGGGATCGCGATGAATTGGACCCGGGTGTTCCGGATTTGGCGTGGCGGCAGTTGAGCGTGACGTCGTCGGAATGCTTGGGCGCAACGCGCTGCCCGCACGGCGAGGACTGCTTCGCCGAGGCCGCCCGCCAGCACGCCCAGAACGTAGACGTGGTGGTGACCAACCACGCGATGCTGGCCATCGATGCGGTCAGCGAGATGAACATCCTTCCCGAACATGACGTGGTGATTGTCGACGAGGCGCACGAGCTGGACGCCCGCATCACCTCCGTGTCCACCGCGGAGGTCACGGCGCGCGCCATCAAGCTGGCGGCCAACCGGGCCAAGTCCCTAGGGGCGGAGGGCAAGGAGCACCGCCTGGCAGAGATGGCGGATGAATTCGCCCTGACCATGAGCGAATTCGAACCCGGGCGCTGGGTGGACATGCCTGACGAGGCGAAAAGCCACCTGGATTCGCTGGGGCAGGCGCTCGCCAGCTGCAAGACCGCGCTGGGCACCGGCTCCGAGGAGGAAAAGGCCAACGACCCGGAAAAGTACGCCGAACGCATCAACCTGGTCAACCACCTGGGCGAAATGGTGGAGACCGTTACCCGCATCCTGGACGTCTTCGAAACGGATGACCCGGCCAAGCACTTCGACGTGGTCTGGCTCTCCCACGATGAACGCTTCAACACGGACACCTTAGCCGTGGCGCCGCTGTCCGTGGCTCCCCTGCTCCACGAAAACCTATTTGGTGAGCAAACTGTGGTGCTGACCTCGGCCACCCTGGCCCTAGGCGGTCGATTCGACGCCATGGCCGCGCAGTGGGGCCTGCCGAAGGGAACGTGGGACTCGCTGGACGTGGGCACCCCCTTCGACCCAGCCAAGGCCGGAATCCTCTACGTGGCGCGGCACCTACCCGCCCCCGGGCGCGACGGGCTGGCGCCGGAGACCCTGGAGGAAATCCGCGAGCTGATTATGGCCGCCGGTGGGCGCACCCTGGGGTTGTTTTCCTCCCGCCGCGCCGCCGAGGAGGCCGCCCAAAAACTGCGCAACAAGCTCCCCTTTACCATTCATGTTCAGGGCGAAGATTCCGTGAGCGCGCTGGTGGAGAAGTTCACCAAGGATGAAAATTCCTGCCTGTTCGGCACGTTGGGCCTATGGCAGGGCGTGGATGTTCCAGGACCGGCGTGTTCCCTGGTCATTATGGACAGGATCCCGTTTCCCCGGCCGGATGACCCGTTGATGCAGGCGCGCACCGAATCAGCCAAGGCGGAGGGCCGCAACGGGTTTATGGAAGTATCCGCCACCCACGCGGCGCTGCTCATGGCGCAGGGTGCGGGCAGGCTGCTGCGCTCCGTGACGGACCGTGGCGTGGTGGCGGTACTGGATAATCGCTTAGAGACCAAGCGTTACGGTTCCTTCCTGCGCAACTCCATTCCGCCGTTCTGGTACACCACCAATCCCGAAACGGTGCGCGGGGCGCTAAAACGCCTTGTGGGCTCGGGCGGCTAGGTTCTAAGGCTGGGTGAGGTATATCATTTCCGCATGACTGGATCCGACCTGCCTCAGCTTACGGCCCCATTTTTGAAGAACCTGCGCCCATTGGCCCCAAAGGACGCAGAAAAGCTCACGGAGGCCTGCCAGGATGCCGAAACGCAGCGCTGGACCAACGTCCCGCCGGCGTACACGCTCGATATGGCGCACGCGTTCATCCGCGGCACCGAATGCAAATGGGCCATGACCGACGAACGCGACGACTTTTGCGGCGTCATTGAGCTGCGCCCACGCAATGACTTCCTGGCGGACCTGGGATACCACACCGCGCCGTGGGCGCGCGGCCAGGGGTTTACCACCGACGCGGTAGTTACCGTGACCGAGTGGGCCTTTGGCCAGGGTTTCCACCGCATCGAGCTCAAGGCGGACGTCAACAACGTAGCCTCCCGCCGCGTCGCCGAAAAGGCGGGCTTTGCGTTCGAGGGCGTTGCCCGCGGCTCGCAGCACATGCACGGCCGTTTCGATGACCTCGCGGTGTACGCGCGCCTGGCTACGGACTAGCGAAAGACAGCGGGACGGCGTTCGGGGCGAGACGGCGTTCGGCGCGCGGCGGTATGCGTCGCGGGGCTGAGCCCAAACGACTGATCGCAAAGGACCTACATCAAGAAAAACCGCCTGGATTTCCTCCTAATGGCGGGAAAATAACTCGGTGTAGGTCTTTTGCGATCAGTCTTTTGTGTTTTCGCGATGCGGAAATCGCTACTCGTGTAGTGGGGCGCGCAGGGCGCAGACGGTGGCTGAGCCCGGCGCTATCTCCGTGTAGCCGGCGTCGCGGATGATGACCGCGCCCGGCTGGGCGCAGGCGCGCTGGAACGTATCGCGGCCCACCTCACGGACGGACAGGGCAAAATCGCGCGCGGCCCAGGCCTCAGCCTCTTCCAGAGTCATGGCCGCGCCCAGCAGCATTGAACCGTGGCCCACCTGGGCCGCGGCCTTTCCCGCGCTCATCCCGAGCGAGGCGTCGACATAGAGGATGGGCCGGTCTGCCGGCGCGCTAGACAACGCCTCTAGGGGAAGGTCCGTGCCTGAAATCTGCAGCTTCCTGATGGGGTGCGGGACCTCACTGACGGCCGATGGGGCAAACGCTCGGGCCAGGTTATCGACCGTGACGCCCGGCAAGGCCTGCACGTTATCCCAGGCGGCGTTGCGGCCGCGGCGCGCCACTTTGCGGATGCGCCGGCCGTACCACCCGGCCAGCGCCTCGGCATAGGCTGTGTCCCTACCGGCGCGATCATCCAGGCATGCGGCAATAACGGCGCGGGCCGCGGCAACTAGCACCTCATTGCGCGCGGGTGGGTCCTGTTTGGGAATGTTCAGCGCGATCTGCATGGCCTGGACCGTCTCCGGGCGGGACGGGTCCTCGATCTCTAGGTCCTCGCGCGGGCCGCGCGGATGGCTTACCGCGGATAGGCGATGGTGGGCGACGCGAAAGGCCGCGGGGTCGTGGCTAAGCACCTTCGACTTCCTCACGAGGGATACCAAGGATGTGGAGGATCTCATCCATGTATGGATGGTTGATGGACGCGTCCGCAACCTCGCGCAGCGCGGGCTTCGCATTGAACGCGATGCCCAGGCCCGCGGCTGTGATCATGTCGATATCGTTGGCGCCGTCTCCAACGGCGACGGTTTGGGAGATGTCGAGGCCGGCGTCGTCGGCGAATTCGCGGAGGAATTCCTCCTTGGCCTTGCGGTCGACCACCTTGCCGGTCACCCGGCCGGTGAGCTTGCCGTCAACCACCTCGAGCGTGTTGGCCCGCACGTAATCGAGATCGAGGTCCTTAGCCAGCCCCTCGAGCACCTGAATGAAGCCCCCGGAGACCACGGCCACGCGGTAACCCATCTTCTTGAGCGTGCGGATGGTGGTGCGCACTCCCGGGGTCAGAGTGAGCGAGGCCGCGGTCGAATCGATGACGGAGGCGTCCAGACCCGCCAAGGTGGCAACGCGCTCGCGGAGGGACTCTTCGAAATCCAACTCGCCGCGCATCGCGCGCTCGGTCACCTCGGCTACCTCAGCCTCTTTGCCGGCGTGGGCCGCGAGCATCTCAATGACCTCACCGGTAATCAGGGTGGAGTCACAATCGAAACAGATGAGGCGCTTGGCGCGTCGGGACAGGCCGGCGCGCTCGAAGGCGATGTCCACGCCCAGCTCCGCGGCCTGAAGGGCAAGGGCCTTGCGGATAGCGCCAGAGCTTTCAGGCACCGTCACGTACAGCTCAATCCCGGTGACCGGATAATCCGAGATACCGCGGATTCGGTCAATGTTGATGTCAAAATTGGCAAGCGTCTGGCCGATGGCGGAAATATGCCCCGCGGTAATCCGACGCCCCAGGACGACCACCGCATGGGTGGAGCGGGGACGGGCCTTTGCGCCATCCCGCTCATCCACGGAGACGTGCTGCTTGTAGATGCTCAGCGTATCGCGCAGGCCCTGCCCTACCTTTTCCAGCTTGCCCCGCTCGATGGAAACGTACGCCGCGAGCGCGATGCGCCCGGCAAAGAGATCCTGCTCCACGTCCATCAGCTCGGCGTGGTGGGAGGACAAGACTCGGAAAAAAGCCGCGGACACCCCGGGCTTATCGGGGCCGGTGGTCGTGATTACGGCAGTGGTCATCAAGGCATCTGTATCAGTCACGCGCTTAATTATTACACGCCCCGTATTTATGCAGCTACGCGTGTCCCATAGTGGGGTACGCGTTGGGCTAAAACGGCGAGCACCGCCAGCGCCTCCGGGGAGGAACTGACGGTGCTGTCAGGAGTCTTTTGGCTTTGTGAGAAGCCTAGACGGTGTGCCGCCTCTATTTAGCGGTGCACGTCCTCACGGTCATCGTGGCCGTGGCCAAGGTGAGCCTCAGCACGCATGCGCTGAACCATGTGTGGGTAGTGCAGCTCGAACGCAGGGCGCTCGGAGCGGATGCGTGGCAGGGCAACGAAGTTGTGGCGTGGAGGAGGGCAAGAGGTTGCCCACTCCAGGGAGTTGCCGTAACCCCATGGGTCATCAACGGTGACAATCTCACCGTAGCGCCAGGACTTGAATACGTTCCAGATGAATGGGATGACGGACGCGCCCAGTACGAAGGAGAAGATGGTGGAAATCTGGTTGAACAGAGTGAAACCATCGGTGTCCAGGTAGTCCGCGTAGCGACGTGGCATACCCATGTTGCCCAGCCAGTGCTGAACCATGAAGGTGCCGTGGAAGCCGATGAAGGTCAGCCAGAAGTGAATCTTGCCGAGGCGCTCATCGAGCATGCGGCCGGTCATCTTCGGGAACCAGAAGTAGACGCCACCGATAGCGGAGAATACAACGATGCCGAACAGGGTGTAGTGGAAGTGGGCAATCAGGAAGTAGGACTCAGCCAGGTGGAAGTCCAGTGCCGGGGAGGCCAGCATAATGCCGGTCATGCCGCCGAAGAGGAAGGTAACCAGGAAGCCCATAGCGAAGATCATTGGGGTCTCCCAGGTGATGTGGCCCTTCCACATGGTGCCCACCCAGTTGAAGAACTTAACGCCGGTAGGAACCGCAATCAAGAACGTCATGAAGGAGAAGAATGGGAGCAGGACCGCGCCGGTTACGAACATGTGGTGTGCCCACACGGCCATGGACAGAGCGCCGATGGCGAGGATGGCGAAGATCAGGCCAATGTAGCCGAAGACTGGCTTACGGGAGAACACCGGGATGATCTCAGAGATAACGCCGAAGAATGGCAGGGCCAGAACGTATACCTCAGGGTGGCCGAAGAACCAGAACAGGTGCTGCCACAGGATAGCGCCGCCGTTAGCGGAGTCGTAGATGTGAGCGCCGAGCTTGCGGTCATACAGGACACCCAGTGCCGCAGCGGTCAGCAGCGGGAAGATCATCAGAACCAGAACGGAAGCAACGAATACCGCCCAGGTGAACACCGGCATGCGGAACATGGTCATGCCAGGCGCGCGCATGGTCAGCACGGTGGTGATCATGTTGATGGCGGAAGCGATGGTGCCAACACCGGTAGCGCCCACGCCGACAATCCACATGTCGGCGCCGATGCCTGGGGTGTGGACGTCATCGGCCAGCGGCAGGTACATAGTCCAGCCGAAGTCCGCGGCGCCACCAGGGGTTGCGAAACCGAGCAGCATAACAACGCCGCCGATGAGGGTGATCCAGAAACCGAATGCGTTCAGGCGTGGGAAGGCCACGTCCGGAGCGCCGATCTGAAGCGGCAGGACGTAGTTACCGAAAGCCCACACAACCGGGGTTGCAAACAGCAGCAGCATCACGGTGCCGTGCATGGTGAACAGCTGGTTGAACTGCTCGTTGGAAAGGAACTGCAGGCCCGGGGTGAAAAGCTCAGCACGGATCAGCAATGCCATGAAGCCACCGAGGAAGAAGAAGCTAAAGGCCATGATCATGTACATGATGCCCAGCTGCTTGTGGTCGGTGGTGGTCAAAAATACCCAAGCCTTGTTACCGGTCTTCTCATTACCGGTAGGCGTAGGGCGGGTTGGCTGGACGTAATCGTCAAGCCGTGGCGCCACAGCGGTCATTAAGAATCCTCCTGACTAACGGCGTAGCGGATTTAGGGCCACTACGCCCATGGATTTACAGAGACTAATCCTAAGTCAGCGCGCGTCCTATTTCCAGCTGTCAATTAACTTTCTTTTCCCTCTATAGAAGGCCAATGTGACAGAAGTGACTACATTCCCGCAGCACGTTAGGCGTAGCCACATAAACCCCACCAAAACCTCGTCCCCCTGGAGTGGCACAGCCCACACTCCCCCACCCCTTTTTCCTTGCTTTTAGGCCCCGCGAGCGACCCCCGAAACCCCCCGGGATACGTCATCCTTAAGGTTGATGACAAAACAGAAAAGGTGGGCCAGCGTAACGCCGGCCCACCTCAGCGCCCACTTAGGCGTGGAAGTGACGTGTGCGCGCGGTCGACGCGCGTTTTAGAAGTCCCAGTCCTCGTCGGTAGTCTCCTCGGCCTTGCCGATGACGTAGGAGGAACCGGAACCCGAGAAGAAGTCATGGTTCTCATCCGCGTTCGGGGACAGGGAGGAAAGAATCGCTGGGGATACGCGGGTTTCATCCGCCGGGAAGAGACCCTCGTAGCCCAGGTTGTTCAGCGCCTTGTTGGCGTTGTAACGCAGGAAGCGCTTGACGTCCTCGGTCCAGCCGAGGTCATCGTAGAGATCCTCCGAGTAATCGGTCTCATTGTCATAAAGATCGTAGAGGAGCTCGAAGGTGTACATCTTCAGCTCATCCTGCTCAGCCTGGGTCAGTTCCTTCAGCCCCTGCTGGTACTTGTAGCCAATGTAGTAACCGTGGACCGCCTCATCGCGGATGATCAAGCGGATGATGTCCGCGGTATTGGTCAGCTTGGCGCGGGAGGAGAAATACATCGGCAGATAGAAGCCGGAGTAGAACAAGAAGGACTCCAGCAGCGTGGAGGCCACCTTCTTCTTCAGCGGATCTTCGCCCTTGTAATAAGAAAGGACAATCTTGGCCTTCTTCTGCAAGTTCTCATTCTCCTCGGACCAGCGGAAGGCGTCATTAATCTGCTGCGTCGAGGACAGGGTCATAAAGATATTGGAGTAGCTCTTCGCGTGAACGGACTCCATGAAGGCGATGTTGGTGTATACCGCCTCCTCATGCAGGGTCTTGGCATCCGGCAACAGGGATACGGCGCCAACCGTGCCCTGGATGGTATCCAGCAGGGTCAAACCGGTAAACACACGCATAGTAGTCTGCTGCTCGAGCTCGGTCAGAGTCCTCCAGCTCGGCAGGTCGTTGGACACTGGAACCTTTTCTGGGAGCCAGAAATTACCGGTGAGGCGATCCCAGACTTCCTGGTCCTTCTCATCCGGAATGGTGTTCCAGTTGATGGCCTTAACTGGCTTATCGTGGCTTTCAAGGTAGCCGTCATACTCGTGAGTCAACTACTAGCTCCTACGTAGGGTGGATAGGGATTCGGGCCTATCCGGTAAAAGTTCAATCGGGGTCAAGGGTACCATCAGAGTAAATAAACGGTATGCCGGGAAAGAAAGCGGGAGGTGCTGGAGGTGGCGTCGGGCAAAGCGGGGCCTTTGGCGGGCGCGGTGTTAGACGCCGTGGGCCAAGCCATCGCGGGCGGGGCTTATGCGCCCGGGGACAGGCTGACGCTGCGGGGACTCGAGGCCGAATTTGGGGTCTCCCGCACGGTCGCCCGCGAGGCGATGCGCGCCCTGGAACAGCTGGGCATGGTGGAATCCTCCCGGCGCGTGGGGCTTACCGTGCTACCGATGGAGCGCTGGGCCGTGTTTGATCCCGCGGTAATCGCCTGGAGGCTGCGGGGTGAGAAATCGCGGGCCGCGCAGCTGCGCACGCTCAATGAGCTACGCGTGGCTATCGAGCCGCTGGCCGCCCGCCACTGCGCTGAACACGCCAGCGAGGCGGACCGCGCGGAGATTCTGCGCCTCGCCGGCGAGCTGTGTAAGCTTGACGCCCACCCCTCCCCCAAGGTTGGCGCGGAATTAGAGGTGGACCTGCAATTCCACACCGCGATTCTGCGCGGCTCCCGCAACGAGATGTTCAACGCGCTCGCCCCCTCGTTGCTGGCCATTTTCAAGGGCAAGTCCATCTTCGGCTCCGCCAAGCGGGATCCCGTCGCCGGCACCGCGCAGCTGCACCTCGAGCTGGCCCGGGCGATTGCCGATTCGCGGGCCGATACCGCCGAGGCGCTCTCCCGACGCATCCTGGACCACAACCGCAAATAGCTCAATCCCCCGCTCGGAGTGACCCGTGCGGGGGATTGCCAAGGCGCTTAAAGCATGCAGGATACGCAGCCCTCAACCTCGGTGCCGGTAAGAGCCATCTGGCGCAGGCGGATGTAATACAAGGTCTTAATGCCCTTGCGCCATGCGTAAATCTGCGCGCGGTTGATATCGCGAGTGGTGGCCGTGTCCTTGAAGAACAAGGTCAGCGACAGGCCCTGGTCGACGTACTTGGTGGCCTCCGCGTAGGTGTCGATGATCTTCTCATAGCCAATTTCGTAGGAGTCCTTGAAGTAGTCAAGGTTCTCGTTGTCCATATGGGGCGCCGGGTAGTACACGCGGCCGATCTTGCCTTCCTTCCGGATCTCAATCTTGGAGGCGATTGGGTGGATGGAAGACGTGGAGTTGTTGATGTAGGAGATGGAACCGGTTGGCGGCACGGCCTGCAGGTTGCGGTTGTACATGCCGTAGGCGCGAACGTCCGCCTTCAGCTGCTCCCATTCCTCCGCGGTGGGAGTCTTGATAGTGGACGCCTCGAAAAGGGCCTTGACCTTTTCGGTGCGCGGCTTGAAGGTCTCTGGGTCGTAGCGATCGAAGAACTCGCCGGTGTAGTACTCAGAATCCTTAAACTCGGAGAAGGATTCGCCGCGCTCGCGGGCGATGGTGTTGGAAGCCTTGATGCAGGCGTACATCACCGCAGCGAAGTAGGCGTTGGTAAAGTCCAGGCCCTCCTCGGAGCCGTACTCGATGTGCTCGCGCCCCAGGTATCCATGCAGGTTCATCTGGCCCAGCCCGATGGCGTGCGAATTGTCATTGCCCTTGCGCACGGATGGAACCGAATCGATGGCGGTCTTGTCCGCCACCGCGGTCAGCCCGCGGATCGCGGTTTCGACGGTCTTTGCAAAGTCCGGGGAATCCATGGACATGGCGATGTTCAGGGAACCGAGGTTGCAGGAGATGTCATCCCCCATCTCCGAGTAGGAGAGATCATCGTTAAAGTAGGACGGGGTGTTGACCTGCAGGATCTCGGAGCAGAGGTTGGACATGTTGATGCGGCCGGTCTTGACCGGGTTGGCCTTGTTCACCGTGTCCTCGAACATGATGTACGGGTAACCGGACTCAAACTGCAGCTCGGCCAGGGTCTGGAAGAACTGGCGCGCGTTGATCTTCTTCTTGCGGATGCGGGGATCCTCAACCATTTCCTCGTAATGCTCGGTCACCGAGATATCCGCGAACGCCTTGCCGTAGATGCGCTCAACGTCATACGGGGAAAACAGGTACATGTCATCATTGCGCTTGGCCAACTCAAAGGTGATATCCGGGATGACCACGCCCAAAGACAGGGTCTTGATGCGGATCTTCTCATCGGCGTTCTCACGCTTGGTGTCCAGGAAGTTCATGATGTCTGGATGGTGGGCGTTGAGGTACACCGCGCCGGCACCCTGGCGGGCGCCAAGCTGGTTGGCGTAGGAGAAGGAATCCTCCAGCAGCTTCATTACCGGGATGACGCCGGAGGACTGGTTTTCAATGCGCTTGATGGGGGCACCGGACTCACGGATGTTGGACAGCAGCAGCGCCACTCCTCCGCCGCGCTTGGACAGCTGGAGGGCCGAGTTGATGGAGCGGCCGATGGATTCCATGTTGTCCTCGATGCGTAGCAGGAAGCAGGAAACCAGCTCGCCGCGCTGGGCCTTGCCCGCGTTGAGGAAGGTAGGGGTTGCGGGCTGGAAGCGGCCGGTCATGATCTCATCAACCATGGCCTCGGCCACCTGCTCGTTGCCATCCGCCAAAAACAGGGCGGTCATGGCGACGCGATCCTCGAAGCGCTCCAAGTAGCGGCGACCATCGAAGGTCTTTAGCGTGTAGGACGTGTAGTACTTAAACGCACCCAAGAAGGTCTTGAAGCGGAATTTGAATCCGTATGCGCGCTTGTAGAGGGATTTTACGAACTCCCAATCATACTGCTCGATGACCTCAGGTTCGTAGTACTTGTTTTCAATCAGGTACCGGATCTTTTCTTCCAGGTCATGGAAGTAGACGGTGTTCTGATTGACGTGCTGCAGGAAGTACTGATTTGCCGCCTCGCGGTCCTTATCAAACTGGATATTGCCGTTCTCATCGTAGAGATTCAGCATCGCATTCAACGCGTGGTAATCCAGCTGCTCTTCCTGCTTTACTGGCTCTGCCACGGTCTTTCCCAGCTGAGTAGACATGCGTTTCGATTTCCTTTTCGTAAGTCTTTTTATTGGTGCTCTAGGGGCTGCTCTGGGAGCACTGTGTGGAACCGATACTACTTGATCCGCGCACTCACGGCATAGTGGAAATCAATTCCCTTCTACCCCTAAAGCCCTCCCGCCGCAACGGCGGAAGGGCGATATAGTTGCAGGTTATTGGGCTTTTACTTGGTCCAGCCCCAGGGCCTGCGCGTTGGCTTCGAGCCCCTCGCGGCACAGACGCACATCCTCATCGTTTCCCATCAACTCGAAGCGGTATACGTAGGGCACCTTGCACTTGGCGGAAATAATTTCCCCCGCCTTGCCAAAGTCACTGCCGAAATTTGAATTGCCGCCGGCAATGACCGCGCGGATAAGGCCGCGGTTGTGCTCATTATTCAAAAAGCGGATGACCTGAACCGGCACCGGTTTTGAGTTCTCATGGGTAATGGACGCACCCCCGCCATAGGTTGGGCAAATAAGCACGTACGGCTCATCGACCACCAGGGGTTCATCCTTCTTGTGCAGCGGGATGCGCTTGGCGGGAAAACCTAGCTTGTTGACGAAACGGCGCGTGTTTTCCGTTGCGGATGAAAAGTACACGACCAACATGATGTTTTAAGGCCCCACTCACGGGTTTTGGGTGTTTATTGGAATGCTATTGGCGGCGGTGGGCTGCTACAAAGACAAAGAGCGAGCCTGAAAGCGCCGTGCGCCCCCTGCTCGCTCTCGTAAGGACGGTTGTAGAGCCTATCGATTGCCTTAAGCAGATGCCGCTGCGCTGACCAGTTCCTTGATGCGGTCTGGGCGGAAGCCGCTCCAGTGGTTGCCCTCAGCCTCTACGACCGGAAGCGCAACGTAGCCCAGGGACATGACGTAGTCACGCGCGTCATCATCCATGGACACATCCACGGTGGAGTACTCAACGCCGGAGCGGTCAAACGCACGCTTGGTTGCGACGCACTGTGGGCAAGCTGGCTTGGTGTAGAGAGTGATAGACATGGCGGCTACGTCCTTCTTCATCATGCGCTCGGCGGCGGGCTAGGAGTGTCACCTCGAGCCGAACCGGGGCGGTGGGAATCAAGTTCTTTATTTACTTCTCAGGGATATCTAGAACCGTTGTCCTCGATGTCCTGAGCAACACGAATGACACTATACTTTGTGGCGATTCCCCGCAACTGACACAACATATAGTAGTTACGTGGGTGAAATTCCCAGGAAGCTGGCCCCCGGCGGCCCACATGTTGCACTCGTGTAATTCCACCCCTTCCAAGCCCCCGGCTTACACCGCTGAAATTTCTTGGGGTTTTGCGAAATAATGTGACTAAGGTTACATTTTCGGCGCGGGCCCGCGTCCGATTTGGACCCCGCCGGAATGGACCTTAAATCGCGCCCGTCACGCCCCACCGTCACCACCCCGCTCGCCAACCGCCGCCGACCACCACACCCCACAAGACCACCGGGCCACAAAGCCACCGGGCCGCAAAGCCACCGGGCCGCGAAGCTAGCGCGGCACCCCACGGGCCGAAGCATCGCGGTTAATCCGTCGGGGGCTAAAACGACTAATGCCACCTACCCGGTTACAGGTAGGTGGCATCAATGCTTCGCACGAATTAGCCCTGACGAGCCTTGAAACGTGGATCCTTCTTGTTGATCACGAAGACCTTGCCGTGGCGGCGAATAACCTGGGCGCCCGGCTTCTTCTTCAGCGACCGAAGCGACTTGCGGACCTTCATCGGGCGCTCCTTTCGTTATGCGCATCTCAAGTGCGGAAATGAATACTGTAAAGCATGTACCGGAAGTCCGGTCATGACACGAGGGAAAATATTACCCCACTGGCGCGTCAATACCAAAACTCACACTTTTCACGCCTATACACCTCCACCCCGGCCCCGGGCGGGAGCGCCGCAAACTCGCACATCAGGGACCGCTCCGCGCCTGACCGCGCGCCACCTATAGGACTACAGAATTGCGTTCGCGAGATTACAATGGCCCGCATGACTTCTATTTCCCCGCTGCAGCAGCAGATTATCGAAGAAATGGGCTCCAAGCCCTCCATTGACCCGGCACAGGAGGTGGAATCTCGCATCCAGTTCCTCGTGGACTACCTGCAACGCACCGGCGCCAAGGGCTACGTCCTGGGAATTTCCGGCGGCCAGGACTCCACCCTGGCCGGCAAGCTGGCCCAGCTGGCCTGCGACCGCGTCGAGGGCGCCGAGTTCTACGCCGTGCGCCTGCCACACGGCGTCCAGGCCGATGAGGATGACGCGCAGGTGGCGCTGAAATTCATCCAGCCGGACCACAGCCTCAACATCAACATCGCCCCCGCCACCGCGGCGCTGGACGATGAGATAGCCGGCGCCTTCGGCGAGGCGGATCTGGGAGATTTTAACCGCGGCAATATCAAGGCCCGCCTGCGCATGACCGCGCAGTACGCCGTCGCGGGAGAGAAGGGGCTGTTAGTCATCGGCACGGATCACGCCGCGGAAAACGTCACCGGCTTCTACACCAAGTGGGGTGACGGCGCCGCCGATCTCCTCCCGTTGGCGGGGCTGACCAAGGGCCAGGGAAAGCAGCTGCTCGTTGAGCTGGGCGCCCCCGATTCCACCTGGCAAAAGGTCCCCACCGCGGACCTGGAGGATGACAAGCCGCAACTACCGGATGAGGTTGCACTAGGCGTTACCTATGAACACATTGACGCCTACCTCGAGGGCAGGGACGTGCCCGACGCTGCCCGCAAGACCATCGAGGATTGGTACCACCGCGGCAAGCACAAGCGCATGATGCCTCCCGGCCCGCGCGAGGTAGAGCGGGGACTGGTTTAAGCCCGCCTAGGCCCGGTACCGACACTAGGATTCGCCGAGCACCTTGAGGGTGGTCTCGGCGGCGCGGGCTAAGTCCGCGTGGTAGCCGGGGCCGTGCGTCATGGCGTGGACCGCCAGCGGGTGAAGCTGGTGCATGGGCACCCAATCGAAGAAGTCATCAGGCGCGCCGTAGCCGGCCACTATGTGGGAGAGGTACGGCGCACCGAACAACGCCAGCATGGCCAAGTCAGTAAACGGGTGGCCACCGTGCGCCGCCGGGTCGATCATGACCGGGCCATCGCTGCTAAAGAGCAGGTTGCCCGCCCACAAATCGCCGTGGATGCGGGCCGGCGCCACCCGGCCGTACTTCCCGCCGTCGTTAGCCACAATCGCGGCACACGCCCGCTCCACCAGGTCCAGCTGCTGCGGGTGCAGGTTAGCGTTGCGGGCAAAGGGCAGGACGCGCTGCTCAACGTAAAAGCGCGCCCAGTTGTCCGTGGGCTCACACCGCTGTTCAACCCGGCCGATGTAGTTCTTCCCCGCCCATCCAGCCGGCGGGCAACCAAAGGCCTCGGCCCCGGACTCATGCATAACAAGGATCTGGCGCCCGGCCTCCTGCGCGGCCCATTCGGTGGGCATGACCTCATGGATGCGCTCGGTGACCAGCTCAAGGCCGTCTACCCTAACCACCTCCACCACGGCGTGGGTGTTCTCCCCCAGCCACCGCAACCCGGCGGCCTCGGCGCCCGCCTGATCCGGCTCGCGCACGCGCTTGGTGAAAGTGTCCCGGGCATCGTGGTGCGGCTTTTTACCTTTATTCATACCCCCACCCTACGGGTCTTAGGGCGTGGAGACGACGCACCGCCCCGCCGCGTCCGCACTCACAGACGCGCCAGCGGCCCGCCCTGCGCCGGCTCAGCCCTGGTAGCGCTCTGGCTCCTCACCGAGGTTGAAGTAGCGGCCGGAAATTTCCCTGGCGTTGATGCGCACGTAGTTGTACTTCAGCGTGGGCAGCCACGGCTTTAAGGGAAGCTCATCGGCCTTTTCGATATCCTGGTAACTCTTCAGCACCTCGGCCTCGCCCTTGATGACCACGGACCACGCCTTGTCGCCTTCAACGTGATCCACCTCGAAGAGCACATCGTGGTTGAGGCTAACGCTAAAGAGCTTGGACCCCTCCGCGGTGCGGAAATAGACGGATTCGCCGTCCAGCGCGTAGTTGACCGGGAAGATATCCATGTCATCCTTGCGCCGGACCACAAGGCGGCCAAGCTCCTGGGTGGCCAAGCGCTCCAAGGATTCCTCCTTGGCCATCTTATTGATTGCTTCGTTGTGATTGTCATGCCCGTTCATAGGCCCCATTTTTCCACGCGCTGGGAATGCGTGCCGGAAGTGTGACTTCATTAACGCAGGAAACTATCGGCCGATAGCTTAGACGCAGGTGAGAGGCCCGCCCCTCACATCACCCCGGGAATATAGGCGGATATATAGGCCGGGAACTATCTATTTTGCCTAGCCGTCTGTAGGCTTAGCGGCGTTTAGTACCTTATTCGGCGCCGGCGGCGGTGCCGATTTATTTTTGAAGCGAGTCTTACATGGAAGAAGCATTATTCCGCCAAACCCTTTTGGTTGACATGGGCCTTATCGGCGCCCTTATCCTGCTGGGCGTAATACTGCGCGCCAAGGTCCCCGCCTTCCAGTGGCTCATGCTGCCGGCGCCGGTAATCGCGGGTTTCCTAGGCTTCCTGCTGGGCCCCAACGTGCTGGGCGCGTACGCGAAGTCCCAAGGTTGGGCATGGGCCGGCCTGCCGTTTTCTGAATACGTGGGCTCCTACACCACCATGCTCATCGCCGTGGTGTTTTCCTGCATGGCGCTGTCCCAGGATTTCAGCTTCAAGTCCCTTACCCCCTCCCTGCGAGGCTTTGCAGGTTACGGCATCTTAATGTCCGCCGGGCAGGTGCTAGTTGGCATGCTGCTGGCGTTTATCCTGCTACGGCCGCTGTTCGACGCGCCAATGTCCATGGGTCTTATTCTCTTCGGCGCGTGGTCCGGCGGCTTTGGCACCTCCGCCGCCATGGGTGACGTATTCGCCGCCAACGGACAGCCGGAAGTGACCTCCATCGCGTTTACCGCGGCCACCGTGGGCATGCTCTCCGGCATCATCGGCGGCGTCATCCTGGCCCGCATCGGCGCGTCCAAGGGTTACGCCGCCGCGTACGACGCATCCAAGCCGCTGCCCCAGTCCCTGCGCACCGGCATCCTGGGACGCGATGAGCGCCACAGCGCCGGTGAGCACACGCTGTCCGGCTCCTCCGTGGAAACCCTGACCTTCCACATCGGCATCGTCGGCGCGGTGATGGCCATCGGCTGGTGGGTGCAGACCACCTCGGCTGCGTACCTCAATGCGTTCGCGCTGCCGCTATTTACCACCGCGTTCCTGGTTGGCCTGGTAGTCCGCTGGGCGCTGCGCAGGACGGGCGGCGTCAAGGTCGTGGATCAGGGAACCACCAAGTCCATCTCCGGTACCGCCTCTGACATCCTGATTGTCTGCGGCATGGTCTCCATCGAGCCGGCATTCGTTTCTGACCACCTGCTGTCCCTGCTGTTTATCTTCCTGCTGGGCATCGCCTTCTGCGTGTTCCTCGGCCTGGTCATTGCGCCGCGCTACCTGGGCCACGGCTGGTTCGAGAAGCAGATCTTTACCTGGGGCTGGGCCACCGGTTCCGTGGCCACGGGCATCGCGCTGCTGCGCATCGTGGATCCCGAGTTTGAGTCCGGCACCGTGGAAGACTTCGGCTACGCCTACATGCCGCTTATCCCAATCGAGGGCGCGGCGGTGGCCGTGGCGCCGCTGCTGATTATCGCCGGCGCGTCATGGTCCGTGGCGCTCATCTGGGGCGTCCTTGCCCTCTTAGGCTTCTGGCTGCTGCGCGCCAGCCACGCAAAATTCAAGGCCCAGGCGGCCTAGAGGCCAATCGGCTCCGCGGCGCTGACCCCAGCTAGGCGGCCGCGCGACCCGTGTGCGCTAGCCGCCGCAATTGGTGCGCCCAGGCCGGTGATCATCGCCGTGGCGGCGCTCGGTTAAAAAAATTAGGCTCCCGGGAACGCATTGGGCATTACCGCGAGGCGCACGTAGGCGTACCGCGGCTCCTCTTGGATAAGCTGCAGCGCGGGTTCAACCATGGGGCCATACTCCCCCTCCGCGTTCCATTTCAGTGCCGTACTGCAGTGCGGCGCATCCGGTGTGGTGCGCCGCTTTTCGCGTCCGATGCCACCCCGCCCCGAGTCCGCCAGGCCTAGCGAGGTTGGCGCAGCCTGGGACTGTTCACTATGATCGGGCAATCTTATCCACCCGCGCCTTTGCGCGCGGCCCAACGAGGAGGAGCCCGTGACCAACCCCCGCCATGCCCGCCTGCACCTTATCTTTGGTGATGAGGGGATGGAAAAGCTGACAAGCGCCACGGTGATGGTGCTGGGGCTCGGCGGCGTGGGCAGTGCGTGCGCCGAGGCCCTAGCCCGCGGCGGCGTGGGCAACCTCATCGTCATGGACGGTGACGTGGTGGAGGAATCCAATATCAACCGCCAGGCCGTGGCCTATGGCAGCACCATCGGCATGAAGAAATCGGAGGTGATGGAGAAAATCATCGCCGAGATTAACCCCGACTGCACGGTGACCGCGCGCGATGTGTTTATCACCAAGGACAACATCCATGAGACCTTCGCGTCCGTGTCCCGCCCGGATTACGTGCTGGACTGCCTGGATACCGTAACCACCAAACTCGCCATTGCGCACTGGTGCGCGGAGCACAACATCCACCTGATTTCATCTATGGGCGCGGCCAACAAGATGGACCCAGCGTACCTGCGTTTTGCCCAGATTCGCCGCACCGGCAATTGCCCGCTGTCCAAGGTCATCCGTTTAGAAAGCCAGAAGCAGGGGATCCGCGGCATTGAGGTGCTCTACTCCCAGGAAGAACCCTTCCGCATTGACCACGGCGGCTCCCGCGTCAAGGGTGAGACCCTGGGCTCCATGAGCTATATGCCACCAATCATGGGCAAGATGATTGCCGGGAAGGCCATCCGCCGCCTGACCGGATTCGAGGAATACCCCAACCCGCCACGCCTGTCCGCCGCGGCGAAGGAGCGCCTAGCCGAAGAGCGCGCCAATGCTTGACACCCACTACCACCTGGATTTCCTGAGCGCGCCCGCACGGGCGGAGTTCGCCGGGCTTAACGCCTCGCGCGGCATTGGCGTGGTGGCCCAGACGCTGACCCCGTCATCCTATGTCCAGCAAGCTCCCGGTGACATGCTCTCCCTGGGGTTTCATCCCTGGTACATCACCTCGCACGCGCAGGCCGAGGAGGAGCTCGCCATCTTCGACCAGCAGGTGGAAGGCTGCAGGCTCATCGGCGAGATTGGCATGGACTTTTTGCCACAAAACCTTGAGCGTGCCCCGGAAGACCTCCAGCGCCGCGTCTTTAGCCACATCCTCGACTCGGTATGCGCCGCGGCGGGCAGCAAGACCTACGTCCTATCCATCCACGCCGTGCGCTGCGCCACGGCCGTGCTGGACATGCTTGACGAACACCGCGTATGGGAGGCCGGGGTTGCCCCCATCGTCCACTGGTTCTCCGGCACCAGCGATGAGTTAACCCGGCTGATGCGCGCCGGCGGCTACGTCTCTTTTAACCCCATGATGCTGGCAGGCAAGCGCGGGCGCGCCTACGCAAAACAGGTCCCGGCGGAGCGCATCCTGCTGGAGACGGACCTGCCCTCATCGAAGACGCTTGCTGACAAAACCGCCCGTGACCACGCCGATGATCTCCGCGCCGGGCTCACCCACGTTGCAGATACCATCTCCGAGCTGCGCGGCGTGGACATCCTGCCCACCATCCTGGAGACCCAGCAACGGCTCTACGGCTTACCCGCGACGCCAGCCCACTAGGGGTTCACGCTGAGCGGGCGCGCGTCTTTCCAATACCCCATAAAAGAGATCTGGCCCTTCTTCAACCCAAACTGCTGCACTAGCAATCGACGCAGCGAGCGAACCAGTGAGCTTTCTCCGGCAATCCAAAAGTATTCGGAATCCAGTACCTCACCGGGCTGATCCCAAATCAGCTCCTCATGATCCGCTTCTGCCAAGGGCTCACTGCCCGCTTCATGATGCGCAGCAGATAAAAGGGATTCGGTACGGGTGGCTCCTTGGAGTTTCCCGGTTAAAGCCCCGGTAAGAGCCGCTGCGAGGGCTTCGGTAGTCTTCGCGCCGCGGGCGGCTCCGTTGCGGTTTAACCAAATTACTTCGAAACCCTGGGGTATGCGGAAGTCGTTGCGAATAGCCTCAATGTCCCCTTCGGTGGGCAGCTCAATGACCGCAACACCGCCGCGCAGTTTCTCAGTTTCCGGAGATAGATTCGCGGCGTCATCGAGTATTCTCCCGATGGCCGGCACTGCCGTTTCATCCCCCACCATGAACGCGTGGGTGGCTTCGCCCGGCAAGAAGGCGATGCCGTTATTCGAGCCCCCGCAGTTTCCGTCGCGCGCGGGCCCCACCACGGTCACCTTATCCCCCACGGCGGCCTTGTCGGCCCAGCTGGAGGCCGGGCCGGGGTGGCCGCCGTCCCCAACCCCGTGCAATACGAAGTCAACGTCATACTCTGTTGAATCGGCGGTCATGCGCTGCTCGCGCACCGAATAGGTGCGCATCACACCGCGTTCCCGCGGGTCCATCCCCAACCAGCCCTGATACCAATCGGCGTTCGTCGGCAGTGCGGGCGGCTCCCCGGTTTCCGTGAATATCAATTTAATTCGTTGATCGAGTACGGCGTTCTCGGATCCCAGGCGGGCCATCTCCGGACCACCAAAAGTGATGCGAATGTAGGTTTCGCTCAACCGCTGGGTGCGCACTACAGTTGCGCGAACGGGGATGTAGGTAGTCATAGCAGGTCCTCCCGGGGGATTTCTTCGCGGCCAACGGGGAACACGTACGGGGCGCCGGAAACCGGGTCGACGCCTATCTGCGACTCGATCCCGAAGATCTCACGGATCCTCCCCACCGTCAGCACTTCCCGAGGGCCGCCTTCGGCAACAATGGCTCCGTCTTTCATCGCCACGATGTGATCCGAGTAGCGCGAGGCTAGGTTCATGTCGTGCAAGACCATCACCACGGTGGTGCCCACATCGCGGTTGCGGCGTGAGACGACCTCTAAGATGTCCAGCTGATTGGCGATATCCAAGAACGTGGTGGGCTCATCAAGCAGCAAGATGTCCGTATCCTGTGCCAGCGCCATCGCAATCCACACCCGCTGGCGCTGGCCGCCTGAAAGCTCGTCCACCGGGCGGTCGGCCAGGTGCAGCGTTGAGGTTACCTCCATGGCGCGCCGGACAATCGCCCGGTCCTCGTGGTCAGCACGGCCCAACAGGCGCCGGTAGGGTTGGCGGCCGCACTCGACCAAATCTGAGACCAGCATGCCCTCCGGGGCAATCGGGTTCTGTGGCAGTATCCCCACCGTTTGGGCGAACCGTTTCCGGGCGATCTTGTCCGCCCGCTCGCCGTTTAGGTACACGCCGCCTCGGGTAGGGCTCATCAGCCGCGAAAGTGCCCGCAGAAGCGTGGATTTTCCGCAACCGTTCGCGCCAATGATCGACGTGACTTTTCCAATCGGCACGTCGACCGTAAGGCCGGTCGATACACGGAAGCCGTCATATTCCAGAGTGAGGTCGCGTCCCCCGAACGCGGACGCCCCGGCACGGCGCTGACCCAAGCCACCAGCCTGGGTGCTCCCCTGCGGGGACGGAATTGGATAAGGTGATCCGGTCATAATCACATCCCTTGTCGTTGGGAACGGATAAGCAGGTAAATCAGGAAGGGCGCGCCCAGTACTCCGGTAACCACGCCTACGGGATAACGCGCCCCCAGCAGGTTCTGGCCAACGAAGTCAGCCCCCACAGTGAGCAACGCTCCCACGATCGCAGCCACTAACGGAGGAAACATGCCACCCCGCAGCAACCGCGCCGCGATGGGGCCAGACATAAAGGCCACGAACGCGATAGGCCCCGCGGCCGCCGTCGCGACGGAAATCAGGGTTACCGCGCCAATAATGAGCACTGCCCTCGAACGCGAAACATTGACCCCCAGCGCGGCGGCCGTTTCATCCCCTAGGCGCAGCAGCTTGAGGTTGCGTAACTGAACCACGACAATCGGCAGGACCACGATAGCCGCAACCCCCACCGGGATGATCCGCTCCCATGTTGCACCGTTGAGCGAACCGTTGAGCCATCGGGTTGCGGTGGGCAAATCCCACGCCGCGGCGCGGGAGAGAACGAAGGTCACCACCGATTGGAGGATCGCGGTAAAACCAATTCCAACAAGGATAAGGCGCGTGCCGGCGAAAGATCCGCGCCGGAAAGACAGCACGTAGATCCCCGCGGCCGCGAGCAGCGCGCCCACCAAGGCCCACAAGCTCACCAATGTCTGGGGCAGCCGAAACACTAGAATCGCTACGACCCCGGTCGCCGAGGCGCCGGCCGAGATGCCAATGATGTCCGGCGACGCCAGCTGATTGCGCAGCATAGTTTGGAACACGGAACCTGACAGGCCAAAGGCGAGGCCCACCAGCACGCCTAGGACCAGGCGGGGTAGGCGGATCTCACCAATCGAATATGAGGCACCGGGCACGACCTGCCCGGACAGCACCTGCATGAGTTCAGATATGGAATAAGTCGTCTCGCCAAACAGCAAACTAATCACGCACAGCGCGAGAAGCAAGAGGATTAGGACAGCGACCGTGAGGATATCCAATCGCCGCAACACGCGCGCGGAAGGGTTGGTATCCGCATCGGCGAACCGCGGATCATTAAACGATGCAGCAGGCGTCGAGGTCATGATATTTCACGCAACTTTCGCGAACGCACTATCCAGATAAATAGAGGTGCACCCAGCAGGGGCATCACCACTCCTACGTCCAAGTCTTCCGGGCGCACCAATAGGCGACCCACCGCGTCGGACAGGAGCAGGAGGCTGGCACCTGCTAGACCGGCGGCGGGGATCAACCAGCGGTGATCCGTTCCCACGACGTGGCGCATGATGTGCGGGACAATGAGCCCGACGAATCCAATCGGGCCCGCCAGTGCCGTGGCCACGCCGCAGAGTATGACCGCCCCGATCGAAACGCCCAGCCTCGCAGCGCCAACATTCACCCCTAAGTTGGCGGCTACATCGTCGCCCAGGGCTAGGGAATTCAAAAGCCCCGCACCTGCCGCGCAGATCAGCAAGCCGATGACAAAGACGGGGATGGCGCGAACCAACGTCGACCACTCGGCGCCGCCAATCGATCCGATCTGCCAGAAGCGATAGGAATCCATCACTTCAGTGCGCGGCAGAATAATGGCGGAGATCAACGACGATATCGCGGCCGACGTCGCCGCGCCGGCGAGCGCCAGTTTCAGGGGCGTGGCACCGCCGCGGCCCAGCGAACCGACGCAGTAGACGAATGCGGCGGCTATCGCGGCGCCGATAATCGCAAGGAGGATTGTTCCGGTCCCCTGCGCCATGTACCCAAAGAATGCTAGGCCAATAACAACTGCCAGCGATGCTCCGGATAGCACTCCCAGAATCCCGGGATCCGCAAGCGGATTACGGGTTACCCCCTGCATCGCCACGCCGGCAACGGCTAATGCGGAACCAACCGCGACGCCCAGCATTGCCCGTGGGAGCCGGGCCGATACCGCAGAAGCATCCACGCTGGACGTATCACCCGAGAGAGCCGCGAAGACGGCCGAGAGCGGCACGTCCCGGGCGCCGAGGACTACCGAGGCTATTACGGCCGCTACGAGCAGTAACAGCAGCAATAGCATGACCGCGACTTTTTTCACGAGAAATTACCCGAGCCCTACGCAGCTTTTACTTAAGTGCCGACGCGAGCTCAGCTAGATAATTGTCCAACGTGGCCGGGATGGACAGCGGCGACGGGTTCGCGGACGCCGCCAGCGGGTCCTCACCGAGGAAGGCGACGTTGCCCTCCTTCACCGCGGGGATTTTGCCGATGAGCGGATCTTCTTGCAGTTTTTTAAGAAGCTCCTGGTTTTGGGCATCGTCATTGGAACCATAAGAGACAATTATGTCCACATCGTTGAACATGTCAGGGTTCTCCGCGGACACCGTGGTCCAAAATTCGTCCGTCTCGGCGCTGGCCTCCTCGACCGCCTTTGGGGCTACCAGGCCGTGCTCCAGTGGGAAGCTCACTCTGGTGTCGTGAGTCGTGTAGAAACCAACCTGGGACATGTCATCCTGGCCGAATGCGGTAAAGAGGATCTTTTTTCCCTCTAACTCTGGGAATTTAGCGAAGGAATCATCGATCTGGTTTTCAATGTCCTCCAGATACTTGCGGCCTTCTTCTTCCATCCCAATAGCCTTGGAATTCATCTCAATCATCTGCTCGTAGGTGGTTGACCAGGCAACATCCGGATACGCAACCGTGGGCGCGATCTTAGACAATTGGTCATAGTCCTCCTGAGTGATTCCCGAGTAGGAAGCAAGAATGACGTCCGGGCGGGTGTTAGCAATCTGCTCAAAGGGGAGGCCATCGGTCTCGTCGAAGAGGACTGGGGCATCGCCGCCCAATTCCTTCAATTTCTCATCAACCCACGGCAGGATTCCGTCTCCGTTGTCATCGCCCCAGGTAGCCTTCGACATCCCAACCGGAACCACCCCGAGGGCCAGGGGCACTTCATGATTGCCCCACGCTACGGACGCTATGCGCTCCGGCTTACCGTCGATCACGGTCTCCCCGAACGCATGCTTGATGACGGTCTGCCCCTCGGAGGCCTCGGCCGAGCTGTTCTGGCCGGCCGCTCCCCCGTTTGCGGAGCCCTCCCCTCCCGCTGCGCCGCAAGCGCCCAATGCAAGGGCGGCAGAAGCGATGATGGCGGTGAGTGAATAACGAAGATGATTATTGGTGGACAAGTAGATCCCCTTCTTCAATCAGGCCGGCGGGCACCGAAGTGTGCCTGTGGCGCGCGATTATTGAAGTTCCAGGAAACCGGTAACGAACAGACCCTGGAATTAAACATAACCAACCTACCATAAGTAAGTAAGGATATGCTAACCTACTTTCAAAGCAGCGATATCCACAGCGCATTTACCAGCATGCCGACTGCCGCCTCGGACGATTCGCCTAGGCAAAACCATGCGCTTCCAAAAAGGCGCAAATCAATAGCCATCCCCAGTAAAGCGCCAATCCGGTACCGAGGTAGACAAGGGAAAGCAAAAATCCCGACCACGTGAACTGCTCCCCACGTACTGGCTACGAAAGTTATCCTTGATAATCCCGAATTGGCGGCGAAATTTGCAATAAACCGGAGGAACGCACCGGCTCTCACACTAACTACAGCGGACCATTCGAAGACTAAAAGTTGGGGAATCTTCTCCTATTCCGAGCCTTACCGAAAAGAGCAGGAGCGTCTTCTAAGGGAAGGAAACATCAACGAAATTTTCCAAATTGAGTACGATTTCTTTACTTCCCCTCAATTTGAAGGCAGATACGATCAGGCCATACAAGAGGCCATAGACTACGCCTTTGACCAAGGAATGATCACTAGGAAGCACATCCCGCGCGCGGCTGGACTTGAAACTGATGTGAAGGACGCTCAAAATGGATTTTACGTATAGCTTGCCAGCCCCTCTATCTTGGGATGCCGGGGCAGAACATTACTCTTCCCTTGAGGTCGTTTGCTTTAACGTTGGCGATACCACTTATTGGACAGCTCAAGGTGAACTCGAGATCGGTGGTAACCGACGGTCGCTGAGAGGATCTCTCGAAGAAGAGGTTTTTACCAGTCTCGAGGTTTCAACGATTTTCCCCAGTGACACGTTCCTGGGCGTCTCTATGGCGCTATGCCCCATCCGATTTCAAAACCAGTTGCACGACATGGGTATCGAGTCCCTCAACGACGGTTCTTCTCTCACGCTGCCTGAACACGACGTGAGTTTCTATATTTTCGAAAACGAGCTGGCATCAATCTGTTGGAGGTTGCCTCAATCCCCAGTCCGGGCCTAGCCAAAAAAGAAAGGTGAAACCAGTGAATTTCACTACCACGCTCAGCTTACCTTTTTACTTAGGAAAGACCGTCGAGGAAAACTGTGCCCTACTTGACGACTTCTTCTTTAACGAAAAAAATTTCGGTACCGACTTAGAGGGATTCCTCACCCTCACAGGCACCGACGGAAGAGAGAATACATGGAAAATCGTGTCTATCGTCGAGGACGGTAAGTGCGTGACCGCGCGCGTGGACTTCGACCAGGATAACGTCACTTTCCTCGGCGTGCCCATCGGACTCGACAACAGTCTATCCGTCACGGAGACGGCCGTAGCTCTGCAATCCTCGGGTCAAAGGGTTATCGCTCAGACACATGATTTAGTCCTGCCCGAGCACTTCATCACCATCGAGCCGCGCAACAGCATCTGCTACTGGGACAGAACCTACTGGACCCAGGAGGAGTTCCTCAAGGAGACCGTCCAGCCCCCACGGCATGCTGCCCTTTAGGATCAGCGTCAGCACCGGGTAGCGCTCCCTCCGAAGAGGGCCGGGATAATTGTGGAGCTAACGGGATTCGACCCAAAACTTACCTTACAAGCTGGTCAAAAGCACTTTCAGAGACTCCCCCGGTCAAGTCCTGGGTAGTGGTGTATCTGTATTTCGAATCTGGGGTTAGTTTCATGGCGGTGGTTTAGGGGCCGTCTCGGGGATGTGGGGTGAGGGTATTCATGCGGCGTTTTCCTGGTTGTTGTCGCGGTCCTCGTCGATGACCCCAGCGGCGATGATGTCTTTGGTCTGTGTCAGGCTGGCCAGTGACATATAACGCTTCTGTTGGATCCAGTCATCGTGCTGTTCGGCCAAAACCGCCCCAACAAGGCGCACAACAGCGTCTCGGTTTGGGAAGATTCCTACGACATCGCTACGCCGGCGGATCTCCCTATTGAGCCGTTCAGTGGGGTTATTCGACCAGATTTTGCTCCACACCGCTTTCGGCGCAGCGGTAAACGCCAACAGCTCGTCGAGACACTCCTCGAGGTAGCCTGCCACGTTCGGGAACTTGTGCTGGCAGAACTCCACCACATCCCTGGCCTGGATCCACACGCTGGTGGCATCGGGTTGCTGGAAGATCGTGTGAAACATTGCTGATAGGGTCGGCCACTGGGTCTTCGGTACCTTGGCTGATAGGTTCTTCGCGAAGTGGGTGCGGCACCGCTGCCAACTAGCCTGCGGCAGGCAATCACCCACGGCTGCTTGAATACCAAGATGGGCATCACTGGTGACCAGGAATACCCCGGTGAGGCCACGGGCGATGAGGTCGCGGAAGAAACCCGTCCACGACGCGGTAGATTCCGCGGTGGCAACCTGCATGCCAAGCAGTTCGCGGTAGCCGTCAGCGTTGACACCTGTGGCCAGTAGCACGCTGGCTTTGACGACTCGGCCGCCTTCCCGCACTTTCATCGTCAACGCGTCACAGGAGAGGTAGTAATACGGGCCCTGGTCCAATGGTCTGGTACGGAATTGTTCGACCATCGTGTCAAGCTCTTTGGCCATCTCGCTGACCTGTGATTTCGATAGGTTGTTGATACCGAGTGTGGCGACTAGGTCGTTCATCCTGCGGGTGGAGACCCCCTTGAGGTAGCAGGTGGCGATAACTGTGGTCAGGGCGCGTTCGGTGCGGCTGCGGCGCTCTAGCAGCCAGTCGGGGAAAAATGAGCCGGTGCGTAGCTTCGGGATTGCCACATCAATACTGCCGACGCGGGTATCTAGCTGTCGGTGACGGTAACCATTGCGGGTGTTTGTACGATCCGGCGAGACTGTTGCATAATCTGCCCCGCAGACGGTGTCTGCCTGGGCGGAGAGAATCTGGTTGATGAAGTCAGTGAGCATTTGGCGCATCAGGTCTGGGGAGGCTTGAGTCAGTAGCTCTTCGACATACGCGGTCGGATCGATATGATTGGGGTCAGCGGCCATCGCAGGGTACTTCCTTTCGAGGATAGGTAAGAGTTGATTCGAAAGGTACCCGCGATGGTCGCCTCATTGTGCACCGGCACAAGGCCTACCGCGGGCTACAGATACACCACGCTAGCGGACGCAACCACTCCCCCAAATGGAAATAGTCCATTTTTAGTCCATTTTTGCACCGTTTCGGTCGAGTCCTAGTTAGTGGTGTATCTGCCCTTTCGATCTGATCGATCTGACGCGGTTTAGCGAAAATACAGAAACGGAGGCAAGGAATGCAAAAGCGAAGACTAGCCCTGCAAGCAGTGGATACCCGATCATGGCCACTAAGATGCCAGACAGGATAGAGCTCACGCCCGCTGCAATGTTTATGGTCAGATCCAGTCTGCCCTGGAGCGCCATTCGTTGGTTTGTGTCATCAACCTTAGAGGCAAGGGTGGAGGAAATTATCATACCTACCGACCAAAATACTCCGACTCCAAAAAGACCCACAGTAAACAGGATAAAAGAGTTATGCAGAAAAACTAAGAGGAAAATCGAGATTAGAAAAACGGTTGCTCCCCACGTAATCGTCTTTTTGAGTCCGAACCGATTAAGGCTAGAGCTCACAAAAGGTCCGGTAGCATACATGCCGAGTAGGTGAGCTGTCATCACGATTCCAGATCTAGATGGACCGAAAACTCTATCTGTGTAAATGGGTGCCATTGTCATCAGGCTAATCATTGATGCGTGGGCAATGATGCCGGCGGCGAATATAAAAACATAGGATTGCTTCCATATGAGACGTCCTGATTCTGAAGAGGCAGTCGAGCGTGGGGTCCCCGATGTGTAGCTCTGGCGCCTTTCAAAAGATAGGACCAGTAGTCCAACCATGAAGGTTAGAGCAGACCCGACGAATGCCCACTCCATCGGTGATTCGATGTTTAGAGAGATGAGGCCATAAATATTTGGTCCTATTACAGAGCCTATCGCGGAGCCGAAAAGTACTATGCCAATTGCAGATGTAGCCTGTTGATTTTGCCCGACTTTCTCAGTGGCTGTAAAGCGAGAAATAAGTGCGCTTACCGTGCCTCCCCCAAGGAGAAATAATCCAACGAAGAGAAGCCATCCGCTGGAGCCTTTAGTAGAGATGGCAAAGTGTGCAACGAGGGATCCCAGTGCAGCCACACCAATAGTGCATCGTAGTGCAAACAGCCTATCCTTGAGGATGCTGATTCTCGTTGCCGCCATGGTAATAAATGTGGCGCCCAAGATGGTGCTTGTCTGGGCTAGTCCGCCCAATGATTCCTTGCCTGTAACCTCAACGGCTGCAAGTGCGGTGATAGTAAGATTTAGTCCCACCGCTGCGGATATGCAGATTTGGGTGGCAACTATCGGCCAGATTAACCCAAGGGTGCTTTTCGTCGAACTTTTCGGAGATTTGATCAAGGCAGTTTGATTTCTTCATAGAAGATTTGCTTGGGAAAATTGGGATAAACTTTATTCTATATAATTTCACATTCGGCCGTCAGCCTCCCCGGATCTGTGGGATTGTGCCAGTTTTCTTTGGGTTGGAGAGTTTTAGTGCCAGATCCCGTTGCTCACTAGGTGAAACGAAGCTCCCAGGTTGGCAGCAAATACGCCGTCCACATTTGGGTTGTCACCTATGACTATTGTTTGTTTCCCTGCGGGTATCCCGAGAACGTCTGCGAATAAGAGACTTGGTTTTCCAATAATTTTGGCGCCTTGTAGTAGTTCGTCCTCTTGAAGCAGGGCGCCCAATCCCGGGATATATCCCGTTGAGCGACTAATTTTTTTGCTCCCCATTTGTTACCCACAATTCAGCGGGTGGGTTGCTTGGGTTAAACGACAAAAGGGGATGCGGAAAATCCTCCAGGATTTCGTCCGCATCCCCTTTTGCCCCTTAACCCTATTTACCTGTACAAATACAAAGAATCCGCAGGCCGTGATTGACCTGCGGATTCTCATTCGGTGGAGCTAACGGGATTCGAACCCGTGACCCCCACACTGCCAGTGTGATGCGCTACCAGCTGCGCCATAGCCCCATGGATGAGTAAATCTCATCCAAGCGAGGAACAGTAAACCTTGCGGTGCGTTGTTCCTCGCTCAAATATACACGTCCGCTCTACTTCGACCAAATCCCGGTCATGAGCTGCTCGGATGGCGTTTATCAAGCGGGCGCTAGGAAGGAATCATTAGGCCTCGAGGACCGTGTCAATCCACTGATCGATGGAGCCTTCAACATCCTTGCCATCTACCAATACGCGTGGGGAGGAAACCTCACCGGTCTTGTTCTCCAGATCATCGAAGTTAGCCTGACCAGTGGAAGCGCCATCCTCAGCGGTAGCGGCCTTCATGGAGTCAACCGCGGCTCCCTCAGCGCCAAGCTCGCCGGCGGCGTTGGCAAAGTCCTCGATGGACCACTTGCGGGCGATCTTCTGCTGATCCTCGAGCAGAACCTTGCGCAGGTTCCAGTACGCGGAGGCGTCACCGGACTCGGCTAGCTTGGTGGTGGTTGCCACGGCCAAGGTTGAGTGGCCCTCGGTGTTTCCCTGATCCAGGAAGTTCAGGGGGCGGATGTTGACGATGAGGTTGCCGGCCTCAATCTCCTGCTTCATCTGAGCGTCGGTCGCAACGGCAAGCTCTGCGCAGTGAGGGCAAGAGAAATCCTCATAGAGCTCAACTTCCTTGGCATCGGCCGCAGGCTCGGCGGCGGCCAGGGTAACGACGTTGTCCTTGTAGGTGACGGTTGCGTTGAACTCCTCAGTCTCACGGTCAGACAGGTAGGAAGTCTTGGCTCCCTGGTTGGAGATAACGATGTAGCCAATCACGGCGGCGACGATGACGAGGAGGACAACCATGCCCCACAGGAAGCCGCTATTGCTCTTAGCGTTAGGGTTCGTGACCTTATTGCTCACGGTAAACCAGCCTTTTCTTGGTGAAGATAGTAAATCGGTATTAACGGTGTGGGATGAATCCGAGAGATTCCGCGCAGGGATTGCAAGTAATGCCTCGGATTCCTACCCATACCTAAATTATTGCCACTCGCACGCACCGGCCATGGGTTGCGTCACTTCCTTTACGGATGCAACGCAAACTTCTTAAACGGACGCTTGATGGTCCACGCAGCCAGGAAGATATAGAAGAGGTCACGCGCGATGGTCTTAAAGTAATTTTGAACCTGGGCGTCTGAGTTGGGGTCAACTTCAAAGCAGCCGCAGTCAATGCCCAAGCCGCGGGCCCAAGCCTGGGCGATGCCGGTGATAAAGAGCGTGAGCACCGCGATGGAAACCCACGACGCCGGCCGGAGAAAAAGACCGAGTAAGAGCAGTACGCCACCGGCAATTTCAAGTGGGCCAATAACGTACGCCAGGTAATTGGACCATTCAGGGGTGAAGATTTCATAGGCCTGGATGGTCTGGGCCACTGCTAAGTGCTGGTTGATTTTAGCCGAGCCCGCAGAGATCCAGATGTAAGCCATATAGAACCGTGCGAACGCACTAATAATGTTTAGTACCAGCGCTTTATCGATCTTTTTCACGGGGTAGACCCTACCCCATTTTGACTACCCACCCAAGACCTCAGACACCAGAGCCTGCGCTTCACGCTGAACTTGCTCCAAATGCACAGCGGACTTAAAGGATTCTGCGTAAATCTTGTATTTATCCTCGGTGCCTGATGGGCGCGCGGCAAACCATGCGGATTCAGTGGTGACCTTAAGGCCACCAATGGCAGCACCGTTGCCCGGCGCCTCGGTCAGCTTGGCAGTAATTGTCTCACCGGCCAGCTCCGTCGCGGTGACTTGATCCGGGGAGAGCTTTTTAAGCACGGCCTTTTGCTCGCGGTTCGCCTCGGCGTCGGTGCGCGCATAGGACGGCTCACCGAATTCCTCCACCAGCTCGGCGTAGCGCTGGGACGGGGTCTTGCCGGTCACGGCCAGGATTTCCGCGGCCAGCAGGTCCATGATGATGCCGTCCTTGTCAGTGGACCACACCGTTCCATCAAACCGCAGGAAGGAGGCTCCCGCTGATTCCTCGCCACCGAAGCCAATCTCGCCGGAGACCAGGCCGTCCACGAACCACTTAAACCCCACGGGTACCTCAACCAGCCGGCGGCCGAGCTTTTCAACCACGCGGTCAATCATCGAGGAAGACACCAGGGTCTTGCCCACGGCGCAATCCGCGCCCCAACCATCGCGGTGGCTAAAGAGGTAGTCGATGGCCACGGCCAGGTAATGGTTCGGGTTCATCAGCCCGGCATCGGGGGTGACGATGCCGTGGCGGTCAGAATCCGCGTCATTGCCGGTGGCGAGGTCATATTTGTCCCGGTTGTCGATGAGCGAGGCCATGGCGTCCGGCGAGGAACAATCCATGCGGATCTTGCCGTCCGTATCCAGGGTCATAAACCGGAAGGTGCCATCAACCTGGTCATTAACCACGGTCAGGTCAATGCCGTAGTGCTCAGCAATAGCGCCCCAGTAGTCCACGGAAGCGCCACCCATGGGGTCCGCGCCGATACGCACACCGGCCTTCTTAATGGCGTCCATGTCCACCACGTTTTTCAGATCGGCGACGTAGGAATCCAGGTAGTTGTACTTGACGCACCGCTCGTCCAGCACGCCTTCCACATCCACCCGCTTGACGCCGTCGAGGCCGGCCTTGAGGTAGTCATTCGCCCTCGCGGCGATCCAGTCAGTGGCGTTGGAATCCGCGGGTCCACCGGTTGGCGGGTTGTACTTAAAACCGCCATCACGCGGAGGGTTGTGGGACGGGGTAATGACGATGCCGTCCGTTCCGGGGTTGGTCAAAATAGCGTGGGAAACCGCCGGCGTTGGGGTGTAACGGCCACGGTCATCCACGCGTACCTCAACGCCGTTGGCCAGCAGCACCTGCAGGGCGGAGACCATGGCGGGCTCGGACAAAGCGTGCGTATCGCGGCCAACGAAAATGGCACCCGTGGTGCCCTGCTCGGCGCGGTAGTCAACGATGGCCTGCGTGATGGCCAGGATATGGTTCTCATTAAACGCGGTGTCTAGCGCGCTGCCCCGGTGGCCGGAGGTACCAAAGGCCACCTCTTGCCCCGGGATGGATACGTCCGGGCTCAGGGTGTAATAGGCGGTGACCAGCTCCGCAATGTCAATCAGATCTCCTGGCTGGGCAAGCTGTCCTGCACGTTGGTGTGCCATGGGGTTCTAGGGCTCCTTGGGCTCGATGGATTCATACCTATCCTCCATCTTTCCCCGTTTCGGCGGCCCGCGCAGCGGGGTTACACCCCCGGCCTAGTGTGGGCTTGCCCACGGGCCGGTTTGGAACGGGCGTCAAGCAGGCATCAATTATCCTCGTTGTCATGAAACAAGCCCTCATCGTAGGTGCTGGTGCCGGCTGCGGCGCCGCTGCCCGCCAGATGCTTACGCTTGCCCTTGCCGGCGGGTTGTGGCCGCTGCTCGTGATCAACGTCCTGGGCTCCGCGGCGATGGGCTGGGCCAAGCCGGGCCCATTCTGGGGCACCGGTTTCCTTGGCGGGTTTACCTCTTTCGCCGCCTTTGCGCTGCTGGCCTCGCAACAGCCCGCCGCGATGGCTGCAACCTATGTGGCCCTGACGGTTATAGGCTGCCCAGTGGCGTACCTTGCCGGTGGCTTCCTGAGGAGGGCTCGGCGATGACCATGGTCCCTGTCCTGCTCTGCACCTTCGCCGGCGCCTTTGCGGGCGGGATGCTCCGCTATGGTTTCAGCCGGCTTCTCCCCTCCCCCGTTTCAACGTTTGCCTCCAACGTCCTGGGCTCGCTGGCGGCCGGCGTGTGTGTGGGGCTGCTTGCGCTGTCCGAGTTCCCCCGCGAGGATCTCATCTCCGCCGCAGCGGCCGCGGGGTTCGCCGGTGGCCTGTCCACGTGGTCAACCATGGCCAAGGAGCTGGCGGAAATGCTTAAAGCCCAGAGATACCGGGATTTCACCGTATACCTGGGCTTTAGCGTGGCAATTGGCATCGTGGCGGCTTGGCGCGGCGGATTGTGGGCCGCCCGCATCGCGGGCGGGTTTTAGCCCGCTTAGCCACATCCCGCCAAAGTTCTTAGGATTTAATGGCCTCCAACGGCGGGGTCTTAGCAGCGCGTTGGGATGGCCAGAACGCGGCCACCACGCCCACCACGGCGGAGGCGGCGAGCATCAGCAACAACTGTCCCCACGGGAAGATGGTTTCATCGATGCCGGAGGAATCAAGCACCTCTAGGAAGGACCAGCCCAGTAGCAGGCCAATTCCCATGCCCATCACCGCGCCAAAGATCGCGATTTGCACGGCCTCTAGGGTGATCATGGTGCGCACCTGGCGCCTATGCGTGCCCACGGCACGCAGCATGCCAATCTCCTGCCTCCGCTCAATCACGCCGAGGGTCAGAGTGTTGACGATACCCAGGATGGCAATTATCACCGCGAGCGCTAGCAGGGCGTAGAGAATGGAAAGCATCTGATCGATGAGGACGGCCGTTTGATCCGCCATCTCCGGGCCGGATACCACCTGGACCACCACGAGTTCCTTGGTGGATTCCTCGAGGTTGGTACGCAGCTGCTCCAGGTCATAGCCCTGTTCACCATTGACGCCAACCATGGTCAGCGTCATAGCTTGGGCGGGGACGATTTCCTCCACCACATCGGCGGGAACCGCGATTCCCTCAACGATGTTGTTGCGTTCAAAGGTGCCAACGAGCTTTAGCTCCTTGGTCTTCGGGCTCAGGCCCGGGGCGGCCAGCTCATAGGATTCGCCAACCTTCCAGCCCATCTCTTGGGCCTTGTCTTCGGTGGCAATAAAGCCCGGGGTGCCGTAGAAATCCATAGTTCCCTCTACGACCTTAAAATTCACCATCTCCGATGGATTGGCATCGATAACCATGGTCTGCACATGAGGGCCAAACGCCATGGACCCAGTGCCATCTACGCTCACCGGGGCGGTATAGAGGTTTACCACCTGCTCAACGCCCTCCGTATCGCGAGCCAGCTGCGGGGTTTCCGCAGGGGTTGGGAAAGCGCCCGTGGTTGGCCCGGACAGGATGTAATCGGCGCTGACATTCTCGGTAAGCGTGTCCGCCACCGCGCTTTTCATTGTCGCGCCGAACATGCCGATAGCGGTCACTAATGCCACTCCCAGAGTAAGTGCAAACGCTGTGGCCGCGGTGCGCCGCGGATTGCGCTGGGAGTTGGTGGCGGCGAGGGAGCCGATGGCACCAAACGGAGCCCCGACGATCTTGCCGAGGGTCGGGACGATGGGCAGGGACAGTGCCGGGCCGGCGAGGAAGTAACCCACGATGAGGCCAAAGGCCCCAATGCCCACGATGATCGCGCGGGTCTTGGTAGGCGAATCGGTCATAAATACCGCGGCCACCGCCGCGGCGACGCCCACCACCATCATGACAAGGCCAATGATGGTGCGGGATTTGAGCGAGCTTCCCGCCGCCTGCTCAGTGGTGCGCATTGCCTCCACCGGCTGGACGGAGCCCGCGCGGCGGGCCGGCGCCCATGCGGAAACAACCGTGACAATGGTGCCAAGAATCAGCGGGATGATGACCGCGTTGGCGCTTAGGCCTAAGCCACCGTCCATGGGGAAACCTTGTTGGGTCATAAACCACTTGATGCCAGCCACAAGCCCCATGCCTGCTACCACGCCGATAGCGGAGCCAATCAGGCCCACGATAACGGATTCCATAACCACGGAACGGGTGATCTGGGCGCGTGATGCGCCCAGCGCGCGCAGCAAGGCGAACTCCTTGGTCCGCTGCGCCACGATCATGGAAAAGGTATTGGCGATGATGAACGTGCCAACCAGCAGCGCTATGAGGCCAAAAGCGATAAGGAAGTAATTGACGAACTCCAGGGCGGAGGAAATTACCTCACTGAGGCGCTCCGCGAGGACCTTGCCCTCCTCGGCCTCGATGTCATACGTATCATTGAGGTGGCGTACCAATGCTTGGGGATCGCCGTTAGCGCCGGCCACCTTGAGCTGGTCTACCAGCCCGTCGGGGTGGTAGCGCTCGAGGAAGGCCGCCTCATCCATCTCCAGGAGGATGGACCCGCCAACGCCAGCCTCCATCGCCGGTTCGTAGATACCAGTTACCTCGACGCTGGTGCGGTTCTCGGAATCCACCACGATCAGCTTGTCCCCCACGGCGATACCGTGGGCCTCCGCACCACCTTTAGAGACGATTACCTGCTCCGCACCGACCGGTGCGTTGCCCTCGATTAAGGAGTTGGGTTCGCCAACGTACTTTTCCTCCGGGTAGTACGGGAACAAGGCGCTGGTACCACCTCCGGTTTGGAACGCCTCGGATTGCTCGTTGGCAACCACCACAGTTTCCTGGGAGGCGATATTGACCGCCCGCACCTCGGGATCTTTGGCTAATTCCTCCCGCTGCTGGGCACTAATCCCTTCGGCCCCTTCGCCCTTCGGGCTTACCGCGGCGTCAACCCCCGTAAAAGAGTTCGATACCGCCGAATCAAAGGTAGAGGACAGAGAGTTGGTGAACATGAAGGAACCGGAGATAAAGGCGGTTCCCAGTACCACGGCTAAAACGGTAAGGGCAAGGCGCAATTTGTGCGCCATAATGTTGCGCAGGGAAACCCTGGTCATAGTCGATTGAGCCATGATGAATTAAGCCTCAATCTCAGCCATGATCTTGTGGATGGCTTCCATCGTTGGGTTTGCAAGCTCATTAACCAGCTTGCCGTCCGCTAGGAACACCACCCTATCGGCGTACGATGCCGCCTTGGCGTCGTGGGTAACAATCACCACGGTCTGATCATCCTGATCCACCGCGGTGCGCAGAATATCCAGGACCTCCGCGGAGGAATTGGAATCCAGGTTGCCGGTTGGCTCATCACCGAAAATAATCTCGGGCCGCGAGACCAACGCTCGCGCGCATGCCACGCGCTGCTGCTGGCCGCCCGAAAGTTCCGCGGGGCGGTGAGTGAGCCGCTTCGAAAGGCCGAGCCGGTTGGTTACCTCATCGAACCATTCCTTATCCACCTTCTTGCCGGCGATGTCAGTGGGCAGGGTAATGTTCTCGGCCGCGTTAAGGGTAGGCACCAGGTTAAAGGACTGGAAAATAAAGCCCAGGCGGTCGCGGCGCAGGTTAGTAATTTCCTTATCGGTGAGACCTGACATGTCCGTCTCACCGATGTAGGCGGAGCCGGAGGTTGCGGAATCCAGGCCCGCCATGGTGTGCATAAGCGTAGACTTGCCCGAACCGGACGGACCCATGATTGCCGTAAATTCGTTACGGGCAAATTCGATGTTGACGTGGTCCAAGGCTGTTACCGCAGTCTCCCCCTGACCGTACTGCTTGAAAAGGTCTACCGCTCGCGCCGCGGCGGGCTTCGTTGATGGGGATAGCTGAACTGCTTCGGCAGAATTCTGCTCAGTCATGGGCTCTCTTCCAAGGAAATGGTGGCGTTGAAAATTCAGCATTGTTTAGTCAATGCGCTACCCAGCTAACACTACGTTGTTGCAGGCTAGTAGGGAAAACAATGTGGCCAAGCTGAGAGAGATCACCCCGTTTTTAAACCGCGCCTAAGAGGCAGGAAGCGAACCCTGGCTGAAACCCGCCATGCCTTCTAAGCATTTTCATCTGGTAATGCAGAGCCCAGGCAGCCAGAACCGCGCTTTTGTTCTAAGATCGAAGAAAGCGCCGGTAACCGTAATGGCTACCGGCGCTTTTTCGTCGCTTATGTAGTTGTTTATGTTTGGTGTCGGCGGTAACTTACTCTCCCACAACCTCCCGGTTGCAGTACCATCAGCGCGGGCAGGCTTAGCTTCCGGGTTCGGAATGGGTCCGGGCGTTTCCCTGCCGCTATTGACCACCGACAAGTCACCGGGGCACATGTGTGTGCTGGCCTGGTGTTGTGTCAGATACTGCATAGTGGACGCGTGCACGGCGTGCGTGTTTCTAGTTTTTGGTGTTTGTGTTGTTTATAAGTGTTTGTTTTGGTCTATTAGTACCAGTAGACTTCACATCTTGCGATGCTTCCATGTCTGGCCTATCAACCCCATAGTCTTTAGGGGACCTCGAATGAAACCTCATCTTAAAACAGGCTTCCCGCTTAGATGCTTTCAGCGGTTATCCCTTCCGTACGTAGCCAACCAGCGGTGCTCCTGGCGGAACAACTGGCACACTAGAGGTACGTCCGTCCCGGTCCTCTCGTACTAGGGACAGCCTTTTTCAAGTTTCAACGCGCGCGGCGGATAGAGACCGAACTGTCTCACGACGTTCTGAACCCAGCTCGCGTGCCGCTTTAATGGGCGAACAGCCCAACCCTTGGGACCTACTCCAGCCCCAGGATGCGACGAGCCGACATCGAGGTGCCAAACCATCCCGTCGATATGGACTCTTGGGGAAGATCAGCCTGTTATCCCCGGGGTACCTTTTATCCGTTGAGCGACACCACATCCACAAGTTGGTGCCGGATCACTAGTCCCGACTTTCGTCCCTGCTCGAGATGTCTCTCTCACAGTCAAGCTCCCTTGTGCACTTACACTCACCACCTGATTGCCAACCAGGCTGAGGGAACCTTTGGGCGCCTCCGTTACTTTTTGGGAGGCAACCGCCCCAGTTAAACTACCCACCAGGCACTGTCCCCAACCCAGATCATGGGCCAAGGTTAAGGTATCCAATCCGATCAGAGTGGTATTTCAACAACGACTCCGCCATCACTGGCGTGACGGTTTCATAGTCTCCCACCTATCCTACACAAACCGAACCGAATACCAATACCAAGCTATAGTGAAGGTCCCGGGGTCTTTTCGTCCTGCCGCGCGTAACGAGCATCTTTACTCGTAGTGCAATTTCACCGGGCCTGTGGTTGAGACAGCAGGGAAGTCGTTACGCCATTCGTGCAGGTCGGAACTTACCCGACAAGGAATTTCGCTACCTTAGGATGGTTATAGTTACCACCGCCGTTTACTGGGGCTTAAATTCTCAGCTTCGAAACCAAAGGTTTCTAACCGGTCCTCTTAACCTTCCAGCACCGGGCAGGCGTCAGTCCATATACATCAACTTAACGTCTTCGCATGGACCTGTGTTTTTGATAAACAGTCGCTTCCCTCTATTCTCTGCGACCACACAACGCTTTCAACCGCATGGGTTGTCACCTCGTGTGGTCCCCCTTCTCCCGAAGTTACGGGGGCATTTTGCCGAGTTCCTTAACCACAGTTCACCCGAACGCCTTAGTATTTTCAACCTGACTACCTGTGTCGGTTTGGGGTACGGGCCATAAACACACATCGCTAGAGGCTTTTCTCGACAGCATGGGATCACCAACTTCACCCTGTTTAGGGCTATGCGTCACGTCTGACCTACCAGGTGCGGATTTGCCTACACCATCGGCTACACGCTTACACCAACAATCCAATAAGTGGCTTGGCTACCCTCCTGTGTCACCCCATCGCTTGGACCACAGTTTAGGCCCCACGCACGCAGTAACCCACCTACTCAAAGAGTAAGGCGGGAAACATTGTGGGTGGTTAGTATCACTGCTTTACCATGGGCGCGTGTTTACGGGTACCAGAATATCAACTGGTTGTCCATCGACTACGCCTGTCGGCCTCGCCTTAGGTCCCGACTCACCCTGGGAAGACGAACTTGACCCAGGAACCCTTAGTCATCCGGCGGAACAGATTCTCACTGTTCAATTCGTTACTCATGCCTGCATTCTCACTCGTATACACTCCACGCCGCCTTACGGTAACGCTTCAACGCAGTACACGACGCTCCCCTACCCAATATAAAAATATTGCCGCGGCTTCGGCGGTGTGCTTGAGCCCCACTACATTGTCGGCGCGGAACCACTCGACCAGTGAGCTATTACGCACTCTTTCAAGGATGGCTGCTTCTAAGCCAACCTCCTGGCTGTCTTCGCGATCCCACATCCTTTTCCACTTAGCACACCCTTAGGGGCCTTAACCGGCGATCTGGGCTGTTTCCCTTTCGACTATGAAGCTTATCCCCCACAGTCTCACTGCCGTACACCACATTGCTGGCATTCGGAGTTTGGCTGACATTGCTAAGATTGTAGTCCCGCTCAATCAACCAGTAGCTCTACCTCCAACAAGCTAATACGACGCTGCACCTAAATGCATTTCGGGGAGAACCAGCTATCACGGAGTTTGATTGGCCTTTCACCCCTACCCACAGCTCATCCCCGCAGTTTTCAACCTACGTGGGTTCGCGCCTCCACGACGTCTTACCATCGCTTCACACTGGCCATGGGTAGATCACCCCGCTTCGGGTCCAGGACATGCCACTACATACACCCTTATTAGGATTCGGTTTCCCTACGGCTACCCCACACGGGTTAACCTCGCGACATGCCGCTGACTCGCAGGCTCATTCTTCAAAAGGCACGCCATCAACCACACTCACGGTCTCTGACGGATTGTAAGCACATGGTTTCAGGAACTATTTCACTCCCCTCCCGGGGTACTTTTCACCATTCCCTCACGGTACTATCCACTATCGGTCACGCTAAGTATTTAGGCTTACCGGGTGGTCCCGGCAGATTCACAGCAGATTCCACGAGCCCGCTGCTACTCGGGCAACTAGACAACCACACGATAATCACCTTCACCTACAGGGCTCTCACCTTCTCCGGCGGGTCATTCCAAACCACTTCAACTAACAATCATCCAATATGGCACCACATCAACAGCTGTGATACGCCTAGGCCCACAACACCGCATGCGCAACCCCTGTCAAGTATCACACACACACGGTTTAGCCTCATCCACGTTCGTTCGCCACTACTAGCAGAATCATTATTATTTTCTCTTCCTACGGGTACTGAGATGTTTCACTTCCCCGCGTTACCCCCACACAAGCTATGAATTCACTTGCAGGTACCTGCCCATAACGACAAGTAGGTTTCCCCATTCGGACATCCTCGGATCAACGCTTAATTGACAACTCCCCGAGGCTTAACGCAGCCTTTCACGTCCTTCATCGGCTTAGCATGCCAAGGCATCCACCATGCGCCCTTCATAACGAACACACAACGCACACCACACAACCCCCCACCAAAAAGCAGGAAGCCATGTAATGCGCGGTGAACTACACAAAACACAAAAAGAATAAAGAAATATACACTCACCACACCAACACACAATCATGTGCCAGCGCGGTGGATGCTCGCGTCCACTATACAGTTCTCACACAACACCCCCACCACACAACAACCACACACAAACGTGTCATGCGCGCCGTTACTCTAGCGGGGTTAAACCAGGAACAATAATGCCCCAGACACCCAACAATGCACCAACATACATTTAACAATCTTTTCCACAACACTTCATGCCGCACAATGGTTGACATGTTCATCGTGTGGTGTGTCTCCACCCGATTAAAAAAATACGCGCACAGTAGAACACTCGCCTACTCAATACGCACCCACACATCACTGTGCGGGACCTGCAACTGCAGGCAAAAAATAAATGCTCCTTAGAAAGGAGGTGATCCAGCCGCACCTTCCGGTACGGCTACCTTGTTACGACTTCGTCCCAATCGCCGATCCCACCTTCGACAGCTCCCTAACGAGTTTGAGCCACTGGCTTCGGGTGTTACCAACTTTCATGACGTGACGGGCGGTGTGTACAAGGCCCGGGAACGTATTCACCGCAGCGTTGCTGATCTGCGATTACTAGCGACTCCGACTTCATGGGGTCGAGTTGCAGACCCCAATCCGAACTAAGGCCGGCTTTCAGCGATTAGCTCCACCTCACGATGTCGCAACGCGTTGTACCGACCATTGTAGCATGTGTGAAGCCCTGGACATAAGGGGCATGATGATTTGACGTCATCCCCACCTTCCTCCGAGTTAACCCCGGCAGTCTCTCATGAGTCCCCACCATAACGTGCTGGCAACATAAGACAAGGGTTGCGCTCGTTGCGGGACTTAACCCAACATCTCACGACACGAGCTGACGACAACCATGCACCACCTGTATACAGACCACAAGGGAAGATACATCTCTGCACCAGTCCTGTATATGTCAAGCCCAGGTAAGGTTCTTCGCGTTGCATCGAATTAATCCACATGCTCCGCCGCTTGTGCGGGCCCCCGTCAATTCCTTTGAGTTTTAGCCTTGCGGCCGTACTCCCCAGGCGGGGCGCTTAATGCGTTAGCTACGGCACAGAAGACGTGGAAGCCCCCTACACCTAGCGCCCACCGTTTACGGCATGGACTACCAGGGTATCTAATCCTGTTCGCTACCCATGCTTTCGCTCCTCAGCGTCAGTTACTGCCCAGAGACCTGCCTTCGCCATCGGTGTTCCTCCTGATATCTGCGCATTTCACCGCTACACCAGGAATTCCAGTCTCCCCTACAGCACTCAAGTTATGCCCGTATCGCCTGCACGCCCGGAGTTAAGCCCCGGAATTTCACAGACGACGCGACAAACCACCTACGAGCTCTTTACGCCCAGTAATTCCGGACAACGCTCGCACCCTACGTATTACCGCGGCTGCTGGCACGTAGTTAGCCGGTGCTTCTTATCCAGGTACCGTCACATAACGCTTCGTCCCTGGCGAAAGGAGTTTACAACCCGAAGGCCGTCATCCCCCACGCGGCGTCGCTGCATCAGGCTTCCGCCCATTGTGCAATATTCCCCACTGCTGCCTCCCGTAGGAGTCTGGGCCGTATCTCAGTCCCAATGTGGCCGTACACCCTCTCAGGCCGGCTACCCGTCGACGCCTTGGTAGGCCATTACCCCACCAACAAGCTGATAGGCCGCGGGCTCATCCCTAACCGAAAAAACTTTCCACCACACACACTAAAGCATGGTCCTATCCGGTATTAGACCCAGTTTCCCAAGCTTATCCCGAAGTTAGGGGCAGATCACCCACGTGTTACTCACCCGTTCGCCACTCGAGTACCTCTAGCAAGCTAGAAGCCTTTCCGTTCGACTTGCATGTGTTAAGCACGCCGCCAGCGTTCGTCCTGAGCCAGGATCAAACTCTCCACAAAAATCTCTATAAGAAAAAGATTCAAGGCCGTGAAAAGCCCAATACCTAACAAAAAATAAAGACAAACTTATTCAACAAGCTCACGCTCATTGAAAAGCTGACCAAAATTACTATTACTAAAGAAAAATCAACCAAACCCATTACCCGACGGGGTCAAAGCAGGCTTGGCCGTGCAATCGAAGATTGCAGCGATTCATCCAAGTGATAGCCGATAAACAATATTCATTATTTACAGTGACGCACATATCGAAACACGCCACCCGGCACACACCAACCAACCAGACCACACAAGCCCAGCCAGCACAAACAAACCAACCACAACACAAACCATTGCAGAAAAAATAAGTACATTGGCACACTATTGAGTTCTCAAACATCATTGCCACGCGCTCATCCACCCGCACCGCACAAGGCGCAAGCGAAACTCACACGAGCTAGAAAATTATTGTTGCCACCGCCCGTTTTCCTACCGCCACACTCCAGAGAACCTCTTCCCTGTGGGGCGCTGTCGGTCGCGCTGACTCAGATAAAGTTACACACCCACACAAACAAACACAAATCCCCACGTCAAACACGCTTTTTAAAGCACTCAACATGGGGATAAAAATGAAGTTTAAACCGCTACCCGCTCTGCGCTAGTAGCTAGTAGAGAGTTTCCTCCCGATGACGCTCCACGCGAGCACCCAGAGCATTCAGCTTCTCCACAAAAGCCGGATAACCACGGTCGATATGGAAAACGTCATGAACGGTGGTGGTCTCATCAGCGCACAAGGCCGCAAGCACCAGGCCGGCGCCGGCACGGATATCGGAGCTCCAGACGTGCGTGGAAGACAGGCTCTCCTGACCGCGAATGACCACGTGGTGGCCATCGACCTGCGCGTCGGCGCCCAGGCGCAGCAGTTCGTCGACGAAACGGAACCGCGATTCAAAGACGTTTTCGGTGATGATTGAGGTGCCTTCGGCTACCACGGACAGGCCGATGGCCATCGGCTGCAGGTCCGTTGGGAATCCCGGGAAAGGAAGGGTCTGGTAATCCACCGCCTTAGCGCGGCGGTCCATGCGCACGCGGAATCCATGCTCATAGGTCTCAACCTGCGCGCCCGCTGACTTGAGCTTCTCCAGCGGCAGGTGCAGGTGGCGCGGCGCGATTCCCGTGACGGTGATATCACCCTGGGTCATCACGGCGGCATACGCCCATGTGCCAGCCACGATGCGGTCACCGATAACCTCATGCTGGGTTGGCTTGAGCTTGTCCACGCCCTCGATGGTGATGGTGGACGTGCCCGCGCCCTCAATCTTCGCCCCCATCGAGACCAGCATGTCGCAAAGGTCAACAATCTCGGGTTCGCGCGCGGCGTTATCCAGCACCGTGGTTCCTTCGGCGAGGACGGCGGCGGTGAGGATGTTTTCCGTGGCGCCCACGGACGGGAAATCCAGCTTGATGCGGGCGCCGTGCAGACTTTCGGCCTCGGCGACCACCGCACCGTGCTCGATGTAGGTGCGTGCGCCCATCTTTTCCAGACCGGATTGATGCATGTCTAGGGGGCGGTTACCAATGGCGTCACCGCCGGGCAGCGCAACCTTGGCGCGGCCGCAACGGGCGGTCAACGGGCCCAGGACGCAGACGGACGCACGGAATTGGCGGACGGCGTCGAAGTCGGCGTCGGACCGCAACTGCGCAGGGGTGTCAATGGTGACCGTATCCCCCTGGTAGTCAACCTCGCACCCAAGCCCCTCAAGCACCTTCTTCATGAAAGGAACATCCAGGATGTCCGGGCAATTGGTCAGGGTGGTGGTGCCCTCCGCGAGAAGGGCCGCCCCCATGAGCTTTAGGACAGAATTCTTGGCGCCATCAACCTTGACAGTGCCCTGCAAGCGGGCGCCTCCAGCGACAGTAAAGTAGTCTTTCACCCCCACCACGTTACCCATCTAGGCGCGCACACTCACACCGGAGTTGAATCCGGCTTAAATCGCGTCACGGCAGTGCGCCGATGCGGCGAGCCGCATTGACCGCTTCGTAGCGGGTATGGGCGCCAAGTTTGCGCATCACGGAACGCAGATAAGACTTGACGGTCTCCGCACCGATACCCATCTCTTCCGCTGCCTCCACGTTGGTATGGCCCAGCGCCACGCACGATAGAACATCGAGCTCACGGGCGGACAGCTTCGTGGACTGCTTGACGCGAACCGGGGAGACCATCTGATCGCACAGGGATTCAAGCTCCTTGCGCAGATCCTCATCTTCCACGCGGTTTGCCAGCATCCGCAGCTTGGAGTGGGTGGAACGCACCTGCTCCCACTCCGCACCATTCATCGCGTGGCCGCCGCGAGCGCCGGCCTTGCCGCCATCCGCCCGACGCAGCGCCGAGTTAACCGCCAAGTCCTGTTCCAGGCTGCGGGCGGTCATGGTGACCTCCTCGATGACCTTGTCCCCGAGGCGGACCGGAGAATGCACGCCCACGTAGAGCACACCGCGGATCTCACGCTGGACAATGACCGGAACAGCCACGATGGAATGCAGGCCCTCATCCTGAATGACGCGGTCATTCTCGTGCGAAATGGTATTGGCGCGAGCGTAGTCAGAAACGCCCACCGCACGACGCGTAGCGATAACGCGGCCGCCAACGCCCACGCCCGCGTCAATAACTAAGTTCTGGAGCGCCGGGGTGCGCAAGCCAATCCACTGGGTAATCTGCAGACGGTTATCCGAAAGCAGAGTGGCATACATGGTGACCGGGATACCGGTGGCGGTTTTTAGGGAAGACAGTGCTGCGCGCACGGCTTCATCGTCATCCTTAATGCGGTGTGAGTCCATGACGTTCTCCTATTCGGGGGTACCCAAGCAGGTGTACCCTTCCCCACCCTCATCGACGGCGGGGATTCAACACTTTTCCCGCAACTATAGCGGCATACGGGGGTAATCCTAAACCCCCGCACGCGTAAAACTCCAAATCGTGCTACCGAACGGAACGAAATCCGGAACACCGCACGAGGCTCGCCGACTTCCAACCCAGATGATTGACAGTAAACATTTAACTTCGCCATGTAACGACCGCTGACCAGCGCTGAATAAAATTCTGTCTATTCTTTGCGAACTGAGCTGTCTATATTGCTAGTGTAGGGTTGTCTAAATGTGACGGCCAGTTCCCCATCTGCAAGGGGAATGGCCCTAAATAATCATCGTTAGAAGGAGCCCTAAAACATGGCTACGTACAACAACATTCTTGATACCATCGGCGGCACCCCATTGGTCCGCCTCAACTCCCTCACCGAGGGCCTGGATGCAAACATCCTGGTCAAGGTCGAGTCCTTCAACCCGGCTAACTCCGTTAAGGACCGTATTGGCAAGGCCATCATCGAGGCCGCGGTAGAGTCCGGTGAGCTCAAGCCGGGCGGCACCATCGTTGAGGCAACCTCCGGCAACACCGGTATTGCGTTGGCCTTCGCCGGCGCGGCCCTAGGCTACAACGTTATCTTGACCATGCCTGAGACCATGTCTAACGAGCGCAAGGTACTGCTCCGCGCCTACGGTGCAGAGATCGTCCTAACCCCAGGTTCCGCCGGCATGCAGGGCGCGGTTGATAAGGCCAATGAAATCCTGGCTAATACCGAGAACGCAATCATGGCTTCCCAGTTCGCCAACAAGGCTAACCCGGAGATTCACTACAAGACCACGGGTCCTGAGATCTGGGATGACGCTGAGGGCCAGGTTGACGCGTTCGTCGCCGGCATCGGCACCGGCGGCACCATTAGCGGCGTTGGCCGTTACCTGCGCGAGAAGAACCCGGACGTAAAGCTCATCGGCGTGGAGCCCGCGGATTCCCCACTGCTGACCGAGGGCAAGGCTGGCCCACACAAGATTCAGGGCATCGGCGCCAACTTCGTCCCCGAGGTACTGGACCGCGGGCTTTTGACCGAGGTTCTCACCGCTACCAGCGAGGAATCCATCGAGACCTCCCGCAAGTTGGCTACCGACGAAGGCCTGCTCGTCGGCATCTCCGCTGGCGCTAACGTATCCGCGGCGCTGAAGCTTGCGGCCCGGGAGGAGTACAAGGGCAAGACCATCGTCGTAGTCCTCCCAGACTTCGGCGAGCGCTACATCTCCACCGTCCTGTACGACGATATCCGCGAGGCCTAGACCCCTACCGTTTGACGCCTGCCAGTTACGCCCAGCGCGCGGCTGGTGGGCGTTATCCATATCTATGCCCGTTTATGAAACGGGCGCTAGGATAGACGCTTATGAGTTTCGTCAGCATCATAAAGACGATCCGCGAGGATCTGGCCAACGCCCGGGAACACGACCCTGCCGCCCGTGGCGACGTGGAAAATGCCGTGGTTTATTCCGGCCTGCACGCTATCTGGTCACATCGCGTGGCGCACAAGCTCTGGAAGAAGGGGCTGAAAGGTCCCGCTCGCATCCTTGCGCAAGCGACCCGCTTCTTCACCGGCATTGAGATTCACCCCGGCGCCACCATTGGCCGCCGGTTCTTCATCGACCACGGCATGGGCATTGTCATCGGTGAGACCGCCGAGATTGGCGACGGAGTGATGCTCTACCACGGCGTCACCCTGGGCGGTCAGGTGCTGACCCAAACAAAACGCCACCCCACCCTTAGGGACAACGTGACCGTGGGCGCCGGCGCCAAAGTACTTGGCCCCATCATCATCGGCGAGGGCTCCGCGATTGGGGCCAATGCGGTGGTCACCAAGGAAGTACCTGCCAACCACATTGCCACGGGCATTCCGGCAACCAACCGCCCCCGCAAGCCAGATGAATGCATCAAGCTGGTTGACCCCGATTACTACATCTAGGTAGCCCACACCGGCGGCGTGACAAACACCAGCGCGGCCCTAGGACAGCCTCAGTTGCTCCTAGGGCCGCGCTGCGTGCGTTTTGCTGGCGATACGGTTAGCGCTCGCCTATTTTACAAGCGTCGCGTATTCAGGATTCTTCTCGATGAACGCCGCCACGGCGGAACACGATGGCTTAATAGGCGTATTGAGCTGCCTGCTTGCATCGAGCGCCCCCTTGATCAGCGGCGCGCTGAGACCGCGGCCGCGAAACTCAGGGTAAATCACCGTGTGGTTGAATTCGCGGTAGCTATCCGTGTCTACGTATTCGGCTACTCCGGCCTCTTGGCCACCCACCGTGAGTACGTACCGGGATTTATCCGCCTGATGGGCGACGGAGATCTCTTCATTTGCACCTGCGTTATTTCCAGTCATACGGCGTAATCTACCCGCCACCGGCCGGGGGCGGCGCCAAAACCAAAAAAGCTCCTTCCGAAGAAGGAGCTTTAATGTGGCCAGAGCCAGGATCGAACTGGCGACCCCACACTTTTCAGGCGTGTGCTCTACCGACTGAGCTATCTGGCCTCAGACCACCTAACAAGAGGTAATCCTGGCGACCCTGACGGGACTTGAACCCGCGACCTCCGCCGTGACAGGGCGGCGCGCTAACCAACTGCGCCACAGGGCCTTATTAATTTGTCGTGCGCTTGGCACGGATAGTAACTCTACACACCACCATCGCAATGCCACAAATCAGCACTTCACACCCCCATTTTGGGCGTCTTTAAGACCCCCTGCCGCCGCTAGTGCGCAACGAGCGCAGGCCCTTGGTTCAGCCCCTCACAGGCAAAAGCCACTTCCCCTACCCCACCTCCAGTGATTCGCGTTACGCCGTGGACGCGGTGTGAAGCCAGCCCTAATTGTTTGGGGATGTGCGTGTAACATTAAGCGGAGTGAGCGGGGCATGCCCGTTTCCCAACACTCGGATCGTTCGGCACGTACCTGCCGATGTAAGGAAAACTCATGGCAACTGTGACATTCAATAAAGCAACACTGGTCTACCCGGGGGCATCGCGCCCGTCCGTCGATCAGTTCGATTTGGAAATCGCCGACGGCGAATTCCTGGTCCTCGTCGGGCCGTCGGGCTGCGGCAAGTCCACCACACTGCGCATGCTGGCCGGCCTGGAGGAAGTTACCGAGGGCTCAATCAGCATCGGCGACCGCGACGTGACAAAGGTGCCGCCACGCGATCGCGACATCGCGATGGTCTTCCAGAACTACGCCCTGTACCCGCACATGACGGTGCGGGAAAACATGGGATTCGCGCTCAAGATCGCGGGCGAATCCCCAGAGGACATCAACGCCCGTGTGGAGGAGGCCGCGAAAACCCTCGGCTTGGTGGAATACCTCGACCGAAAGCCAAAGGCGCTCTCCGGCGGACAGCGCCAGCGCGTTGCCATGGGACGCGCAATCGTGCGTAACCCCCAGGTGTTCCTGATGGATGAGCCGCTGTCCAACCTGGACGCCAAGCTGCGCGTGCAGACCCGCACGCAGATCGCAGCGCTCCAGAAGAAGCTCGGAGTGACCACGGTCTATGTCACGCACGATCAGACCGAGGCCCTCACCATGGGCGACCGAATCGCCGTGCTTAAAGACGGCGTCCTGCAGCAGGTCGGCACCCCTCGTGAGCTCTACGATCACCCACAGAACGTGTTCGTCGCGGGCTTCATCGGATCCCCGGCAATGAACCTGGGAACATTCAATGTCGACGCCAATGGGGTAGCGACGAACGGCGAAGCCCGCATTCAGCTCTCCCCAGAGACCGTCGCGGCGATGACGCCAGAAGATGGTGGCAAGATCGTCATCGGCTTCCGCCCGGAGGCCCTGGAAGTAGTCCAGGATGGCACCCAGACCGGCTCAAGCATCATCCCACTAAAGCTCAACTTCGTGGAGGAACTAGGTTCTGATTCTTACCTCTACGGCACGCTGGTCGGGGACGGGGTTTTGGGTTCGAATCCGGAGGACTCCGAGGCAGAATCGGAGGGCCAAATTGTGGTCCGCGCCCTGCCCAACGTCGCACCCGAGCCTGGCACCGTGGTCTACGCGCGCATTGCCGAGGGCGGCCAGCACAACTTCTCCGCCGCTACCGGAAAGCGGCTACCTTAAGGTTTTCGCCCCTCGGGCAGTGCCCTAAGTGACCTAAAAGCAGTATGCGCAAGGAAGTTCGGCCATGTCGGAATCGATGAACATCTCTTCGTCGACGTACGCCTCGGAGCTGATTCCGCTGCCATGGGACACCCCGCTGGAGCAGTGGCCCGATGATCTCATCGAGGCCCTCCCACGGGGTATTTCCCGTCACGTGGTCCGCTTCATCGGCCTGCAACGCGGAATCGTGGCGGTCAAGGAAATCGGCGTGCGCGTCGCCCACCATGAGTTCCGCATGCTGCGGGAATTGCAGCGGCTGGGCGCGCCCTCCGTCACCCCGGTGGCGGTTATCACTGGCCGTGTGCCCACCGAAGAAGAAGACGGCGAACTCACCGCCGCCCTAGTCACCGAGCACCTGGAGTTCTCCCTGCCCTATCGGGAAATTTTTTCCCAGGATATCCAGATGGATGTGGCCGGCAAGCTCATGCAGTCGCTGGCGGTGTTGATGGTTCGCCTGCACCTGCTGAACTTCTATTGGGGAGACGTATCCCTGTCCAATACGCTCTTTCGCCGCGACGCGGATACCTTTTCGGCGTATTTGGTCGACGCCGAAACTGGCGAGATTCAGCCCACCTTGTCACGCTCGCGCCGGCTGCACGACCTTGAGATCGCCCGGGTAAATATCATCGGCGAAATGATGGACCTGCAGGGCGGCGGCATCATGGACGCCGACGTAGACGTCATCGCCCTGGGTAACCAGTTAGAACGCAACTACCTTGAGCTCTGGGATGAGCTCACCGCGGAGCAATCCGTAGATGAATGCGAATATTGGCGCGTGAGCGAACGCATCAATCGCCTGGGAGAATTGGGCTTTGACGTGGGCGAACTATCCGTCGTCAAGGACTCAGCCCGGCGAAAGGTAAACATCCGTCCGGCGGTCGTCGACGCCGGTCACAACCACCGCCAGCTGCTTCGCCTGACCGGACTAGAGGTGGAAGAGGGCCAGGCCCGCCGCCTGCTCAATTCGATTAGGACCTACGCGGCGGTCTCGCCATCACCGCAGGGCTACGGCCGCGACGCCGAGGACCTATCCGCGGTGGCCTATCGCTGGATGATTGAAGAATACGAACCGACAATCGCGGCCATCCCCGACGAACTCAAGGGAAAGCTGGAGCCGGCCCAGATCTTCCACGAGATACTGGACCACAAGTGGTTCCTTTCAGAGGCAGCCCAAGACTACGTTGGCCTTCGCGAGGCCGCGGAATCATACTTCGGCACCGTGCTGCCCCACCACCGCGACGAAGCGCGGTTGTTTGGCCCCGGTACGCCGTGAGCAGCATCCGCCGATCCCCAACCATCAGGCCGGCGCGAATCCTCGATTGAATAAAAACACAATCCCAACGTTTACCTGTCACTCCAGTCCCAATTTCCACTGAAGCGTTCGTAGTTGATACCCACCTACCCCTGTTTGAGGGGCTGGAATCACGGGTTTGCCGGTTGATCGGAGACAATAGGGGTTATACCGGTTACCTATGGCAAACGTTGTGACGCAGGGCATAACCTCGGCGGCGATGAACAAGCCATAGTTAACAGGGGTACACCGCTGTCTTTTGGTTTTGCCCATGACAGATTTCTTAATGTCAGTTGCCTCGACCCGCTGGTTGTAGCGTCGTAACGCAGGTCAGCCACTAGGGTCGGCCAACCAGAAAGAAGAGGAAACGATGAAGCGTTTCAACCGATTCGTATCGCTGACCGCAGCGACCGTCCTTGCAGCCGGAAGCCTGGTTGCATGTTCTGACTCCAGCGGGGGAGGTGATGACGCCGGCTCCGTTTACTTCCTGAACTTCAAGCCTGAGCAGGAGGCCGCCTACCAGAAGATCGCCGAGGAGTACACCGCTGAGACCGGCACCGAAGTCAAGGTCGTTACCGCAGCATCCGGCAGCTATGAGCAGACGCTGAAGGCCGAAATCGGCAAGAGTGAAGCCCCAACCCTGTTCCAGGTCAACGGCCCAGCGGGCCTCATCACCTGGAAGGACTACATGGCTGACCTGACCGGCACCGAAATCGCCAACCAGCTCAACGAAGACGTCCCCGCCCTGACCGGCGATAACGGCGAAATCCTGGGCGTTCCGTTCGCGGTTGAGGGCTTTGGCCTCATCTACAACGAAGAGATCTTCGACAAGTACTTCGCCACGGACGGCGCAAAGGTAGCCTCCACCGAGGAAATCGACTCCTTCGACAAGCTCAAGGAAGTCGCCGAGGACATGCAGTCCAAGAAGGATGAGCTGGGCATCGAGGGCACCTTCGCCGCAACCTCCCTGGCCACCGGCGAGGACTGGCGCTGGCAGACCCACCTGGCTAACGCCCCAATCTGGAACGAGCTGGAAGACCAGGGCGTCGAGGACTCCACTAACGTTGAGTTCAAGTACAACGAGGAATACAAGAACCTCTTCGACCTGTACCTGAACAACTCCACCGTCGAGCCATCCCTGACCCCATCCAAGAACGTCACCGATTCCATGGCCGAGTTCGCACAGGGCAAGGTCGCCATGGTTCAAAACGGCAACTGGGCATGGTCCCAGATTTCCGAGGTTGACGGCAACGTTGTCAAGGAAGACAAGATCAAGTTCATGCCTATGTACATGGGCCTTCCTAACGAGGGTGACTACGGGCTCAACGTCGGCACCGAGAACTACCTCGCTATCAACGCCAACGCCTCCGAGGAAGACCAGCAGGCCACCAAGGACTTCGTCGACTGGCTGTTTACCTCCGACGCCGGCAAGACCCACGTGGTTGAAGACCTAGGCTTCATCGCCCCATTCTCTTCCTACACCGAGGAAGACACCCCTGCAGATCCACTGGCGCAGCAGGTGCAGGAGGCCATCTCCAACGACGAGGTAACCACCATCCCTTGGGCCTTCCAGTACTTCCCATCCCAGCAGTTCAAGGATGACTTTGGCCAGGCGCTGGCCCAGTACGCATCCGGCAACATGGAGTGGGATCAGGTTGTTTCCCAGTTCTCCGATTCCTGGACCGCGGAAAAGGAAACCAACTGGGGCTCCTAAGCCTTTAGGTCCCCAAGCTTAAACGGGTAATTACCTCCTTCGTCTCCCCCTTCCGGGCCCGCGGCACCATGGCGGCGGGCCCGGCGGAGGTGGGGCGTCCAGCTACCGCATAGTTCATTGTTGCCAGCCACGGGCGGGGCCAGGTGGCCTCGGCCGCGCGGGGCACGCGGTGACTGGCCACATGTTCAGCGACTCCGTGCGGTAGCTGGAGGAGCCACCTCACTCAAATCTTCAAACGCAGTAAGGCAAAGCCATGCAAGCAACCCTCAAGAAATACTTCCCAGTATTCGTGCTGCCGACCCTGCTGGCGTTCTTGATCGCATTCCTAGTTCCGTTCTTTGTCGGACTTTTCCTGTCCTTTACGAAGTTCACGACGATCACAAACGCCAAATGGGTTGGCATCGCCAACTACAAGCAGGCATTCTCGGCCCGCGAAGGATTCATTTCCTCCTTCGGTTTCACGGTGCTGGTAGTCATTGTTTCCGTCATCACCGTCAACATCTTCGCCTTCGCGCTGGCGTGGATTCTCACCCGAAAGCTGCGCGGCACGAACTTCTTCCGCACCGTATTTTTCATGCCGAACCTGATCGGCGGCATCGTGCTGGGTTACACCTGGCAGTCGATGATCAACGCGGTCCTGGCTAAATACGGCACCACCATCGTCGCCGACTGGAAGTACGGCTACATCGGCCTCATCATCCTGATCAACTGGCAGATGATTGGCTACATGATGATCATCTACATCGCCGGCCTGCAAAACGTCCCACCTGAACTGATCGAGGCCGCCGAGCTCGACGGGGTTAACAAGTGGGAAATGCTGCGCCACGTGACGATCCCGATGGTCATGCCCTCGATTACCATCTGCCTGTTTTTGACCCTGGCCAACTCGTTTAAACTCTTCGACCAAAACCTGGCACTGACCAATGGTGCCCCGGGCGGGGAAACCGAAATGGTTGCCCTCAACATCGTCAACACGCTCTTTAACCGCATGAACGTTGAGGGCGTGGGCCAGGCAAAGGCCGTAATCTTCGTGGTAGTTGTGGTCGCCATCGCGTACTTCCAGCTCCGCGCCACCCGAAACAAGGAAGTTGAGGCCTAAGCCGTGACTATTCCTGTAACCAACAACCCCAACGCGACCGCCGGCGCCCGCAAGGCCGTCACCGCAAAGAAGCCCACGAACCAAGCCCGCATGTCAGGCCCGGCGAAGACCCTGACCTACGCGGTATTGATCTTCTTTACGGTCGTGTTCTTGGGCCCCATCTTCTTCATCCTGATCAACTCATTCAAATCGAAGTTCGCCATCGCCTCCGAACCCTTCTCCCTGCCACTGGGTGATATCTTCGTTGGCCTTGAAAACTTCGCCGTTGGCCTGATGAAGCAGGGCTTCCTGTGGGCCATCGTGTGGTCATTCGTGATCACCATCCTTTCGGTCGCCGCCATCGTGTTCTTCTCCGCGATGACCGCCTACTACATCACCCGCGTCAAGACCTGGTGGACCAACGCTTTGTATTACCTGTTCGTAGTGTCCATGGTCATCCCGTTCCAGATGGTGATGTTCCCTACGGTCAAGATCGCCGACATGCTGCAGCTGGATAACCCGATCGGCATCGTGGTCCTCTACCTGGGCTTCGGTTCGGGCCTGTCGGTGTTTATGTTTGCCGGCTTCGTCAAGTCCATCCCAATCGAAATCGAAGAAGCCGCCATGATCGATGGCTGCGGGCCAATTCAGAACTACTTCAAGGTCGTTCTTCCGATGCTCAAGCCCACGGCCGTGACCGTGGCGATCCTCAATGCGATGTGGGTATGGAACGACTATCTCCTGCCCTACCTGGTCATTGGCCTGTCCACCCAGTACAAGACCATTCCTGTGGTCATCCAGTCCTTCGTCGGTTCCAACGGTAACCGCGACATGGGTGCAATGATGGCGATGCTGGTCCTGGCCATCATCCCGATCGTCATCTTCTACGTATCCACGCAGAAGCACATCATCGAAGGTGTCGCCGCCGGTGCGGTGAAGGGCTAAGCCCGCTAAACGCGGCGCATAGGGCCCATCCTTCACCAATCCGCGACCATGAACCGCTCCCCACGAGCTAGATTGAGAAATCCGGCACCTAGTGGGGAGCATTTCTATGCGCGCACGAAGCTTCCCATCGCGGTCTAAACAGGAGCGCGGCTAAAAGCGGTCCGGAAGATCGCCTATCAACGCCGCCCCAGTTGCTTGGGACTGCTCCAACCTGTTGACGGGGTTTGGTGCGTGCCACGCTAAGATAATTGCCGTGACGTAACGGTCATGGAGAGCTTTCTCGGGCGCGAAAAGCTCGCTGCCCACCACTGCCGAGACTCAAGGAGCACCCTACATGGCCAGATTTCTCAGCCCCGACTCCAAGTTCTATTCGGCATTATCGTTGGCCGCGGACTTGGTCATCATCAACGTCTTGTTTGTGGTTTCATGCTTCCCGGTCTTTACCGTCGGGCTATCGGCACGCACGGCCCACCAGGTCATTGGCCAGATGGTGCGTGAGGAAGGCTCCCGCCCCGCCCGCACCTTCATCCGCAACCTGCTCTCCCGGCCCGTCCCCGCGTTTGCTTGGGGCATCATCGCGCTAGCTTTGGTGGCGCTTGGCCTCTATGAGCTCGTGGTCTTCAACCGCGCGGGTCTATCCACCGGTCTCCGCATCGCCCTTACGGCGTCGCTGTTATCAGGCCTATTGTTGTTTACCGGTATCACCCAGTGGTTCTTCCACCTGGAAGGCCGCGCAGCCGAGGTCCACGCAGCCGAGGTCCACGCAGCGGCGCCCCAGGCCCCCGAGGCGACCTTCCCCCAGCGCTTTACCCAAAGCGTCCAATTCTGCTTTGGCCGCTTTGGCCAGACCGCAATGGCCGTCTTACCCTGGGTCGTGCTGGTCGGCCTACCCCTGGTTGTTCCGTCCGGGCTAGGGATGGTTGTGTTCTTCTACCTGGTCATCGGCCCCGCCCTGGCGATTTACCTGTCCGAACTGGCCCTGCATTGGCACGAAATTAACTAGCGGGCAACGGCTAGCGCAGTTGCCCGCTGCCTTCGCTCCGCGGAGGCCGCGCGGAGCTTTCCTGGTTTCTGCAAGCCTGTGCCGGGTCGTTTGTGTTTGTAAGTGAGCCAAATGCAACAATCTCGTTCGATCTTTGCAAGAAACCACCGATAAACCACCAGATCGAACGGAACTTGCACGTTTTGCTCGCCGTAAACACTATCCACGCCATCCGGCCGCGCGAAGCTCCCTTAGCTTCCGCCCGCCCGTCCCGGGGCCGATTGCGTTTGTAAGTGAGCCAAATGCAACAATCACGTTCGATCCTTGCAAGAAACCACCGATAAACCACCAGATCGAACGGAACTTGCACGTTTTGCTCGCTGTAAACACTATCCACGCCATCCGGCCGCGCGGGAATTGGCCCCTCGGCCCACGGTTACCTGGGTGCATTCGGCTCCTCAGTCGCGCGCTCACGGCGCCTGCGCCTGCGGTTTGCAACGATGGACGGGAAGGTCTGGTAACGCCTGCGATGGGCCCTAGAAATCAAGCTGCCGCGGAAAAGCGTGAAGCCCCGAGGCATCGTTTTCATTTCGATACCTCGGGGCTTAACCACTGCGACCCTGACGGGACTTGAACCCGCGACCTCCGCCGTGACAGGGCGGCGCGCTAACCAACTGCGCCACAGGGCCATTATTAACTTAGTGAAGTACAACCGGGGTTGAACTTCGTACCCCCAACGGGATTCGAACCCGTGTTACCGCCGTGAAAGGGCGGCGTCCTAGGCCACTAGACGATGGGGGCCCGCCAACTGCTACTCGATTGAGTATCAGCGACTTACAAAAATATACTTGACGTTTCCCCCGTTACAAAATCGCGCCTTAACCAGCGCATATACCTACCGATAGCGATGAGAAATTCACCCGTTTTAAACCATTTCAGGCACGCCCCGAGATTGGCAACACTCCCCTGCGCCCGCCACGCAGAAGCTGTGGCCGCGAAGAATCACCCCCAGCGCCCCTTAAGGCCCCGCCACCGCTCTTTAGGGGCAAACACCCCGGCCTCCCTTCAGCGGGGTCATGAGGGGCGCCAGGCCGCCGCTAGTACGCCCCGCGCGCTACTCTTACGACCCGCCCCTGCTCCCCACCCCGGCGCTCCTAGACCCTGAATGGACGTTGGCCAACCCTCGCAAGTAAAAAAGCAGCCCCCGCTCAATGCGAACGGGGGCTGCGCCGTTTGTGGGCCCTCCGGGGCTCGAACCCGGGACCTGCGGATTAAAAGTCCGTAGCTCTACCAACTGAGCTAAAGGCCCAACGCTGACCTATTCTAGCGCGAAGATCAGCTGATATGAAACTGACCCCCGCCCAGCCCGCGAATCTAGTTTCAAACCAGGCTTACGGGCCGCCGGGGGCCGTTAGACATGTCGGCTATTAACCGCGCATGTCACCCTTCTCGGCGAAGTTGATCTGGAAGTCGAACGCGGTCTTCAGATCGTGAGGGGTGTGAACAAACTTGTTCTGCATCGCACGATCGAAGTATTCCTGCAGCAGCGGGCGGTAATCCGGGTGTGCAACCGCAATAACCTTCTCGGCACGCTCACGTGGAGCCAAGCCACGCAGGTCAGCAACGCCGTACTCGGTGATGATGACCATGGTGTCATGCTCGGTGTGATCGGTGTGGGAAACGAACGGAACGATCGCGGAGATCGCACCACCCTTGGCCACGGATGGGGACACGAAGGTGGTGATGTAACCGTTGCGGGTGTAGTCACCGGAACCGCCGGTACCGTTCATGATGCGGGAGCCGCCAACGTTGGTGGAGTTGATGTTGCCGTAAATATCGGCCTCAATCATGCCGTTGGAGGAGATCAGGCCGACGCGGCGGATTACCTCAGGGTGGTTGGAAATCTGCTGTGGGCGCAGGATGATGTGCTTGTTGTAGAAGTCAGCCTTCTCATTCATGCGCTCCGCGTACTCAGGGGACAGAGCGAAGGAGGTGGCGGAAGCCATGGTCATCTTGCCGGCGTCAATCAGGTTGAGCATGCCGTCCTGGATAACCTCGGTGTAGGCCTGGATGTTTTCAAACTTGGAATCCAGAAGGCCCGCCATCACGGCGTTAGGGACGTTGCCCACGCCGGACTGCATGATGAACTTGTCATACTCCAGGCGGCCAGCGGCAACCTCGCCCTCGAGGAACTCGATGAAGTTCGCGGCGATCTTCTCGGAGATCTCATCCGGATCCTTGAATGGAGCGTTGCGGTCAGGGGCGTTGGTCTTTACTACCGCTACAACCTTCTCCTTTGGCACCTCGATGTAGGTGGTACCAATGCGGTCACCACAGGCGGTGATTGGGATTGGGATGCGGTTAGGAAGCTTAGGAACCTGCCAGATATCGTGCATGCCCTCGAGGTGCTCGGACTGCCACTCGTTGACCTCGATGATGATCTTGTCCGCAGCTTCGATGTACTCGCAGTTGTTGCCCACTGCGGAGGAAGGGATGATGTTGCCCTCCTCGGTGATGCGCACGGCCTCGATGATGGCCACCTGGAAATCGCCGTAGAAGCCCTGCTCTACCTGCAGGCCAGAGTGGGACAGGTGTACGTCGGAGTACAGTGCGGTTCCGTCGTTGAACTGGTTGCGCAGGATTGGGTCAGAGTTATAAGGGGAGCGGAAGCGGATGGCCTCTGCCTCTGCCAGGACGCCATCGCAGTCAGGGGCGGTGGAAGCGCCGGAGAAGAGGTCAATCTTGAATTCCTCACCCGCCGCGTGGGCTGCCTTAGCCTTTTCAGCGATGGCGGTTGGCAGCGCCTTAGGGTAGCCAGCACCGGTAAAGCCGGAGATACCTACGCGGTCACCATTGTTGACGTGCTTTGCTGCCTCCTCAGCGGAAACAACAAGATCCTTGTAATAGCCGATACGCTCGGTCAAGGGTTTTACCTCCTAAATTCGCACCAAGGCCACATCGCAAAATAAATGTGACTGATGCCGCAGTTTCATTACGTTCACAACAATAGCGAATCCGGCTGAGTTTGTCCGCATCCCAGTGAAAGTGCGGGCCGATAGGTGCACCCACTATTGAAGCGGCAGCCACCCGCGGCTTGCGCGGTCCGGAGCTGGGCCGGTTTGCCCTTAAAAGGCGCAGGTAGCACAATATTGCGGGTGAGCTTAACGATTGGAAATATCAGCCTCGAATCCCCCGTAGTGTTGGCGCCTATGGCGGGCGTGACCAACGTTGCCTTCCGCACGTTGTGCCGCGAGCAGGAGCGCCAGCGCACCGGCACCGTCTCCGGACTCTACGTCTGCGAGATGATCACTGCCCGCGCCCTGGTGGAGCGCAATGAGAAGACGCTGCATATGACCACGTTCGCCCCCGACGAGCAGCCGCGGTCCATGCAGCTTTACACCGTGGATCCGGAATACACCTACAAGGCCGCGAAGATGATCGTGGATGAGAATATGGCGGACCACATCGACATGAACTTTGGCTGCCCGGTCCCCAAGGTCACCCGGCGCGGCGGCGGTTCCGCGCTGCCGTATAAGCGCCGCCTGTTCGGCAATATCGTCGCCGCCGCCGTCAAGGCCACGGAGGGAACGGACATTCCGGTCACCGTGAAGTTCCGCGTGGGAATCGACGATGAGCACCACACCCACCTCGACGCCGGCCGCATCGCCGTGGAGGAGGGCGCCCAGGCCGTTGCCCTTCATGCCCGCACCGCGGCCCAGCGCTACTCCGGCGAGGCGGACTGGAATGAGATCACCCGGCTGAAGGAGCACCTGGCGCACACCGGCATTCCCGTGCTGGGCAATGGCGATATTTTCAAGGCCACCGACGCCCGCAAGATGATGGATGAGACGGGCTGTGACGGGGTCGTCGTCGGGCGCGGGTGCTTGGGCCGCCCCTGGTTGTTTGCGGAACTGTCCGCGGAGCTGCGCGGTGAGGAGATCCCGGCGGAGCCGACGCTGGGTGAAGTTACCGGCATCATCGTGCGCCACGCGGAGCTGTTGGCGGCCCATGATGGCGAGGATCATGCCTGCCGCGATATCCGCAAGCACATTGGCTGGTATCTTCGCGGTTTCCCGGTGGGCGGTGAGGTTCGCGCGAACCTGTCACGCGTCGATTCCCTGGACCGCCTGCGCGAGCTATTGAAACCGTGGGCCGAGTCCGACGCCCTCGCAAACGATGCCGACGGCGCCCGCGGCCGCCAAGGCTCCCCCGCCAAGGTTGCCCTGCCCGACGGTTGGCTCGACGATCCCGAAGACGACCGCGTACCAGAGGGCGCGGAAATCATGCACTCCGGCGGTTAGGCCGGCGGCGCCGTGGAGTAGTGATTACTACTTGCTCCCCTCGCCGAGCGAAATCCGGCGGGTGGGTTTAGACTAGCGCTATGCGTACGGCCTATAGAGATGAAATGAACGCTTTCGCCGCCGATTTGATTGTGATGTGCGATTCCGTGCATAGCATTATGTCCAAATCCTCGGCGGCGTTGCTGACCGCGAATATTGAAAGCGCGGAGGATGCGCTGACCCAGACCGATTCGCTCGAGGACCTGCGCGCACACTGCGAGGAAAAGGCTGTACAGCTTTTGGCGTTGGAAAATCCCCTCGCCAAGGACCTGCGCCAGGTGGTTTCCTCCATCTATATTGTCGAGGACCTTCACCGCATGGCGGCACTCGCGGGCCACGTGGCCAAGTCGGCTCGCCGCAATCACCCGGCCATGGCGATCTCCGAGAACATCCGCGGTTATTTCTCCGAGCTCGCGCGCCTTGTCGATGAGATGAACCGCCGCGTGCGCGAATTGCTCGTCAACCCGGATGCGGACGTGGCGCTGCGCCTGACCGAGGATGACGATGCCGTGGATGACATCTGCGCCCACCTGGTCAAGGTCGTCACGGGCGAGGGATGGGGAGGCACGCCCCGCGAGGCCGTGGACATTTCCCTGCTGTGCCGCTTCTACGAGCGCTACGCCGACCACTGTGTCAACGTCTCCGCCCGCATTATCTACCTAGCCACCGGCCTGGTCCCGGAGGAATACCTGGACCAGATCAAAAATTAGCCCGCGGGCTCTGCTTTCCCGTGGCCTTAGGGGCTCACCGGCCCCGCCCCGTCCCCTTCGGTTCGAACGCTGGCGGCAGCCGCTGACTCATCGACAACCCGAAAAAGCCCTTAACGCCACAATCCCCCATTCTTCTGAAGGGAATTGAGCCTTAAGGGCTTTAGGTGTGGTGCGGTCACTCCACGCACCTTGGGGACGTGTAGTGCCTAGCCGAAGCGGCCGGAGATGTAATCCTCCGTCTCCTTCTTGTCGGGGTTTTCGAAGATCTTCTTGGTGTCATTGAATTCCACCAGGTTGCCGGGCTTGCCGGTAGCTTCGAGGGAGAAGAAGCCGGTGCGGTCCGAGACGCGGGCCGCCTGCTGCATATTATGGGTGACGATCACGATGGTGAAGTTCTGCTTCAGTTCGTGAATCAGGTCCTCGATCGCCAGGGTGGAGATTGGGTCCAGCGCGGAGCACGGCTCATCCATCAGCAGCACCTCGGGTTCCACCGCGATGGCGCGTGCAATGCACAGGCGCTGCTGCTGACCGCCGGAGAGGCCGCCGCCCGGCTTGTCGAGGCGGTCCTTAACCTCATCCCATAGGTTTGCGCCGCGCAGGGAACGCTCCGCGACTTCCCTCAGGCGCTTCTTGTTCTTTTCGCCGGATAGCTTCAGGCCGGCAACCACGTTCTCCTCGATGGACATGGTAGGGAAGGGGTTTGCCTTCTGAAACACCATGCCGATGGTGTTGCGCACGGAAACCGGGTCAACCTTGGGGTCATAGATGTTTTGACCGTCAAGGAGAATCTCACCTTCCACGCGGGCCCCGGGGATAACCTCATGCATGCGGTTGATGGTGCGCAACACGGTGGACTTGCCACAACCGGACGGGCCGATGAACGCGGTCACGGCCTTTTCTGGTATGTGCATCTGGACATCGCGCACCGCGTGGAAATCGCCGTAGTAGATGTTGAGGTTATTGAGTTCAAGCTTGGACATTGAAGTGTGTGTTCCTCTGTGAGTGTAGAACTAGTTCTTAACGGAGAATTTTGCGGAAATTACGCGGGCCAAGATGTTCATAATCGCGATGACCAGGACCAGGGTAAACGCCGCGCCCCAGAGCTTGTCTAGGACTGCAGGCAGGCCACCGGCCTTGTACATATCCAGCATCATCAATGGCAGGGAGGACTGAGGTCCGGAAGTTGGGTCCCAGTTAATGAACTGGGTGGAGCCGACCAAGACCAGCACTGGTGCGGATTCACCCATCACGCGAGCCACGGCCAGCATGATGCCGGTGACAATGCCGGACAAAGCGGTAGGCAGCACAATCTTGGCGATTGTCTTCCACTTGGGAACGCCCAGGGCGTAGGACGCCTCACGCAGATCGGCCGGGACCACGCGCAGCATCTCCTCGGTGTTGCGGACCACGATTGGAATCATCAGCAGCACCAGGCTCAACGCCACGGCCAGGCCGGAGCGGTCGAAGCCCAGAACGGAGATCCACACGGCGAAGATGAACAGTGCGGCCACGATGGAGGGGACGCCGGAGAGGATGTCCACCATGAAGGTGGTCATGCGGCCAAGCCAGCCGCCGCGGGAATATTCCACCAAGTAGATAGCGGTGAAAATTCCGATTGGCACGGAAATAACCGCCGCGATGAGGGTCTGAACCAGGGTACCCACGAGGGCGTGGACCACACCGCCGCCGGGCTGGTTGAGCGGCACGCCCAGCTGAGAGGTGGTCCACCATTCAGCCGTTAACACGGCGCCGGCGCCGCGGGAAATAACCTCCCATAGCACCCACACCAGCGGCACGAGGGCCAGGAGCATCGTCGCCCACACCAGGACGGTAGCCACGGTGTTAGTTGCCTTGCGCGTGCTTGAAATGCCGGAGATGGTGTGCTTGGTCGAAAGCTCGTTGTGAGCGGTAGATACGGTAGTCATGAACTTCTCCCCTACTTATTCTTCACAACGGAACGGGCAATGGCGTTGACCACGAAGGTTAGGACGAAGAGCACCAGGCCGGCGGCGATGTACGCGCCCGCGCGGGTTTCATCGCTGAACTCGGCGGCGGCCAGGGCGATAGCGGTTGCAAAGGTGGTACCACCATCGAACAAGGTGAAGCGGAAGTCCGTGAGCGGTGAGACCACCATGTACAGGGCCATTGTCTCACCGAGTGCACGGCCCAAGCCCAGCATGGAACCGGAGATGTAGCCGCTCATGCCGAACGGGAGGACGGTCATGCGGACGACTTCCCAACGCGTCGCGCCCAGCGCGAGCGCGGATTCTATTTGTCCGCGCGGGGTCTGCACGAAGACCTCGCGGGTGGTCGCGGCGATGATCGGCAGAATCATGACCGCCAAGACCACGCCACCGGTGAAGATGTTGCGGCCGGTGCCAAAGGATGGGGAATTGTCATAGGTGGCGAACAGGAAGAAGCCGCCGAAGTGGGTGTTGAGCCATTCGTAGACAACCCCCAGCTTCGGCCCGAGTACCTGCCAGCCCCAGAGGCCGTAGACGATGGACGGCACTGCGGCCAGCATGTCCACCAGGTAGCCCAGCGGCTTGACCAGACGGGCTGGGGCGTAGTTAGACAGGAAGATTGCAATGCCTAATGCCACCGGCATGGCGATGATGAGCGCCACCACTGAGATGAGCACCGTGTTCGCCAGAAACGTTGGGATACCGAAGGCCATCGCGGTGGTAACCGCGGTGTCCCAGGGGCCCCCGTAGGTCAAAAAGCCCCAGAAACCTCCCTCATTAACGCGCAGCGCGGGGATCGCCTGCCAGATGAGGAAGATACCGATGAGAGCGATCATCACGGTAATGATGACGGCCGATGAATAGGAGAGGATTTCAAAGACTCGGTCACCCGGGCGCTTGACGCCGGAACGGGCGGCGGCGACTTCTTTTAGCCGCTTTTGTTCCTGTTTATCCGCGGCCGTGGGGGTAACGGTATTTGTGGGTCCAGACTGAACGTCGGCCCCCGTCATTACGTTATTAGGCATTGAAAGTTCGAGGTCCTCAGATTAAAAGGGTTACCGCCTGCACCACTTTTACAGCGGTGCAGACGGAGAACTGAAGGGGAGTTTAGAGCGCGTCTACTGCAGCCTGCAGGCGCTCGAGGTGCGCACCGGATACTGGTACGTAGCCGCGGGACTCCAGGTCAGCGTTCTGGTTGTCCAGGATGGTCTGCATGAAGGCCTTAACCAGCTTCTGGGTTTCCTCGTCGTAGCCGGCGGAGCAGACAATCTCATAGGTGGTGAGGATGAGTGGGTAAGCGCCCTCAGCGTCGGAAGCGAAGAGCTTTTCCGCGTCCACAACCATGTTGTTGCCCTCGGTGGTGAACTCGAGGTTGTCCAGGGTCTTTACAACGGAATCATTGTTGAGCGCGACCGGGCCGTTGCCGAAGTCAATGTTTGCCACTCCCAGGCCCATGTCAGTTGCGAAACCGGACTCGACGTAGGTGATAGCTCCGTCGTTGCCGGAGACCTCGGTTGCCACACCGGAAGAACCGTTAGCGCCGGTGCCCACAGCCTGTGGGAAAGCCTTGCCCTCGGAGTCCCAGTTGCCGGTGGAGGCCGCCAGGAACTTCTGGAAGTTCTCAGAGGTACCGGACTCATCGGAGCGGTAGATAACCTGAATGTCCTTGTCGGGCAGCTCAACGCCCTCATTCTCAGCGGCGATTGCATCATCGTTCCACTTGGTGATCTCACCCTTGAAGATCTGGGCAACGGTCTCGACGGAGAGGTTTAGTTCGTCCACGCCCTCGAGGTTGTATGCAATTGCAACTGGGCCGATAACCATTGGCAGGTTCCACGCCTCGTTGCCACCGCAGCGCTCATTGGCCTGGGCCTGCTGCTCCTCGTCCAGTGGGGAGTCCGAACCGGCGAAGGCGGCCTGGCCGCCGATGAACGCCTTCTGACCAGCGCCGGAGCCGGAAGCGGTGTAAGAAAGGTTGGCGTTTCCACCGGTAGCGGTGTTGAAAGCAACGCCGAAGACGTCCATGGCGTTCTGCTGAGAGGATGCGCCCTCACCAACAAGGTTGCCGGAAACGTCAGACTGGGTACCAGCTGCTTCACCGTTTGCGCCTCCAGCGGCCTGGCCACCCTCGTTACAAGCAACGAGTGCCATGGAGGTTGCCGCGAGGAGGCCCAGGGTGGAAGCGGTGCGCTTGAAGGAAATGGTCACGAGGAAAACCTTTCAGGTTAAGAAGATGCTTTTCACCGGCTCTAGGGGTTCAACCGGATACAGCGCCTTAACCTACGGTCCCTGTGTGAACGATGTCAGGGTTTTTCGATGAATTTAGACTTAACGTTCGTCGCCTTTTGAGTGGATATGTAACCTTTTGTTAAACAAGCGGTAGGGTTGCCCCTCACTAAGGCCGGGCCCAGACCACATGGTCTTCCTCGACGCTGAATCCCGCGTTTTTGTAGGACTTAACCGCAGGCTCATTGTCCGCCTCGACGTACAAAATCACCTTACGCGCCCCCTTGTTTTTTAGCCCCTGCAGGCCTACTGCCAGCAGCGGAGCGCCCAAGCCCCTGCCCCTGAACTCCGTGGCGAGGCCAATGACGTAGACCTCTCCAACGCCATCGCCGTGCCATTTAGTCCAATGGAATCCGGCCAGCGTGTCACCCTCATACAAGAACCACACATCCTGGGGGTCAAACCACTCCGCTTCCATCCCGCGATGAAGGCGTTCTAGATCCCATCCTCCCTGTTCAGGGTGCCAATCAAAGGCCTCATTGTTGGCCTCCAGCCACGCCCGCTCAACGGCGTCCCGGCCGTAGAGCTCGGCCGCTTCTTCAAGGTTTAATACTCGTAACCCGGTATTAACCTTTGCCGCCGAGAGTTCATCTTCGCCGATGCCCATCACTACGAGATGACGCACCGATTCAAGGCCTTTACTTGCCGCCAGTGCCCGTGCCCCCGGAAGGTTTCCGTGAGCCCATACCTGGCTTCCCTCGGGTAGCTGCCCGTACAAATCGCCGCCGATTCCGGCCCGCCGCGCCTCCGGCACCACGAACATCTCCACGGTGTTGCCATCAATCGCGGCCACCGCGACTATCTCCCCGTCTTGGGTGCCCACGATGTGCTCGTGTCCCAGCCGCGGGTCCGTCAAACCGTTAATAAACGCCTCGGAAAGGGGGGCAATTCCGTCGTGGGTTTGGGCGGCGGCGGCAAGTTCAGCCACGCCGTGGGGGCGGGTTACGCGTTCAAACTTTGTCGAAGTCATGCCTACCACCCTAGTGCTGATAGAAATAGAAGGGTGACTGCGTTGAAGATTCCTGGCCGATTCGCCCGCCCCGTCGTTGCCCTAGCCAGCGTCGTTGGCGTGCTGGGTACCGCATGGATAGCCGATTCAGCCATCGCCATGCGCGCGGAACATAACCTCTCCCAGGCGGTGAAGGAAGCCTCGCGCCTTGGCACGTCCCCTTCCACCTACATTGGCGGCATGCCGTACACGCTAGCCCTGGTCACTAAGGAAGTGCCCCTGGTCGAGGTCCAGGCCCTTGACGTAGAGGTCCCCGATATGGGGCTTGTCAGCGCGGCGACCACCCTGCGAGACGTTGAAGTTTCCCCTAGCCAGCTGCTTAGTGGCGATCTTCAGGGCGCGCATGTGTCAACGTTGTCCCGGTCTATCAGTCTGGACGCGGTGGCTCTTGGCCGCCTCCTAGGCATGACGGACCTAGCCATTGCCAACCCAAAGAACATATCCCCTACGGGCGGCGTGGCCTCAGAGGCCGAACTAACCGGCACGATCCCCGGCGCGCAGGAGCAGGCATCAGCCGTGGTCACCCTCCGCCTGGTGGGTCCTGAGTTCCGGATGATTCCCCAGGAGGTAAAGAACCTGCCTGCGGGCTTGAGCGAGGATGAGGTCATTGAGGCCTTCACCTTGAAATTCGACACCCGCGAGCTGCCGCTTCCCAACCAGGCGACGGCGGTCAAGCTGCTGGGCGGATCCATTTCCTTTGAGACCCAGCGGTTCAACACGGACGTGCGCATCGTGGACCTGTCCCCCATCGAGATCGACGGCCGTTTTGAGGAAGACGGCACGGAAAAGGGCGCGCCGGCCCCTTTAGAGACTGTGCGCGCCCGTAGCGCGAATTCACCTAGTTGATGCGGATCAAGTCGCGCAGGATCTGCTTGGCGCTGCGTTCGTGCGGCGGCTCCGGATCACGCGGCGCAAAGACCTCTATCGCATCTACCACTGAGCTCAGCCGGACATGGTCAAACTTGCCCTCAGATTCGCCATCGGCCTGGAAGCGCTGCGGCTCGCGCGTGGTCAGGGTAACCGTTTCAGCGTCATCAAACTCAACGGTGTTAGCGGTGGTCAGCTTGTTGAGCAGGCGCCGCTTGTCCGCACCGGCCAGGTGCAGCATGCCCACCAGGCCCGTGACGCCGCCCAGGTCAGTCAGGCCGAACAGGCCAAGCCCCTGGGAGAATGAATTCTCCGGGTTGGTCACCACCGGCAGCGGTCCCAGGAAGGTCCACGGGTTGGTGTTAGAAGCAAAAATCAAAGGAGCATCCTTCATCTTCAGCTCCTTGCCGTTCATGGCCCTTGCCTCCACCGTAATCTGCGGTGGCGTGCGCCGGGCGCGCAGGTAGCCGCGGACGGCGACGGACAGGTAACGCAGCGGCGTGGCGGAAAACCCTTTTTCTCGGGCGCGGTCCACGCGGGCCAGGACGTCAGCATCGAGGCCGAAGCCCGCATTTACCGCAAACCAACGCTCATTCCACGTACCCAGGCAGATCTTGCGTGTCTGGTTACGTTCCAGCAGGCGCGCCAGCACGTGCGTCGCCTCCACCGGTGACGCCGGGAATCCCAGCGCACGAACGAAGACGTTGGCTGAGCCGGTTGGGATAATGGCTAATGCCGGAAGCTGCTCCGGTTGCGGGCGGTCACCGGGCGCGACCTTGCCGTCTTCATCCAGCTCAACGGGGCCAAGCATGCCGTTGATAATTTCGGCAACGGTGCCGTCACCGCCCACGGCCACAATGGCGTCAAAATCATCACGCGTAAGCCCGCTAACTATCTCTTCGGCATGGCGTGGATAATGCGTGTTTTTAACGAGCATCTCAACGCCTTCCACGTCCCTTAAGACTGGAATGATTTGCCTAAACAGGCCCTCATTCTGGCTGGTGGAGTTTGGATTACAGATAAGTAGGATTCGCACGGGACCATTCTAACCATGAAATACCACGCATGAATGCTTTCCCCGTCTCACTAACTGCCGCCTTCAACGCCCTCGCGCGCCTTCGCGCTGGTTTAGCGTCTTGCCCTAATCAACTACTAGGCTGGTGCGCATGACTGAAAGCAATGACAATACCCCTCGCACCGCCGATACCGCCGCGGACGCGGCGGCCGCCAATACCGGCGCTAATGGCAAGCTCAACGGCAACGACGCCGTGAACATGGCCGCGGAGGCCTGGAAGGACGCCTCCAGCCGCAATATCCCCGCCATTGATTTGGGTGATACCCCTCTGGAGGAAGACACCGCAAACCTGCGCCAAGGACCTTCCCTTCATGACGGTCTGCTTGCGCTGCTCCCGCTCGTCGGCGTGTGGCAGGGCGAAGGCCAGGCCCATGACGCCGAAGGCAATCAATACACCTTTGGCCAGCAATTGATCATTGCCCATGATGGCGGCAACTACCTCACCTATTCCTCCCGCACGTGGAAGATCGACGAGGAGGGCAAGCCATCAGGCGCCGACGTTCGCGAAAACGGTTACTGGCGCGTGTCCCTCAAGGATGAAATTGAGATGACCTACACCTCCTCCAATGGCATCGTGGAGATCTTTTACGGCGAGCCATTCAACGAGCGTGCATGGTCCCTGCAGTCCGCATCCACCATGGTCACGGAAACCGGCCCAAAGACCTTGGGCCCAGGAAAGCGTATGTACGGCCTGATGCCTAACAACAACCTTGGTTGGGTTGATGAGCGCATGGTTGACGGCGAGATGCGCCCATACATGTCCGCCGAGCTGGTGCGTATCGCCGGCTAGGAGTTCAACGCCGCGTCGATAAGGTCCCGGATTTCTTGTTCGTTATCCGGGGCCTTAAATTTATGCCCGCCCAGCTGCTTGACCCGCGTCGCTACGCGCACGGAGGACACCAGCCAGACGGAATCGGCGCCTTCCAAGTCCTTGATGGTCATCTCCTTGGACTTGCAGCGCCACCCCTCGGCAGTGGCGTGCTCGAAGAGCGCAGCTTGGGTGGTGCCTGGCAGAATCCCGGGGCTTGCCGGGGTGCGCAGCTTCTTTCCCTTGAATGACACGACGGTGGAGGTGGCCCCCTCAAGGACGTTCCCGGTTCGAGGATCCGTGAAGATCACATCATCGAAGCCCTTTTTCAAAGCCTGACGCATGGTGGCCATGGTCGCCGCGTAATTCAAGGTCTTTGCGGGCAGGTCCGCGGGAACCAGCCACCCGCGCTCGGTGACGTGGGCTTTTACCCCCTTTTCCCGCTGGTGGAGTACCTCCTCTGCGATTGGCTGAACCACGACCCAGCAGCTTGGATGCCCGGTGGATTTCCGGCCGCGGGTATACGTCCACGTGCATTTAGCCTCACCATCGCCATACTCGGCAATCGCCAGACTCGTGGCTTCTTCCCACTTTTCAAAGCTGGGAGCGGCCAGGTCCATAACCTCTGCGGAATTGCTGAAGCGTTCAAAGTGGCGTTGCAGGTTGACCGGGTGTCCATCTCGGACCAGCAGCGATTCAAAGACCCCATCACCGCGGGTTACTACCGCATCATCGAAAAACACCATGGGGAGGTTGGGGTTGTGCCAGCGGGCGGAACCACCGTATGGCTCTACGATGTAAATGACCGGCTGCTTATTGTTCATGGATCTCATTATTCCCCAAAAGGTAGGGTTGAGTCCGTGATTTACACTTCTCCTCTCCTGTCCCGCCCGTCTGCAACGGAACTCGCCGAGCCCGGCCCCCTTGATGCCGCCGGTGTGGCATGGCATTACGGCAACCCCCTGGGTGAGCAACGCGTGGTTGAACGCGGCTCCGCCATTATTGACCGTTCCCACCGCTTCGTCATCTCCGTCACCGGCCAGGACGCACCGGAGTTTCTTAATAACCTGCTCAGCCAGAAGCTCGACGATGTCCCCTCCGGTTACAGCGCCGGCGCGCTGGACCTTGACATGCAGGGGCGCATCCTGCACCACGCCAAGGTCAGCCGGACCGCCGAGGGGTTCTACCTCGATATGCCGTCCGCCCAGGGGGAATCCTTTTTGGACTTCTTAACCAAGATGGTCTTTTGGTCCCAGGTGGAAGTCAGCCAGGCCGAGGTTGCGGTCATCACCGTGCTGGGCGCGCCCTTAGACGCCCCGGACGGCGCGCTTGTTGCCCGTGACGTTGAGTGGTTGGGCAGCCCGCGCCAGGATTTTCTAGTTCCCAGCGGTCAGTTGGAAGCCAGCGTGGCGAATCTTGAATCCCAGGGTGGCAAGTTAGCCGGGCTCATGGCTTTTACCGCCGAGCGGGTTAAGGCCCTGGAGCCGGAGCGGGAAGCGGATTTGGACGATAAATCAATTCCGCACGAGGTTCCGCACTGGATTGGCCGCGGCGAGCGCCTCGGCGCCGTCCACCTGAACAAGGGCTGTTACCGAGGGCAGGAAACGGTGGCTCGCGTAGACAACCTGGGGCGTTCCCCCCGCCTGCTGGTCATGCTGCAGCTCGACGGCTCATGCCCCGTTGTGCCCCAGCCCGGCCAACCCGTCACCGCCGGCACCCGCACCGTGGGGCGCTTGGGCACCGTGGTGGAGGACTGCGACAATGGCCCCATCGCGCTCGCCTTGGTGAAGCGTTCGGCGCTGGATTCTCAGCTTAATATCGGCGAGGTAGCGGTCAGCGTCGACCCCGATTCCATCCAGGACGATGAGGGACCGAAGGCCGGCCGGGCCGCCGTGAACCGCCTTCGCGGACTTTAAAATCCCACGTCATCGCCGCCGCACCACTTTCATCTGGGGGTGGTGCGGAATTTTTTGGGGTAACAGGCTATTGTGTTCTACAGGAAGAAACTAAAATTTATAAGCCGATGGGGCATCCGAATTACCCTGGATGTGCCCTAGAACCTCAAGGGGGTCATGCACATGGGACGCGGACGCGCGAAAGCAAAGCAGACCAAGGTTGCACGCCAGCTGAAGTACAACACTCCTGACATGGATCTGGATTCTCTCCAGAAGGAGCTTGCCGCTCAGAAGCCACACCACGGCTCCGACTATGACTCTGAGGATGATGACTACAGCGACCCATACGCCGATTATGTCGACAAATGGGACGATGAGGATGAGGGTTACTCAAAGCGCTAGGCGCTAGCCCTCACTTCCGCTCACAGCTTTAAGCACCGCCCGCCTGATATTCAGGTGCAGGCGGTGCTTTTGCGTGCAAAAAGGCCCTCCCCCGCGGGGAAGGGCCAGTTGCTTAGCGCCGGTGCCGGAGCGTGATTGCTAGTAATTAGGGTGGGACCCCAGCATCTGCACGCGGGATGTATCCTCCTCGCGGCTAATGCGCACGGTGCCCAGCTCCCAGGCATCGACGTGGCGCGCGGTGAGCATGGCCATGGCGCGGTCACGGTCCTCATGGGAAACCACGGCGATCATGCCGACGCCCATGTTGAAGGTCTTTTCCATCTCTTCCAGCGCCACCTTGCCCACGGAGGAAATGGTGCGGAAGATAGGCCCTGGGGTCCACGTCGCGCGGTTGACCTCGGCTACGAGGCCCTCCGGAATGACGCGCTCCAGGTTGCCCGCCAGGCCGCCGCCGGTGACGTGGCAGAAGGTGGACACGGAGCACTCGTTGGCCAACGCTAGGCAGTCCTTGGCGTAGATGCGCGTTGGCTCCAGCAGTTCCTCGCCCAGGGTGCGGTCAAGGTCCTCCATGTGGCCGTCGAGCGGCAGGCCGGCCTGCTCCAGCAGGATGTAGCGGGCTAGGGAGTAGCCGTTGGAATGCAGGCCGGAAGACCCCATGGCGATAAGCACGTCGCCGTCTCGGACCTTGTCCGGGCCCAGCAGCGCATCCGCCTCAACGACGCCCACCGCCGTGGCGGATACGTCATATTCCTCGGGATCCATCACGCCTGGGTGCTCGGCAGTCTCGCCGCCCAGCAGCGCGCAGCCGGCCTGCACGCAGCCCTCGGCGATGCCGGCCACGATGTCCGCCACCTTTTCCGGCACCACCTTTCCGACGGCGATGTAATCCTGCAGGAACAGTGGCTCCGCGCCGCAGACCACCAGGTCATCCACGCACATTGCGACGAGATCGATGCCAATGGTGTCATGCTTATCCATCGCCTGCGCCACGGCCAGCTTGGTGCCCACTCCATCGGAACCGGCGGCGAGGATTGGCTCCTTGTATTCGCCCAGCTTGAACAGGCCGGCAAAACCGCCCAGGCCGCCCAGGACCTCCGGGCGGGTGGCCCGCTTTGCGTGGGGTGCAAACAGGGTGACCGCGCGGTCCCCCTCTTCGATGCTCACGCCCGCAGCTGCGTAGGTGTTTTCTTTGTTTTCAGCCATGTCTATCTTTCTAGAGTTGAGTTGAAGCTAGTTGTCTTCGCCGGCTTGAGCGTCCTGGTGGCCCTGGAGGGTGCGGACGGCCGCCGCGTTGGGATTGCCCTCCGGCAGGCCCAGTGGGTACTTGCCATCGAAGCAGGCGCAGCAGAGTTCGGCGCGCGGCTGCTCGGTGGCCGCGACCATCTCATCGATGGTGACAAAGCCCAAGGAATCCGCGCCGATGGCCTCACGAATGGTTTCGCAGATAACGTCCGGATCATCGCTAGGGATGACGTTGGCGATCAGCTCGCCCGGGGACGCGAAATCAATGCCGTAGAAGCATGGCCACTTAACCGGTGGCGATGCGATGCGCACGTGCACCTCGGCGGCGCCGGCCTCACGCAGCATGCGGATAAGCGCGCGCTGGGTGTTGCCGCGGACGATGGAATCATCCACGACCACCAGCTTCTTGCCCTCAATGACCTCACGCAAGGGGTTGAGTTTGAGGCGAATGCCCAACTGGCGCAGGGTCTGGGTGGGCTGGATGAAGGTGCGGCCCACATAGGCGTTCTTCACCAAACCGTGGGCAAAGGTTAGGCCCGACTCGCGGGCGTAGCCCACGGCGGCGGGGTTGCCGGATTCGGGGACCGGGATGACCATGTCCGCCTCCGGCGCCGGGTATTCGCGGGCCAGGCGCCGGCCGATGTCCACGCGGGTGGCGTTGACGCTGCGGCCCTTGATGGTCGAGTCGGGGCGGGCCAGGTAAACGTATTCAAAGACGCAGCCCTTGCGTTCGACCTCGGCGAAACGCTCGGAGCGCACGCCGGCCTCATCGATGGCAACCAGCTCGCCCGGCTCAATTTCGCGGATGAACTGCGCGCCCACAATGTCGAGTGCACAGGTCTCCGAGGCCACGACCCATCCCTGCGGCAGACGCCCCAGGCATAGCGGGCGGATGCCGGCGTTATCGCGGGCGGCATACAGCGTATGCCCATCCGTGAAGGTCAGGCAGAAGGCGCCCTTGATCCGCGGGAGGAGTTCCTTTGCGCTGGTAAAGACGTCCTTGTCCTCATCCACCCCGTGCGCGAGCAGCAGGGACATGATGGAGGAGTCTGAGATGGATTCATCGCCGCGCTTGGTCAGGCCCAGCTCGTAGACCTCTTCGCGCAGCTCCAGGTAATTGACCAGGTTGCCGTTATGCCCCAGGGCGATGTCAATGCCGGTGGAAGACGTATTGAACACCGGTTGCACGTTGCGCCATTCCTTGCCGCCGGCGGTGGAATAGCGCGTGTGCCCCACGGCCACGTTTCCCTGCAGGGAGCTTAGGATGGACTCATCGAAGATGTTGGAGACCAGGCCCTGGTCTTTGAATACCACCAGGTTGTTGTCATCGCCCACGGCGATGCCGGCGGCTTCCTGGCCGCGGTGCTGCAGGGCGAAAAGGCCAAAGTAGGTAAGCTTCGAAACTTCCTCTCCAGGCGCCCATACACCGAAGACACCGCACTCCTCGCGCGGTTCCGTCTCGCCATGGTCGTTCAGGTCAGTGATTCCGGTCGTGCCGGGAAGGTTTACTGCTACCACGGCCGCAATCATAGCCGGTTTATGCTTTCGAAACTACAGTTTGAGCCCTCCAATTACCGGTAGCCACTTTCCCACTTCGCCGACGCGCGTTCCAGAGGCGTCCACCAAGCCCCCATCCTGCGCCTCATCGAAGCTGACAAAGCCCAGCGCTAGGCGCAGCCACACGCGCGGCGCGCATTCGATGACATTGGGCGGCGTGCCGCGGGTGTGGCGCGGGCCCTCGATGCATTGAACCGCCACGAACGGCGGCACGCGCACCTCCACGCTGTGGCCGGGGGCGTCGGCTTCCAGCAAACGCGCCGTGCCCCGCACCGCGGCGGCCAGCTGCTGGCGGCTTGGGGTAGCCGCGGCCTCTTCATCACGCACCCAGTCCAGGACTTCGAGTACGGCTGCGCGGGCTGCTGCTGGGTCCACTTTCTTTTTCATAAGTGCCCATACTATCTGCATTCCCCGTTACTCTTGAGCCATGCCAAATTCGCCTGAGCTTCAAGAAAATCTCAAGTCTCCGTCCATCACGCTGCGCTTTATGGCCTCCCCCACGGATTTGCTTATCGCGGGCGCGCGCGGCATTTCCGGTGGACGCGTGCTGGAGTGGATCGATAAGGCCGCATACGCCTGCGCCGTGCAGTGGTCCGGCACCTATTGCGTGACCGCCTATGTGGGCCATATTCACTTCACCCGCCCCATCCCGTCCGGACACATCGTGGAGGTGCGTTCGCGTATCGCCATGACGGGACGCTCCTCGATGCACATTGTCAATGAGGTGCTGTCCGCGGATCCACGCGAGGGCATTTTCACCCGCGCCTGCGATTGCCTGGTCATTTTCGTGGCCATGGATCCCGATACCAAAAAGTCCCGCCCGGTTCCTCCGTTCGTTCCACAGACGGATGACCAGCGCCGCGTCATGGAGGCCGCGGAGTCCCGCATCGAGCTGCGCAAGGCCATTGAGCAGGAAATGAACAAGCAGACCTACGACGGGCCCTCGGACGCCCCGCGCATGATTAACCGCTTCCTGGCCCAACCGATGGACGTCAACTGGGGCGGTAACGTCCATGGCGGCACCGCCATGGAGTGGGTGGATGAGGCGGCTACCGCGTGCACCATGGAGTGGTCCGGCGAGCAGACCGTCGCGGTCTATGCCGGCGGCATTCGTTTCTACAACCCCATCCACATTGGCGATCTCATTGAGGTAGACGCCCGCATGATGCGCACGGATGCGCGTTCCATGCAGATGAGCGTCCACGTGCGCGCGGGCAACCCGAAGGGCGGCCGCGAACACCTCCAGACCGCCATGCATGCCACCGTTTCATACATGGCGGTGGATCATGACTGGAATACGGTCGAGGCTCGCCAGTTCACCCCGAAGACCGAAGAGGACATCCGCCTGGCTGAGCACGCCCAGACGCTGCGCAACCTGCGCAGCAAGTACACCCCTAAGCCGCTGATCGTGGCCCCGTCCGCGCAGCACATCGACTAGCGCCGCCATAGGCCCCATGGCCGCGGCGCCGGGGGAAGTCAAAGTAACTCACGGCAACCATATTTTGAGGATTCTTCAGGCCGGCTGCCGTGGGTTATTCCCGTTTTAAGCCCCCACTACCACCATCCATACGGCCACCAGGTGGACCGCGGCGGCGGCCACCGTCGCGGTGTGGAAGTGCTCATGGTAGCCATAGATGCGGGCGTTGCGGCCGGGCCACTTGAAGCCGTACATCAACGCACCCAGTGAGTAGGTGACCCCACCGGCGAAAAGCAGCCAGACCACGGTTGGGCCGGCGGAGCCCCACAGCGTGGGCAGCAAGGGCAGGATGAGCCAGCCAAGCGTCAGGTAGACCACCACGTCCAGCCATCGTGGATGGCTAATCCAGACCAGGTTCAAGATCACTCCGGCAACGGCCCCGCCCCAGGCCAGGGAAAGCATCCACGCGGCGGTGGACGGCGGCAGCACAATCAGGCACAGCGGCGTGTACGTGGCGGCGATAAAGACCGCGATTGTGGCGTGATCCGCGCGCCGCCACCACTGGACCGTCGCAGACGAGGCCCACGGGTAACGGTGATAGGCGGCGGATACGCCGAAGAGGCTCACGAATCCCACGCCGTAAACGGTTACGCCCAGCGCCTGCCACCACGGCAGGGTCATCCAGGCATACGTCGCTAGGACCGTGGAGGAAATGATAGACAGCAGCGCCGCCACCAGGTGCGTCCAGCCACGGGTAATGGGCCGCGGTCCGCGGTCAGCCACCCAAAAGGTGCGTTGGATGCGCTTGTCAGACATGACGCTCACGAGTCTCCAATCGTTGTTTTATTCCGCAAAGTTACGGTTGCGTAAGTAAGTGTATGCTGCCGAAAATCTACAGGCAATAATTTCCCATCCCCCACCCGACCCGGGCACGGAGGGCGAGCCGCCGGAATGGTCACCGGGCGGGCGGACTCCACGGCGGGTGCACCCAAGGCAAAAATGACAGGCACCCCCCTTTACAGATTGTTGAACAATCCTTAGGATGATGTGAATCACACAGAAGTGGGATACCCGTCACGAAAGGGGCGCGAAAGTGAGCGCAGAGACAGCCGCAGCGGCAAAGAATCCTCCCCGGGGCCTGGGCGCCATGGCGGGCGCCATGTTCCTCATGGCCACCTCCGCCATCGGCCCGGGCTTTTTGACCCAGACCAGTGTCTTCACGGTCCAGATGGGCGCCGCCTTTGCGTTCGCCATCTTCCTGTCCATCATCGTGGACATCGCAATCCAGCTCAATGTGTGGCGCGTGCTGGGCGTGTCCGGCCTGCGCGCCAATGAGCTGGGCAATACCGTCCTGCCTGGCCTCGGCTGGGTCATGGCCGCGTTCGTATTCATCGGCGGATTGGTGTTTAACATCGGCAACATCGCCGGCTCCGGCCTAGGCATCAATGCAATGCTGGGCATCGACGCGCGAATCGGCGGCGTCATTGCTTCCGCAATCGCCATCTTCATCTTCCTGTCCAAGCGCGCCGGCGTTGCCCTGGACCGCCTGGTGGCCGCCTTGGGCGCGATCATGATCCTGCTCATGCTTTACGTGGCCATCGTCTCCCAGCCCCCACTGGGCGAGGCATTGAAGCAGACCGTCATGCCCGAAGAGGTGGACTTCTTCGTCATCACCACCTTGATCGGCGGCACCGTCGGCGGCTATATCACCTTTGCCGGCGCGCACCGCATCATCGACAACGGGCTGACCGGCCCCGAGCATGTCAAGACCATCACCCAGACCTCCGTGTGGGGCATCGTTGTCACCGGCATCATGCGCGCGCTGCTATTCCTGGCGGTGCTGGGCGTTGTGGCAACCGGCGTTACCCTCTCCGAGGACAACACCGCCGCCGACGCCTTCCGCGTGGCCGCCGGCGAATTTGGCCTTCGCGCCTTTGGCGTGGTCCTTTTCGCCGCCGGCCTGTCCTCCGTCATTGGCGCCTCCTACACCTCCATCTCCTTCATCACGAGCCAGCAAACCAACCCGCGGACCCGCAACTTCATGACCGTGGGGCTGATCGTGGCCTGCACCATCTTGTACGTCGCCCTGAACTCGGCTCCCCAGAAGCTGCTCATCTTCGCGGGCGCCTTCAACGGCCTCATCCTGCCTATCGCCTTCGCCGTGGTGATGTGGGTTGCCTTCAAGCGCCGCGACCTGCTTATGGGTTACGCCTACCCCAAGTGGCTGCTCATCATCGGCTTCCTGGCGTGGCTGCTCACCATCTTCATCGGCGTCAACGCCTTCTCCGGCATCACGGATCTCTTTGCCTAATGCGCACGCCCGAAGAAGTCCGTAGCGCCGCCCGCGCGGGAGGCCTGCGCACCACCGCCGGCCTAGCGCCGGGGTACATGCAGGCCAACCTGATCGCGTTGCCCAGCAAATACGCCTTTGACTTCCTGCTCTTCGCCCAGCGCAACCCCAAGCCATGCCCCGTTGTGGGCGTGCTGGAGGCGGGCCAATTTACCTCAGAGCTCATCCCGGGCGGCGATATCCGCACGGATATCCCCTCCTACCGCGTCTTCCGCGACGGGATCTGCACGGAGGAGCCCACCTCAGTGGAGGGCCTGTGGGATGAGGACATGGTGGGCTTCCTCATTGGCTGCTCGTTCACGTTCGAAACGCCGCTGCTGGAGCACGGAATCCCGCTGGCCCACATCGAACAGGGCCGCAACGTCCCGATGTATAAGACCACCATCGAGACCACGCCGGCCGGCGCATTTTCCGGTCCCATGGTTGTTTCCATGCGCCCAATCCCCGCGCATCAGGTCGCGGACGCGGTGCGCATCACCTCCCGCTACCCCTCCGTCCACGGCGCGCCCGTGCACGTGGGCAACCCCGAGGAGATTGGCATCACCGATATCAACGCCCCCGACTTCGGGGATGCCGTGGACATCCCAACCGGCACCATCCCCGTGTTCTGGGCGTGCGGTGTGACCCCTCAGGCGATCGTGATGAACTCCAAGCCGGAGCTGGCCATTACCCACTCCCCCGGCCAAATGCTGGTCACTAACGCAAGGGACGCGGATTACCAGGTCCCCTAAACCCCAGAATCTTCGGCCGGGGCTTAAGGTACCTACGGCAGGTAGTGCAGGATCGCCCGGCACGTGCGCAAGAGGCTGTCACGGATGAGCGTGGCGGCCTCTTCGCGATCCCCCTCATCGATGAGCCGGGCTACGCGCGCGTTAACATCGACGTGATCGTCGTGGATCCGCGGATACTCGGGAAGCACTAGGAGGAATGTGAGCCGCATCTGCGCGAGCAGGTTCCCCATGGTCTTATCCAATGTGGGCGAGCCGATTGCCGCGACCAACGCGCGGTGGAAACGCTGATTAATGGCGCTGACTTCGGCCGCATCGCCCGCATCGCGTGCCGCGATAGCGCTTCGTGTCAGCTCCACCAGGGCCTTGCTATCTATCCCCTCTCCCCAGCGGACGGCGGAAGGCTCAATGGCTGCGCGCGCACGGTAGAGATCCCGGACGTAATCGGCGTTAGGGGTGGCGATGAAGACTCCACGGTTTTTGATGCGTTCTACCAGCCCCTCCGAATGAAGCATGGCAAAGGCCTCGCGCAGGGTATTGCGTGAGCATTCAAAGCGCTGGGAGATCTTAATCTCACTCAGCTGCTGGCCGGGCTGGAAATCGCCGTCGGAAATTGCCTCGCGGATCGCCGAAGCAACGGTCAGTGCAAGCATGCCGCTAAGCATAACCCACGCCGCCCGGTGCCCTTGACCGCGCCTTGTGGCTCCAGGTGCACGCCTTTGGCATCCCCGTCGCGCAAAGGCCGCGCGCCGGACCCGGAGCCCAGACACCCGGGCGCTAGCCGATGGTCGCGATGACCGTATCCGGATTTACCCGCTGGCCGGCCTCGACCTCGATCTTAAGGGTGCCGGACGCCGGGGCCTTGATTTTGGATTCCATCTTCATCGCCTCGATCGTGGCAATCTCCTGGCCCTGTACTACCTCGGCGCCGTCCTCGACGTCCCAGGCAATCAGGTTGCCCTCATACGGGGAGCTGACCGCCCCCTCGCCGGCGGCGCCATTGCCACCGCCTGCGTCCTGGCCGGCCGGGGCCGCGCCGCCGGCGGAGCTAGCCGCGGCCAGCAGCTCAACCGGCAGACCCAAGGTGTGGAGCTTGCCGTCTATCTCGATGGCCATGGTCTGGCGCTTGGAATAGATGGCCTCGACATGGTCGCCGCCGGCTAGCGCGGGGGCACGCCAGTTTTGATCAACCCAGTCCGTGTACACGCCAAAGCTTTCACCGTCCGCAGCCAATACGGGGTTGTCCAGCATGTCGCGGTGGAATGGGAGCACGGTGCGCACCCCGGTGATCTCGAATTCCTTGAGGGCCTGGCGGGCGCGCGTGATTGCCACCTCGCGGGTTGGGCCCCACACGACCAGCTTCGCGATCAGCGAATCGTAGTACGGCGGCACGATGGATCCGGAGCGCACGGCCGCGTCCACACGGATGCCGGGTCCGGTGGGCGGCTCAAAGGAGACCACGGTGCCCGGGCACGGCGCGAAACCGTTGAGGATGTCTTCGGCGTTGATACGGAACTCGAAGGCATGGCCATGGGCCGCGGGATCCTCGGTAATGCTCAGCGGTTCGCCGGCGGCAATGCGGAATTGCTCGGCGATGATGTCCACGCCGGTCACGGCCTCGGTCACCGGGTGCTCTACCTGCACGCGGGTGTTGACCTCAAGGAAGGAGATGGTGCCGTCCTCGGAGACTATGAACTCCACGGTGCCCGCGCCGGTGTAGCCGGAACGGGCGCAAATGTCACGGGCGCCTGAAATCAGGGAAGCGCGCTGCTCGTCGGTCAGAAAAGGGGCCGGGGCCTCCTCGATGAGCTTCTGGAAGCGGCGCTGGGTGGAGCAATCACGGGTGCCCACAACCACGACGTTGCCGTGGTTGTCAGCCAACACCTGGGCCTCCACGTGGCGCGGCTTGGTGAGGAATTTCTCTACGTAGCATTCGGCGCGGCCAAACGCCTCCATGGCCTCGCGGCCGGCGGAGTTAAAGGCCCCCTCAATCGCCTCGAGGTCATCAACCACCTTGAGCCCCCGGCCGCCTCCGCCGTACGCCGCCTTGATGGCAATGGGCAGGCCGTGTTCCTCGGCGAAGGTGCGCGCCTCCTGCCAATCATCGATGGGGTCAGAGGTTCCGGGTGCCAGCGGGGCGCCCACCTCCTCCGCCACGCGGCGGGCGGCGATCTTGTCCCCGAGGAGATCGATGGCTTCGGGGGACGGGCCAATCCAGGTCAGCCCCGCGCCGATGACGGTGCGGGCGAATTCGGAGTTTTCAGATAGGAAGCCATAACCCGGGTGCACGGCATCGGCACCGGCGCGCACGGCGATATCCAGCAGGGCGGGGACGTTCATGTACGTCTCACCGGCGGAATTGCCCGGCAGGGCGTATGCCTCATCGGCCACCACGGTGTGCAGCGCGCCCGCATCAGCCTCGGAATAAACGGCGATGGATTTGATGCCAAGGTCGCGGGCCACACGCGCGATGCGCACGGCAATCTCGCCGCGGTTGGCAATCAATACGGTTGAAATAGCCATGTCTTACTCTCCTACTAGGTCAAAAGTCACGCGCGCACCCGGCGGAAGCTGGGCCGCAATGTCCATATCCTCATCCAGCACGGTGGCGATCACCGGGTATCCTCCGGTCACGGCGTGGTCACGCATGAAAACCACGGGTTTTCCGTTCGGTGGCACCTGGATAGAGCCGGCCACCATCCCCTCAGAGGGCAGCTCTCCTTCGCGGCTGCGTTCGATGACCGTCTCGGCATCGAAGCGCAGGCCCACGCGGTTGGAATCCGGGCTGACGGTCCAGGTGGATTCCGTCAAAGCGGCGGCCCCCTTGGCGAACCAGTCATCGCGCGGGCCGGCCACGCAACGCAACACCGCCGTGGTGGTGCGCCCCTCCTGCCGTACCCGCAGGGGGTTGGACAGCTGGGTGTCCGTGTTGCCCCGGCTAAAGGGCATGGTGCCTATGACGTCCCCCACCTTGACCGGGTCTGGGCCCAGCCCGGAAAGAACGTCCGTGGCGGATGAGCCAAGTTCGATGTCCGCGACGATGCCGCCGCGCACCGCCACGTAGGAGCGCATCCCGGCCTCGGCGCGGTGGATCCTCACGGTTTGCCCGGCGGTCACCAAGATGGGGCGCGCCAAGTGAACCGGGTATCCGCCCAGCGTGACCTTGCACAACGCGCCGGTAACCGCGATGACGGTATCCGTCAGTGCGGTCAGCGTCATGCCGCCGATGTTTTCTAACACCGTGTCCCCGCGCGCGTTGCCCACCGCGATATTCGCCGTTGCCGCCGCGGCGCGATCGGCAGCGCCGGACGGGCTCACGCCAAGGTCCCCGCGGCCAGGGCGGCCTAGGTCCTGGTAGAGGGTAAGAAGGCCGGCATCCTCGACGCGCAGGCGCGGAAGGCGCGGCGGGGTCCGCTGCGCGGCGGCATCATCATCGATGAATTCGGGGAGGGAGTCCACGGCGCGGTAGCGCACGCGATCCCCCGGCTGCACCAGCGCCGGCGGCTGGGCGTGCGAGTTCCACATCGGCGTGGAGGTGCGCCCCAGCAGCTGCCAGCCGCCCGGGGAGGTACGCGGGTAGACCGCGGAGAATTCCCCGGCGATTCCCACCGCGCCGGCGGGCACCGCGGTGCGGGGGTTGGAGCGCCGCGGCACGGACCGCGCATCCTTACCGTCCGCCGCCACGCAATACGTAAAGCCCGGGGCAAATCCGCCGAAGGCGGCGGTCCACGTGGTGGACGTGTGCCAGTCGATGACGCCCTCGCGGGAGATTCCCATGAGCCCCGCCACCTCATCGAGATCCTCACCGTCGTAGAGGACGTCGATATCTACGGTCCTTGGTTCCTCGACTCGGTGCGCGGGCGGGGTGAAGTCCTTCAGGTGCTCCGCCGCCGCGGTGGCCGACATGGGCGCCTCGAAGGTCAGCAGCACGGTGGTGGCCGCCGCGATGCAGTCCACCTGGTTCTTCAAGGGGCGCTGGCTCAACGCCGCGTGCCACGCCATCACCTGATCCAGTCCGTCAAGGTCAAGCAGCAGGGCGCGGGTGCCTACCGGGTGAATACGCATCTAGGCAAAGCTCCGAATCTCAACGCCTTCCTCGGCGAGCTTGGCCACAACCCCGCGGAGCATCTCCACGGCGCCCGGGGAGTCACCATGGGTGCAGACGGACTGGGCATCGACTGACAAAACCGTCCCGTCAATCGCCGTGATGGAGCCGTTATCGGCGATCTGGAGCACGCGCTCAACCACCGCCTGCGGATCGTGCAGAACCGCCCCTTCCAGGCGGCGGGAGACCAGCGTTCCGTCCGGGTTGTAACCGCGATCGGAAAAGGCCTCGCGGATAACCGTCAGCCCCGCGGATTCCGCGATGTCTACGGCCACCCCGCCCGGCAGGAGCATGACGGGCAGATCACCGAAAGCCTTGATGCCCTCTACCACGGCCTGAGCCTGTTGCTTGTGATGGACAATCGCGTTGTAGAGCGCGCCATGCGGCTTGACATACTTAACCCGCGTGCCGGCCGCGCGCGCCAGGGCGTCCAGGGCACCGATCTGGTAAAGGGTCTCCGCGGCCAGCTCCGCCGGATCGTAGTCGATGAAGCGGCGGCCGAAGGCCGCTGGATCCCTGTAGCCGATGTGCGCGCCTACCGCTACCCCATTGTCCACGGCCGCCTTGACGGTTTGAGTAATGGAGAACGGGTCTCCGGCGTGGAAACCGGTGGCCACGTTGGCGGAGGAGACCATCTCCAGCATCGCCGCATCGTCGGCCACGGGATTGCCGGCGGTGGTCTCCCCAAGGTCAGCATTCAAATCAATAAAGGCCATAGCCGTCACTCCTCCGTACGTCACTTCAGCGTCACCGCCGCTCAGGCGCGGGACAAGCCAGGATTGTTCAACAATCTCAGGCCAGTGTAATAGTGATGCACGTCATTGTGAAGGGCAGCCTAGATACAGGCCACGCCCGCTACCCCCGCGAACCCCAGATACCCGCCGCCTACGCCACGGGCCAGCAAGCTGGCCACGCCCCCATACCGCTTACGCTAGCCAGCCTGGGAATCGCCCTATCCTCGTGCAGTTTTAGGCTATAGCTTGCGAGGAGTTGCCGGCAAACACCGCGTTAATGATAAAGATTCTTGATAGCATTTAGAGCATGAATAAACCCCGTTCATCGGTGCTATCTATCGCTACTGTTGCGGCAATGGTTATGGGCATACTCTCACTGGGTTGTGGCGCCAGCCTAGTCACGCCCGAATTGACGGGTACCGCGGTGGCCTCCGCCCAGCAAGCCCCGGCCTCGGGTGCTCGCGTGGTCTCACGCCAGCACATTGCTGGAAATTACTGGAAAATCCGGGTCTGGTCACCAGCCAACAAACGCGTAATAGTCAACAACGTCCTGCTTCCTGCCGGGGACCAACCCCGCTCAACCCTGTACCTCCTACCGGGACTTGAGGGCGGCATGCAGGGACAGAATTGGATCACCCACTCCGACGTGGAACAATTCTTCGCCGGGAAAAATGTCAACGTAGTCATGCCTTTGGGTGGCGCGCATTCCCTCTACACAGACTGGCAGCAGCGTGACCCTATTTTGGGCATCAACAAGTGGAACACGTACATGGCTGAAGAATTGCCATCTGTCATGGAACGCGAGTTCCACGGCAACGGACGCGACGCAATCGCCGGTTTATCCTCAACCGGCGCAGCCGCCCTAGATATTGCGGGGCACGCGCCACACCGGTTCAAGGCCGCCGCGTCATATTCCGGTTGCCCCATTCGGTCCAGCGGTTTTGGCCTGCCCGTATCCGCCGCCATGATGCTCTACGGCGGTGGCAATCCGCTAAACGCGTGGGGCATGCCTGGTTCCGATGCCTGGCGCGACCATGATCCGAATGCCAACCCGGCGCGGCTGCGTGGGGTCAATGTCTTCCTAGCATCCGCTTCAGGTACGCCAGGCCCCATTGACGGCCCGGTAAGCTCATCCCAGTGGGGTGGGCCGCGTGCCACGGAGATAGTTGCCAATGAGTGCACCAGGCTCTTCGCTCAGCGTGCCCGCGCGTACGGGGTCAACGTCAACCGTTACTACACCTCCACTGGTTCCCACAGCTTCCCACTGTTTGCCCATCAGCTCAAGGTCAGCTGGGCGCAGACGATTGCCCCTACGCTGGGCCTGAGCTAGCACCTGGACATCGGCTTTCCGCATCCGGCGCCCCTGGCCCGGGCAAGTCACCTACGGGCGCTTAAGAAGATGGCAGCACCGTCTCCCGCGAGGCGCGCAAAGCGCAACCCAGCTTTGCCCGCATGCACCGCCCGCACTGGGGGCGCAGGTGCACAACGACCCGCTAAACACGTACGTGGCTGCTATTTCGTCAGCCCCGTGGCCTGATTGATGGTCCAGGCGTACTCAAAAGCGCCCTGGCGCCACTTGGCGTAGCGGCCGGAGACGCCGCCGTGGCCGGCAACCATTTCGGTCTTGAGCAGGAACTCGCCGCCGGTGGCGGTGGCGCGCAGGCGGGCTATCCACTTGGCCGGCTCCACGTACAAAACCCGGGTGTCGTTGAGAGAGGTTATGGCCAGGATATTGGGATACTTCTTGGCCTCAACGTTTTCATAAGGCGCGTAGGAGGCCATGTAGTCATAGGCCTCCGGATCCTCGTACGGGTTGCCCCACTCATCCCACTCCGCCACGGTCAAGGGCAGCTCCGGCTTGGTCATGGAGGTCAGGGGATCCACGAAGGGCACCACGGCTTGGATGGCCTTGAACTTCTCCGGCGCCATGTTGGCTATAGCCCCCATGAGCAGGCCGCCGGCGGACCCGCCCTCCGCCACGAGCTGGCCATGCGTGGTCAGCCCGCGGGCCACCAAGTCATCCGCCACGTCGATAAAGTCCGTAAAGGTATTCTTCTTCTCCAGCATCTTACCGTGGTCATACCAACCGCGGCCCATTTCTCCACCGCCGCGGACGTGGGCGATGGCATAGATCATGCCCCGGTCCATCAATGACAGGCGGGTAACGGAGAATCCGGGATCGATGGAGGACTCATAGGAACCGTAGCCGTAGAGCAGCGTGCCGTGGGGTTTAGAGGTATCCAAGTCTGCGCGGTGGATGATGGAGACGGGGATGGCGGTGCCGTCGGACGCGTTGGCCCACACGCGATACGCCGTGTAGTCCGCTGCCTCGTAGCCGCCCGGAACCTCCTGCTCTTTCAGCAGGACAAATTCGCGGGAATCCACCCAGTACTGGAAAAGCTGCGAAGGCTGCGTGAATGAGGTGTAGGAGACGCGAATGACGGGGCAGTGCCATTCTGGGTTGCCAATCGGGGCCACGGTGTAGAGCTCCTCATCGAACTCCATCTCCTCGAATTCGGTAAAGCCCGCATCATCGAGGCGCATCACGGCCGCCCGGCCAATACCACCGCGGCGGTACGCCGAGACTATGAAATCCGCGTAGGTATCCACCCCCTCGATGCGCACGTCGTCACGATGGGGGATCAGCACGTCCAGCTCGCGGATGGGCACCAGGTTATCCACCGGGCATGAGCCCACCTCAAAGTTGGGGCCGGACGCGTTATGCGTAACTATCCAGCGCTCTTCACCCGCCACCACGGCATGGTCAACGTCATATTCCAGGCCCTGTTCGCGGCGCCACAGCAACTCAAATTCGCCCTCCGGATTATCCTTGTCCAACACCCAGTATTCGGAGGTGACCTTGGAACCGGAGGCAATAAGCAGGTAGCGGCGGGAGCGGGTCCCGCCCACGCCTACGTTGAAATATTCATCGTCCTCTTTAAAGACACACACGTCCTCTTCCTGCGGGGTTCCAACCTTGTGGCGCCACACGGTATCCGCCCGCCAGGCGTCATTAACGCGCTGGTAGAAGATGTAGTCCTCACCGATCCACGTCGCGCCGTAGAAGATGCCGGTGATTTTGTCCGCAAGGTGCTCCCCGGTCTCAAGATCCTTGATGACCAGGTCGAAGCGTTCGTCGCCCGTGGTGTCCGTGGAGTAGGCCAGGTAGCGGCCGGAACGGGTAACGGACGAGGCTCCTAAGGAGAAAAACTCGTGGCCCTCCGCCAATTCGTTAAGGTCCAGCAGAATCTCTTCATTGTCTGGCGCGCCGACTTCCGGAATGACCGGCGGGCGCCACGGATCCTGCCCCTCAGCCACCGGAATGCGGCAGGAGTAGCCGTAATCCTTGCCCTCTACGGAACGCCCGTAGTACCAGTAGTCACCGGCGCGGGATGGTACGGACATGTCCGTCTGCTTCACGCGGGACTTGATCTCCTCGAAGATATTCTCCGTCATCTCCTCGAGATGCGCGGTCTGCTGCTGCGTGTAAGCATTCTCCGCGTTGAGGTAATCGAGGGTGCCCTGGGATTGCTTATCCCTCAACCACTCGTAATCATCCACGAACGTCCGGCCGTGGAACTCGCGGTTAATGGGGCGCACGGGGGCCACTGGGGGCTGGATTGGTTGCTCAGTCATAGCCACCCAGTCTACGCGCTGGTCCCGCGCGGGCTCTTAGCCGCCGAGGTAATCCTCAAACTTCGCGCCGGAGAGGCGCTCGTAGGCCTCAATGTAGCGCAGGCGCGTGGCGGATACCACCTCGTCCGGAAGGCGCGGCGGGGTGGCATCGGAGGTTTGGTCCCAGCCGGATTCATCGGAGGTCAGCCAGTTGCGCACGAATTGCTTATCGAAGCTTGGCTGAACCTCTCCCTCGACGTAGGTATCGGCCGGCCAGTAGCGGGAGGAGTCCGGGGTTAGGACCTCATCGCCGAGGGTCAGCGTCCCGTCCCCGTCCAGGCCGAACTCAAACTTGGTATCGGCCAGGATGATGCCGCGTTCCTCAGCGATCCTTGCCGCCTCGGAGTAGATGCGCAGGGTCGCCTCGCGCAGCTGCTCGGCACGCTCCCGCCCCAGCCGGTCCACGACGCGATCAAAGGACACGTTTTCATCGTGCTCGCCCTGCTCTGCCTTGGTGGCCGGGGTGAAGATTGGTTCCGGCAGGCGGGAGGCTTCCTTGAGCCCCTCCGGCAGCTCGATGCCGCAGACGGTACCGGATTCCTTGTATTCCTTCAGCCCGGATCCGGTGAGGTAGCCACGGGCCACGCACTCGAAGGGGAGCATCTCGAGCTTTTTGACCACCATGGCGCGTCCCAGCACCTCTTCCGGGATCCGCTCATCATCGAGCGGCCCGGCCAGGTGATTGGGGAAATCGATGGCATCAAAGAAAAACTTGGAGGTGGCGGTGAGAACCCGCCCCTTGTCCGGGATTGCCGGGTCCAGGGCGTGGTCATAAGCGGAGATCCGGTCCGTGACCACCATGAGCAAGGTGGATTCATCAACCTCGTAGATATCGCGAACCTTGCCGGATGACAGATGCTTGTAATCATTAAGCTGTGGGCGCATGACAAAAAGCATACTTCAGCTTATGCTTCCAACGAGCTGTTTTATCAACCCATCAGGGAACTCATAAGGATTTTCATATGGCCCGCACCCGGCTTACCGCCATTGTCACCGCCACCGCCGTAACGCTCGGCGCCGTGACGGTCCCGCCCGCCACCGCCGCACCAAGCGTGACGGTGCGCGAATCCGCCCACGGCCAGCCCCTGTGCACGGTCACCCACTCCGACGAGGACCACCGCGCCGCCCAGGAGCTGGAGGCCGCGTATATCGCCACGGTGCGCCGCGCCTCGGAGCTCGGGCAGGCCGCGCTGCCGGAGCACAAGGCCGCCTTTGATGCGGTTGCCAAGATTACCCAAGCGGATCTCAACGCCGCGCTTGCCCTGCCAGACGTGACCGCGGCCGCCGCGGACCTTAAGGCCCGGGGCTATACCGACGCGGACATCACCATCATCATTCTCGGCGCCTCCCACCCCGAGCTCCTGGTGGCGGACACAGCGAGCGTGCTACTGGAGGCCTACCCCGAATCCTCCCTAAGCCGCGCGGATAAGTACCTTAAGCGGGCGCAGGGCATGAGCGGCAACCGCGCACCACAGCTGACGGATGGTAAGAATTTCTCCGAGACTTTCAGGGCCACCCTGGCCGCCGCGGAATCCGAGGCGCGGCTGCAGGAGGCCATCGCCGCATTCGAGGGCGCGGCGGGCAGGGACGCGCTGGTTAGCGCGTGGAGCGAATGCATCGCGGAGCTCGAGGCCCGCGGCGCCACCCGCGGCTCTACCCCGCTGCCGGATATTGAATACACGGTCCCCGCCCCTTCGCAGGGTGGTTCCAGCGCCGGCATCGATCCAACCACCGGCGTGATCATCGGCATCGTCGTCCTCATCATCGCGGCCGGCGTGGGCTACGTGGCACTTAACGGCGGCGAACAGTTCTCCCAGCTCATCCCGTACGCCGGCAACCTCGGCGGCAACGCAAAGCCGGTCCTGCGCCTGCCGCTGCCGGGTTTCTAGGGCTGGTTGATGACGGTGACAAAACCTCAGCAGCCCCGCCGGCGCGGGCGGAACGGCCGGCGCCCGCAGGGCATGCCCGCCGGGCGCCCTGTAAGCCTGCCCTCCCCCGGGACCGGCGCCACCTTTGGGGACCCAGGCCTCATGGTTGAATTAGGCGCGGTCCGCGAGCTGCTCGCGCTCATCCCCGCCGAGCAGCGTGATGAGGCCAGGCGGATTCTCCAGAGCGCGGCCCGGCAGCTACGTGCCCTGGCCTAAGCGGCCAGGCACGAACCTCAGCCCCCAGGCGCGCCGCCTCGGCGGGGCCTGGACCCCTTAGAGAATCTCGCCCGGGCGGTAGGCGGCCGCCTCGGGGTGGGTGTCCACGAGCTGCTTGATGCGGCCCAGGACCGCGGAAACCTGGGACTCGGCGGCACCGATGAAAGCGTGCTTATCCTCCAGCGCGGCGTCCAGGGCCGCCTTGTCCATCGGCAGGCGATCATCGGCGGCGAGGCGCTCGATCAGATCCTGCTCGCCACCGTTTTCGCGCATATTCAGCGCAACCGCCACGGCGTTTTCCTTGATCACCTCGTGCGCGGTCTCGCGGCCAACGCCGGCGCGCACGGCGGCCATCAGGATGCGGGTGGTGGCCAGGAATGGCAGGTAACGCTCCAACTCGCGGTCAATCATGGCCGGGAATGCGCCAAACTCGTCCAGGACGGTAAGGAAGGTCTCAAACTGGCCGTCGATGGCAAAGAAGGCATCCGGCAGGGCCACGCGGCGGATGACGGAGCAGAATACGTCACCCTCGTTCCACTGCTGGCCGGCCAGATCCGCGACCATCGTGAGGTATCCGCGCAGGATGACCTGGAGCCCGCCGACGCGCTCGCAGGAACGCGCGTTCATCTTGTGCGGCATGGCAGAAGAACCAACCTGGCCCTCCTTGAAGCCCTCCGTGACAACCTCGTTGCCGGCCATCAGGCGGATAGTGGTGGCCAGGGAGGACGGCGCGGCGCCCAGCTCAACCAGGGCAGAGACCGCGTCAAAATCGAGGCTGCGCGGGTAAACCTGCCCCACGGAATTAAAGATGCGGGAAAAACCTAGGTGGTCGGCGATGGTGGTCTCCAGGGAGGTCAACTTGTCCTCGGAGCCGCCCATGAGATCCAGCATGTCCTGGGAGGTGCCCATTGGGCCCTTGATGCCGCGCAGCGGGTAGCGGCCCAGCAGATCCTCAACGCGCTCGATTCCCATCAGCATTTCATCGGCGGCGGTGGCGAAACGCTTGCCCAGGGTGGTTGCCTGCGCGGCCACATTATGGGAGCGCCCCGCCATCACCAGGGACTGGTAGTTGGCGGCGTGCTCACCGATGCGGGCCACCACGGCAATCGCCTTGTCCCGGATGAGCTCCAGGGAACGGTAGATCTGCAGCTGCTCCACGTTCTCCGTCAGGTCACGGGAGGTCATGCCCTTGTGGATGTGCTCGTAGCCGGCCAGCGCGTTGAATTCCTCGATGCGGGCCTTGACGTCATGGCGGGTGACCCGCTCACGCTCGGCGATGGAGGCAAGGTCAACCTGGTCAATGGCCGCCTCGTAGGCGTTAATCGCCTCGATGGGAATGTCCACCCCCAGGTCACGCTGGGCGCGCATCACCGCGATCCAGAGCTGACGCTCCAGGACAATCTTATGTTCGGGGCTCCAGAGGTTGGACAGTTCCGCGGAGGCGTAACGGGAGGACAGGACGTTAGAAATCTTTTTCTTCTCTACCACGGCGCTTATTATTGCACGCCTAGCCCCAGCTGGAAACGGCTTCCACGATTTCTTTCACCTGCGCCACATCGGTGTCCATGACGGCGTCCTCGCCCCCGCCCGGCCCGGCGCTGCCGTAGGAATGCAGCCGGGCAGCGCAGGAGGAATGCACGGCGTCTAGCCCCAGATCCCGCAGCGCGCCCAGGTTGTGCGGGCGCACCCCGCCGCCGGCCATGACCTCCAGGTCAAGTTCCACGTAGCGCCGCAAGGCCGCCTTTCCTTCCGACGCCGCCTTTGCCCCTCCCGAGCTCAACACCCGCTTCACCCTCCCCTGCAGCTTTTCCACCTCCGGCAGCGGATGGGCCAGCGTGTCGATGACGCGGTGGACCGTGAAGTCCTTGCCCGGCGCGGCCGCCACCATGGCGTCGATCGCCTCGAGGTCGAGGTGCCCATCTGTGGTCGCCGCGCCGATGACAAAACCGGCCACCGGCAGCTCCGCGAGCTTGGCGATGTCCTGGGCCATGAGCTCTACCTCCTCGCGGCTGTAGACAAAACCTCCGGGGCGGCAGCGAATGAGCACGTGGACGGGAAGCCCCACCTCACACACTGCCTTGGTCACGGCCCAGCTTGGGGTGATACCACCCGTGGTGTGGAGGGCCTGGGCGAGCTCCAGTCGCTGCGCGCCGCCTTCCTTGGCCGCGCGGGCCCCGGCCGGATTCTCCACTGCTATTTCTACGATTGGTGCGTTCATAGCCCCCAGGTTACGCGCCAGTTTTCGAGCGGCCCTATCGCAAGTACTCGCCGAGCCTGCGGCAGGCCTCCCTCGTGTCCTCCACCGAGGCGCAGAGGGATACGCGCATCCAGTGCTTGCCTTGTTCCGGATCAAAGTCCACGCCGGGGGCGAAGGCCACGCCTATCTCGTCAATCAATTGGCGGCAGAAGGCCTCCGAATCGTCGGTGAGATGGGCGATGTTGGTCCACAGGTACAGCCCCCCGTCAGGGTCCGCGAAGGTGTCCAGGCCCATCGCGGGGAACTCCTCCAACAAGATTTCACGGGACTGCGCATACCGGGCCACGTGCCCGTCTAGTTCAGCGATGGCCTCTGGGGTAAAGGCTCCAACTGCGGCTTTCTGGGAGATAGCGGGCGGGCACAATGATAGTGAGCCCTGAAGATCGGAGAATCGCTGCACGTGCTCCTCTGGCAGGATGAGCCAGCCTACGCGCCAGCCGGTCATGGAGAAGTACTTAGATAGCGTGCCCGCCACCACCGCCTTGTCAGAAAACGCACGGGCGGTGGCGGTGGGGCGGCCGAAGGAGATGCCGTGATAGTCCTCATCGGACAGCAGCACGCATCCATTGGCCTCACACCAGCGCGCAATCTTCTCCAGTTCACCCGGATCGATAATCGTGCCCGTTGGATTGCCCGGGGAGGTCACGATGAGCAGCTTCGGGCGCTGTTCGGCCGGCAGCGCCTTAAGCATCGCCGCGGTGGGCTGGAAGCGTGTCTCCGCGGTGCAGCGCAGGTCCACGATGTTTGCGCCCAGTGACTGCAGAATTGCCCGGTACGCCGGATAGCCCGGGCAGGCAAGCGCCACATTGTCCCCGTGCTCCAGGTACACTAGGAACGCCGCCACGAACGCCGCCGAGGACCCCGTAGTAATCACCACGTTGTCCTGGCGGGTATCTACGCCATACTTTTCCCGGTGCCACGCGGCCACCGTCTCGCGCAGTTCCAAGTCACCAATGATTTCCGTGTACCCCAACGGATCGGAGTATAGGACTTTCGCGGTGGCTTCGAGGGCCGGGCGCGGCCCGCCGGTTGAGGGCTGGCCCACGCACAGCATGAGCGTGTCCAAGCCGCGGTGCTTGCGCTGATGAATAATGTCCAGCATTTGCATGACCCGGAAGGGCTCAACGTGGCTGCGGGTGGAAAGCGGGTTCATAGGACACAGATTACTCCGCGCGCCCGCCGCCACACGGCGCTGCGGAAGAAGCATTCGGGGGTACCGATAACCTTTCCCGCTGACAATTAGCATCCGCACCTATAGGTTGGTTGTTACCACCGCACCGCACGCCCACGCAGGAAAGGAACTTTCCCATGTTTTCCCCAGCCCGGAAGATAACCGCCGCCCTGGCCTCGGCCGCGGCCACCGCGGCACTATTGACCATTGGTGCAGCGACCGCCCCCGCCGCGGCCGCCGCCCCCGCAATTACCTGGGAGGACTGCCCCGAGCAGGTTACCGTGCCCGGCGCGGAATGCGGCCGCGTTGAGGTGCCTACCTACTATGACCACCCGGAACGCGGAACCATCTCCGTGGGTTTTGTCCGCGTGAAGGCTTCTAACCCCTCCGCTAAACGCGGCACATTGTTTACCAACCCGGGCGGTCCGGGCGGCGATGCGTATAGCTACGTGGGCCATGACTCGATCCCTTGGCCCGATGCGGTTACCGCCGAGTGGGACCGCGTGGCCGTGCAGCCGCGCGGCTTGCCGGGCTCCACGCCGCTTGATTGCACCAAGCCGGGCAAGGGCGCCACAGTACTAGACCAGTTGTTCCGCGGCGGCGCGTGGAACCGCGCCTCGTGTGAGGAGGGCACGCCGGGCTACACCCGCGCCATAACCACGGAAAATACCGCCCGCGATTGGGAGATGGTCCGCCAGGCGCTGCAGCTGGAGAAGATCTCCATTGTGGGCCTGAGCTACGGCACGTTCCTGGGCAGCGTGTATGCAACACTATTTCCGCACAACACCGACCGCGTGGTGCTTGATTCCGCCATGAGCCCGTCCCTGGCCTGGAACGGCGTGCTTGTTTCCCAGCAGCGCGGATACGAAAAGGCGATGGAGGATTTCTTCTCCTACGTAGCGCGCAACAATGACACCTACAAGATGGGCACCACCCCGCTCCAGGTCTACGAGCGCTGGAGTTATAAGGTTGCCAGCGAATCCGGCGTGCGACCTACCGCGCTGCCGCCGCGGGCCAAGATCGGTGACCTACCACCGGGGCTGGAGTTTGCCGGCCAGCCCGGCGTGCACATCATGAATGCCACGGGCCAACTGCGCGTTGAGGCGGAGCACCTTGCTGACAAGGCCGCCAACCCGGCCGGTAACCAGATCCTCTCCACCACCCTGTCCCTGACCCGCCAGATCATTCCCCAGCCAACCCAGTGGGAAATGCTAGCCAACCACATATCCAATCGTGAGCCGATTGACCTGGGCACCCCCAGCCAGGAGCAGGCCCTGGAGGCCTTCATGGCCCAGGCGCAGGCAACGTCCATGCAGGCCATGATCCTGTGTAATGAAAACACCGTGGCCGGCAACCCTGCGCTGTTGCCGGAGTACTACTGGTCCGCGCTGGTCACCTATGACCCGTTCCGCAGTCTTAACGCCGCCTACGGTTCCGGCCAGATGTGTGAGGGAACCCCGCCGCACACCAAGGCGCCAGCGCTGAATGGTTCTCAGCTGGCGGTGCGTCCGCTGCAGATTAGCGCCACCGGTGACCCGCAGACCCCGTACGCCTACCATGGGGAGATGGCCCGGCAGATGGGCGCCTCGGTAGTCACCGTGGACGGCCCTGGTCACGGGCACTTCGCCAACGGCAACGCCACCGTGGACGCCATCGTCACCGAGTACCTGCGCACCGGCAGCGCCACGGCCCAGACCGTACCGGGCGTCATTTAGCGCACTGCGCTCATCAAAGTCCCCCACAATCCGCCGGCGAATCCGCTGGCGGATTCTTCTTCGCCGGGGAACCAAAGGCCGCGGGCGCCGGGGATGGCGTGCGCCCGCTGCCGGGCTCACGCTGGGCTTACGCTGGGCTTACGCCCGGCCGATACTCAGCGCTTGTTTGCCTCGAGGCCGGGCGAAACGCATCGCTAGATGGAGATGCGGCCGTCCTCGGCGGCCTGGCCAATGTCCTTGCGGTAGAAGCCGCCGTCTAGCTCGATTCCTTCGAGGGTTTCATAAGCGGCGGCCCGGGCCTCGGCAAGGGTAGCGCCGTGGCCCAAAATGTTGAGGACGCGGCCGCCGTTGGCTACGACCTTGCCATCCATCACGTTGGTGCCGGCATGCAGGACCTTGTCCAGGTCACCGAGGCCGGCGCCGGTGATTGGATCCCCCTTGCGCGGGGACGCCGGGTACCCCTCGGCGGCGAGTACTACCGTCACCGCGTAGCCGTCCTTCCACTCCAGCGGGGCTAGTTCCGCAAGGCTTCCGGTGGCCACCGCGTTTAAGGTCTCGGCCAGCGGGGAGTCCAGCATGGAGAGCACCGCCTGGGTCTCCGGGTCACCGAAGCGGCAATTAAACTCGACCACCGCCGGCCCCTCCTTGCCCCACGCCAGGCCGGCATAGAGCAGCCCGGAGTAAGCACATCCACGGGCAACCAATTCCTTTGCTACCGGGACGCAGACTTCATCGACGATGCGCTGGACCCCATCTTCTGGCAGCCATGGCAGCGGGGTGTACGCGCCCATGCCGCCGGTGTTCGGGCCCTCATCGTTGTCATAGGCGCGCTTGTGGTCCTGGGCTGGCAGCAAAGGAACCACGGTTTCACCATCAACGAGGCAAAACAGTGAGACCTCCGGGCCGTCCAGGAAGGACTCCAAAAGGACCGGGCTGCCAATCTCATGCACGGCCTTTACGTGGGCTAGGGCCTCGGCGCGGTCTTCGGTGACCACAACGCCCTTGCCGCCGGCCAGTCCGTCATCTTTGACCACATAGCGCGGGCCAAAGCGGTCCAGGGCCGCGTCAATGTCTTGTTGGCTGGCTCCGGGTTCGAGCTGCTCGGCACGCGCGGTCTTGACATTTGCCGCGGCCATGACGTCCTTGGCAAAGGCCTTGGAGCCCTCAATCCGGGCGGCGTCCTTGTTGGGGCCAAAGACGGCGATGCCCTCCCCGCGCAGGGCATCGGCCACGCCGGCGACCAGCGGGATCTCCGGCCCCACGACAACCAGATCGGGCCCAAGTTCGCGGGCGAGCTCCAGCATCTGCTCAGGGTCATCGACCTTGGAGTAGTCAGGGTGCACCGTAGCGATGGTGCTCATCGCCGGGCTGCCGGGGGCCACGTGGAGATCGGAAGTTAGCTTATCGGCCGCAAGGCCCTTCAACAGGGCGTGCTCACGGCCTCCGGATCCAATAACTAGAATGCGCATGCCCCACATCTTAACTAGCCTTAGGGGCATGTCTTCTGTATTTACGAAAATCATTAACGGCGAACTCCCCGGCCGTTTCGTCTACCGCGATGAAACCGTCGCCGCGTTTTTAACCATCGAACCGCTGGCTTATGGCCACACGCTGGTGGTCCCCATTGAGGAAGTAGACAAGTGGACGGAGCTAGATTCCGCCACGTGGGCCCACCTCAATGAGGTTGCCCTAGAGGTGGGCGCCGCCATCAAGGAGGCATTCGATGCGCCGCGTTCCGGCTACATCATCGCCGGCTTCGACGTTCCGCACACCCACATCCACCTGTTCCCCACCTCCACGATGGCCGATTATGACTTCTCCCAGGCCATGGCCATGGACGCCACGGATCCGGAAAAGATGGACAAGGCGGCGGAAGCTATCCGCGCACAACTGGGCACGGACGCCGAGGGGCGCCGCTAGTCCCGCCCATGTGACGTTTCGTCATAGGCCGGCAGGCGGACGGTAAAGACTGAGCCCTCCCCCTCGGTGGACTCCACGGAGATCTCTCCCCCGTGGAGTTCAACCAAGGACTTGGCGATGGCCAGCCCCAGGCCGGAGCCGCCGGTATCACGCGTGCGTGACGCATCGGACCGGTAGAAGCGCTCAAAGACGTGGGAGGCCACCTCGGCGCTCATGCCCTTGCCGTCATCAGCCACCTCAACAACCACGCCATCCGCGCCCTCGAAGGCCTCATCGCGCAGCGTGATGCATACCTTGGCCTCGGGGCCGCCGTGGCGAAGCCCGTTGGAGACCAGGTTCAAAAACACCTGGTGAAGCCGGTCCGCATCGCCGTTTACCAATGGAATGCCCTTGGTCTTGGGGGTCACGTCGACCACGCGTTCAGGAAACGCCGCGCGCGCGGATGAAGCCACGGACATCGTAAGTTCAAGCAGGTCTACCTTGGTCATATCCAAGCGTGAGCCCTCGGCGCGGGTCAGGGCAAGCAGGTCTTCTACCAGCAGGGACATGCGCTTAGATTCGGCATCAACCTTGCCGAAAACAAAGCCCGCATCATCGGTGGCGCCGGAGCGATACAATTCCGTGTAACCCCGCAGGCTGGTCAGGGGCGTGCGCAGCTCATGGGAGGCGTCACCGACGAAGCGGCGCATCTGTTCCTCCTGGCTTTGCGCCTGCTCGATGGATTTCTGCAGGCGGGTGAGCATGATGTTCAGTGCGCTGGCCAGGCGCCCAACCTCGGTGTGCAGCGGCCACTCGGGCACGCGGCGGTCATAGTCACCACCGGCGATAGCGGAAGCGGTCTGCTCCACCACGCGCAGCGGTCTCAAGGACAGCTTAATGAGCCAATAGCCCACCGCTGCGATAACAGCCAGCACGACCGAGGAAATGATGATCTGCAGCATCACCAGGCCGCGCAGGGTAGCTTGATCATCATCCAGGCGCTTGGCGACCACGGTGACCACGCCGTTATCCTCCACGGCAAGCACGCGCCATTGGGAATCCACGGGAGAGGTGGGGATGGAACCAATGGTGGACGGCGCGGCGCCGATGACTACGTTATCCACCGCCGGGGTGGCCTCATTGATGTTAAACCAGCGCAGCGAGCCATCCGGATAGTAGTTGAGCACCGCAAAGTCCGTGGGCGGGCGCTTGGTCACGTCCGCTTCGAAGAGATCACTGCTTTGCGCCCAACCGCCAAGGGCCTCATAGAGCTCCTTATCGACCCTGTTGTAGAACACGTCGCGCATCACCGTGGATACGGCCAGGGATGAGGCGCCCATCCCCAGGCCCGAGATGATGACCAATAAAATCATCAACCAGGTACGCAGCGGCATAGCCTTGGGCTTTGACCGAAACGTGCGGCGGCGGTGCGCGGGCACGCCGGGGCCGCCCGCTGCGGTAACGGCGGACGGCCCCGGCGATGGGTTGGAGGGCGATTCTTTAGTCATAAGCTACGGAAGAGACCTTCCCCAATAGAGGACCCGCGGCGGGCAAGCGCCGGGCGGACAAGTGCTTCCAGTCTAGGCGCTTCAGCGCGGGAAGAAGACCCGCGGGGTCTAGGTGCGAGGCTTGCGCAGGACGTAGCCCACGCCGCGGACGGTGTGGATAAGAGGGGTGTCACCGGTGTCAATCTTGCGGCGCAGGTAGGAGATGTAAGACTCCACCACGTTGCCGTCACCGCCGAAATCGTAGTGCCAGACGTTATCCAGGATCTTGGACTTGGATAGCACCACTTCCTTGTTCTGCATCAGGTAGCGCAGCAGATTGAACTCCGTTGGGGAAAGGTCAATGATTTGGCCGGACTTGGTGACCTCGTGGGTGTCATCATTGAGCGTCAGATCGGCATAAGTGATGGTTGCATCGCCGCGCTCCTGGTCAGCGGACTGACTGCGGCGCAGGATGACGCGCAGGCGGGTAATGACCTCCTCGAGGCTAAACGGCTTTGTCACGTAATCATCAGCGCCGATGGTCAAACCATGGATGCGCTGGTCCACGGAATCCTTGGCGGTCAGGTAGAGCACCGGCCCATCGAGCCCCTCGGCGCGCAGCTTGCCGAGCAGCTCGAAGCCATCCATTCCCGGCATCATGACGTCCAGGATGTAGGCGTCAGGGTTGACCTCACGCGCTACGCGCAGCGCTTCGGTGCCGGAGTTGGCGCTATGAACCCTAAACCCCTGAAATTTCAGGGACACGGTGAGGAGTTCAACGATATTCGGCTCATCGTCTACCACGAGAACCTTTAACTGCTCGCTGTGCATCTCGTCCATGTGGGACACCACTTCCTTGGTTCAACGGTTTTGCTCAATGGATCTCTTAAGGATCTCTAAAGATGTTGTCTCCATTTTGGCACTCGCATCATCGAGCATACTGAACGTTAACTGTATGATTCCTGTAAACCATCGGACGGGGATTCCGGCATCACCCGCGCGGCCGGCTAGCTCACCATCCTCAATCGTGCCCGTGCTAAAACTCCCGCCCTAGCCGCGCTTTCTCGAGGCGGTGCACCGGGTAAGGCTCACGCGTCCACCGGCCAGACCCGCTCACAATCGCCGTCCACTGCGATGACCCGGGATGCCAGCGCCGGCACGAGGCACACGTGGTTGGGGATAATTTCCACGCGGCTGCCTAGGGCGGGAAGTTCCTCTTCCCACCTCACCGTCGCGTGATGTTCGGACAAAGCTACGATGCGGGCCGAGGGATGGCCCTTGATCCTGCCCATGCCATCAACCCAAGCGGGCTTGTCCGAACCAAGGTTCTTAGAGCCCGCATCCAGGATGAAGGTGCCCAGGTCCTCACGCTTGGATACCACCGTCGCCACCACGGTCAGGGCGATGTCCGCCTCCGTGCAGCGACCTAAGGCCAGCTGCTGGGCATCATAAAATGGGTAAACGCCCGGGCGGATCTCGTCGAGTTCCTCGCTCGATTCGAAGGCCGAGGGGGTGGACCCGCCAGAGATAACCAGCTCTTCAAATCCGGCATCCCCCAGGCAGGTGCGGGCGGCGGTGAGTGTGGCGAGCTCGTCCTTGGACGCGGAATGCGCCGCCACTGGGCCGTAGGAGTGGCCGGGGAATGTGAACACGCCCGCCACGCGCACCCCGCCAACCTGCGCCACGTGGGCAATGGCCGGCGCCCTTTCCGGCAGGGTTCCGGAGCGGTGATGGCCGGAATCCAGTTCAATCATCAGCTCAAGGCCCTCTACCCCGGCCCAACCGGCCGCGGCCTCGGTGGAATCAACCCCCACTCGCACCGAGCACCCCTGGTCAATGAGCGCCGCGATGCGTTCCTTGAGCTGGGCCGTGGGCCACAGCGGGAAGGCGATGAAGAGGTCCTTAAAACCGCCGGCGGCGAACACCTCGGCCTCGTCCATGGTGGCCACGGTCAGCCCGTGCGCCCCGGCGTCAAGCTGCATGGCGGCTATGGGCAGCAGCTTGTGTGTCTTTGCGTGCGGGCGCACGTGCAGGCCGCGTGCAGTGGCAAACTCCGCGAGCCGCAGCAGGTTGGCGCGCACGGTGGGCAGGTCGATACGCACGTACGGGGTTGGATATTCCATGGTGTTAAACGATAGCCTGCCCGCCCCGCACTACGTGAGCGCCGCCTAGGGCTTCGGGATGTTGCGCAGGTTGGACGCCGCCAGGCCCAGCATCTGGCCCACGCCACCGCCGAAGACCGTGCGGGTTGCGGCCTTAGAGAATCCCAGCAGCTGCGCAAGCGTCAGGCTTGGCGGGATGGACAAGGCGTTTGGGTCGGTGACCACATCGACTAAAACCGGGCCATCGTGAGCCAGTGCTTTGCGCACCGTGCTGCGCACATCCTTGGGCTTTTCCACCCGGATGGATTTGATGCCGGCGGCTGCGGCCACCGCGGCGTAATCCACCTGGGCGTGGTCCGTCTCATGCTCCGGCATCCCCTCCACCAGCATCTCCAGCTTCACCATGCCCAGCGAGGAATTGTTGAACACGAACATCTTCACCGGCAGATCGTGCTGCGCCACGGTGAGTAGCTCACCGAGCAGCATCGCGGTGCCGCCGTCGCCGGAAAACGTCACCACCTGGCGCGAGCGGTCAGCCGCCTGGGCGCCGATGGCCTGCGGGATGGCATTGGCCATGGTTCCGTGGCGGAAGGAGCCCAGCTGCTCGCGCTGCCCGTTCGGCGTGATATAACGCGCTCCCCACACGTTGCACATGCCGGTATCGACGGTAAACACGGCATCCTGCGCCGCCTCTTCATCGATGATATTGGCCACGTACTCCGGGTGGATAGGCGTGTGCTTTTCCACCTTGCTGGTGTAGGCCTCCACCACATCGGTGAGCTTGTCATGGTGAAGTTTCAGCATCCTATCCAGGAAGCCGCGGTCCGTCTTTTCCTCCACATGGGGCAGGATATTGGCGATGGTGGCGCCCACGTCACCGACCACCGGATAGCTAATCTTTGTGCGTCGGCCGATGTTGCGTCCCTCAATATCTATCTGCGCCACGTTCTTAGAGGGCAGGAAATCCGCGTACGGGAAGTCCGTGCCCACGAGGATCACCAACTCGGCCTCATCCATTGCGTCATGGGCCGCACCGTATCCCAGCAGGCCGGACATGCCCACATCGAATGGGTTGTCATACTGGATGTACATCTTGCCGCCCAAGGCATGCCCCATGGGCGCCTTGATCTTCTCGGCCAGCGCCAGGACCTCCTCACGGGCGTAGCGGGCACCGGCGCCCACAAAAAGCGCCACGGTCTTTGCCTCATTAATGGCCTGGGTCAGCGCGGCCGCCTCGGCGGGATCCGGGAAGACGATGGGCCTGCCGCGGGAGATGACGGACTCCGCAAACTTTTCCCCCTCGGCCTCAAGGGTGAACATATCGCCGGAGACCACCAGCACGGACACGCCGTTACCGGCCATCGTGGATTGGAGCGCGTGGTGCGCGACCACGGCCCCCTGCTCCGCGGAGTAAACCGTCTCACAATAGCCCGAACATTCCCTAAAATGCGCCTCCGGACGGGTCTCCTGGAAGAACTGGGAACCAATCTGGCGCGATGGAATATGGCTGGCGATGGCTAAGACCTTGCCACCGTTGCGATGGGCATCATACAAGCCCTGGATAAGGTGCGTGTTTCCCGGTCCGCACGATGCGGCGCACACGGCAAGCTCGCCGGTGATTAGCGATTCGGCGCCGGCGGCGAAAGCGGCGGATTCCTCATTGTGAACGTGTACCCATTCGATCGACGAGGTACGCACCGCGTCCACGAATGGATTCAGCGAGTCACCCACCAACCCGTAGATGCGTTTAACGCCTTGGGCTTGAAGCATTGCCACTAATTGCTTTGCAAAATTATCCGCCATGAAATTTCTCCTTCACGCGGCTTCCGTGGTGGGCCATCAGCGTGGATTTCACGCCTGAGAAAAGGCCACCTACCCAGCCATACGGCCCCAGTGTGCCACTAAACCCGTGCGCACCGCGGGGCCACAGCTCAGGCCCTAATTCTGGGGCGTGGGGCGGGGATATTGGATAACAGGGGCGGGGATTGTCCCCCTACCGAACGTTTAATACAGTTATTAACCGTGTCATCATCATCTCCCACCGAGCGCCGCATTGAGGTCAACAACCTCACCGTGGCGCACAGCACCCACACCACGGCCAGGCAGCGCTGGACCTTTTTCCTGGTCATAGCGCTGGGCCTGTTCATGATTGCGCTGGATAATTCGATCCTTTACACCGCGCTGCCGGAACTCAACGCGCAATTAGGCACTACCCCTACACAGGCGCTGTGGATCATCAACGCTTATCCCCTGGTGCTGGCGGGCCTGCTGCTTGGCACCGGCACACTGGGGGACCGCATCGGCCACCGCCTGATGTTTCTTAGCGGCCTCGCCGTCTTCGGCGCCGCCTCCCTTGCCGCGGCGTTTAGCCCCAGCGCGTGGCTGCTTGTCGCCGCCCGAGCCCTCCTGGGCGTTGGCGCCGCCGTGATGATGCCCGCCACCTTGTCACTTATCCGCCTGACCTTTCCGGATGAACGCGAACGCAATACCGCCATTGGCATCTGGGGGTCCATCGCCGTGGTGGGCGCCGCCCTGGGCCCGGTCATTGGCGGCGCGCTGCTGATGACTTTCTGGTGGGGTTCAATCTTCCTTATCAATGTCCCGATCGTGGCCGTGGCCATCATCCTGACCGTTGCCCTGGCCCCACCCAACATCCCCAACCCGGCTAAAAGCTGGGACGGGCTTTCCTCCCTTTACGCCCTGGCCACCCTGTCCGGGCTAACCATGCTCATCAAGGAGGCGGCCAATGCGCAGCGCTCCTTCATACTCCTGGGCGTTGCCGCGGCCTCCTTCCTCCTCGGCGGCGCGCTTTTCGCCGCTCGCCAAAAGCGCCTGGAAGACCCGCTGCTTACGTTCGATATATTCCGCTCGCGGATCTTTGCCGGCGGCGTCCTGGCCGCCGGTGGCGCCATGTTTGTCATGATTGGCGTTGAGCTTTTGACCACCCAGAAGCTGCAACTGGCGGACGGTTTTAGTCCGCTTATGGCCGGGCTGACGCTTGGCGCCATGGCGATTGCGGCCTTCCCCGCCTCCGCGTGGGGCGGGGCAAACCTGCACCGCGTGGGGTTCCTGCCCTTGATAGGCGGCGGCTTCGCGCTGGCCGCGGTTGCCGTTTGGACAACCGCTTGGGCAACGAGCCGGGACATCTTTGGCCTCGCAGTGGCGAGCCTCATGGTGGGCGGCCTGGCCTCCGGATTCATCATGAGCGTGTCCTCCATCGCCATCATTGGCTCCGCCCCGCTCCACCGCACCGGCATGGCCGCGGGAGTCGAGGAAGTATCCTACGAGTTTGGTTCGCTGCTTTCCGTTGCCGTCACCGGCTCCCTCATCCCCGCGTTCTTTATTGCTAACCTTCCGGAGGATCTCCGCGGGCTGGGCATGAACGCGGTCTATGACCCCGCGGCCAATGCAGCCGGCGCGGGCGCGGCCTACGAGGATGCGTACGTATCCGTGCTCTACGGCCTGTGCGCCGTGGCGGTGCTCTTGGCCCTTCTCACCACGTGGTGTTTCCGCGATAATCCTAAGTCAGGAGGCAACAGTGGCTCGCATTAGCAAGAAACAAAAGGTCCTTGACGAGGCCTACAAGCTCATCGATTCCGAGGGCTTTGAGGCGGTTACCTATGACCGCCTCTCCGCCGTGACCGGCATGTCAAAATCCGGGCTTATCTATCACTTCCCGTCGCGCCACGCGATGTTAGTCGCCATCCACACCATGGCCGCCGAGCGCTGGGAATCTGAAATCATCGACACCCTCCCTGAGGGCACCGATCTGGATTCGCTCACCGATAAGCAGCGCCGCAGGGCGGCCGTGAAATCGATGACCAAGACGGGCCCGCTGGCGGAGATGTCCCTGCAGATCCACGCGCGCACCCACCCGGATTTCTCCGCGCCGTGGCGCGCCGTGGAAGGCCGCTGGATGGTAGACCCCAGCGCGGACGCCAGCCTGGAGGAGTTAATGCTGACCATCGTGGCCTCCGGCCTGTGGTCCCATGACCACATCTTCCAACGCACGCTCTCAGACTCCAACCGCGCCAAGATCATCGAGGCCATACTGGCCCAGGAATCACAGGGCTAAGCAGGTGGCGGCCAATCGGGGCGTGCGGGCCAGCAACCGCGGATATAACTAAGCCCCTTTGCCCGGGTATCCAGGCAAAGGGGTTCTTTTCTGAGCTGGAGACGAGACTTGAACTCGCAACCTACGCATTACAAGTGCGTTGCGCTACCGATTGCGCCACTCCAGCACGCATTACCGCAAGTGGGTCCCGTACCTAAACGGGCCAGCAGCGATGCTCCGGTAAATGCTACCCGAATTCCTGACCGGTGTGGAACTTTTGGGCCTGGACTGCGTAAATGCGGCGGAATAAAAAGCCAACTAGAGTGCCCACTACAAGGTTTCACACTCGTTATAAGGACGCGATTTTGTCAATCCTCGACCGTCTTGCCGCATGGACCGGAAAGGCTCGGCCGGCCAGCGCTGCAGCGGACGCTGCCCCAACCACTTCCACGCCCGCGGTTGACGCGCTCAACTCTGAGGCCATGGGCCATGACACCATGGGCAATATCGCAACCATTGACGCCGCCAAGGCCGCTCCGCCGCCATCCCCACTGGCACCGATTGATCTCACGGACCAGTCCCAGGTAGTTGGCGTCATGGACATCGCTGCGCGCATCGGCGTCATCCTTATTACCTCGGGCACGTCCAACCCGGATGCGCGGGCGCAGGTCCACTTGGCGGCGTCGGCGTACGGCCTGCATTATTGCCACATTGACATCCTGACCTCTACGGTGACCATCCATGCAAACATGGTCACCCCGGATGGCCGCCAGCAGCCGCTGCACGTGTTCCGGGTGGCCCCGCGCATCTCCCTGAACTTCCAGAAGCTCGCCGCAGTGGATAAGCTCATCCGCTCCATACACTCCGGTGCCACCCCGCCGGCGATGGCGGAGAAGATTCTCGATGAGATTGAGTCCATGGACCCGCCGATTTCCACCTTCACCACGTTGGTTGCGTGGGGCGCCATGGGCGGATTCTTCTCCCTCATCCTGGGCGGCGGCGCCTTTCAGGCCATCGTCTCCTTCTTCGTGGCCTTTACCATCATGGGGGTCAACACGTACCTGGAGAAGTACAGGTTGCCGATCTTTTACCAGAACATCGTCGGCGGCTTCATCGCGGTGCTGCCCGCCGCCGTCCTATTCCACTTGGCCACCTATTTGGATGTGGACTTTAGCCCCAGCCAGGTAATCGGTATGGGCATCATCGTGCTGGTCGCGGGCCTCACCCTCGTCCAGTGCATCGTGGACGGCATCACGGGCGCGCCCGTGACCTCAGCCGCGCGGCTGTTGGAAGCCGTGTTTTATACCGGGGCCATCGTGGCCGGCGTGGGCATGGGCATCCAGTTCGTGGGATACATCGGATTCGAGCTGCCCCCGCTGGCCACCGTCGCGCCGCCGGTATACCTGGAGGTACCTTTTCTGATCATCTTCGGTTCCCTGGGCTCGGCCGCGTTCGCCTACGCCTGCTACGCCTCCAAGAAGGAGACGGTCATTGCAGGCTGCACCGCGGGCGCCGGCATGATCTTCTACTACTTCCTGCTGCTGGTGCTGGGCATTGGCAACGTGGTGACCGCGGGCATCGCAGCGATAGCCGTGGGCCTTGCCGGCGGTTTGATGTCCCGCCGCTTCGGCATCCCGCCGACGGTGACCATGATCATTGGCTACACCCCCATGCTGCCCGGCCTGACGCTCTACCGCGGCATGTACGCATCGCTTAATGACCAGACCATTACCGGCTTCAGGAACCTGGCCACCGCGGTTGCCATCGCGGGCGCATTGGCCGCCGGTGTGGTTTTGGGCGAGCGCGTTGCCCGCCGCCTGCGCAGGCCGCAGCGTTTCCGCCCTTACAGCGCCTTCCGCAAGATCAGCCGTTACTCCTACAACCAGGCCACCCGCTTGGCGGTGCGCACCCGCAGCATTCCTCGCGTTCCCATGTCACCGTTCGCGCCGCGCCACAACCGCCCGGTTCCGCCGCCGGAATTTGCAGGCGAACACGCGGGTGTGCGCCAAACGCTCAGCACCTCCTCTTCCCTGCCGTCCCCCACGGAGGACGCGTTCCCCGCGACCACCAGCTGGCCGGCGCAAACCCCCACGACGTATACCTCCCCGGGCACCGGCGAATGGCCCGAGATAGATCTCGAGGGGCTCGCCGCGGAGCAGCCCGGCGAACGGGCGGATGGGCAGCGAGACGATTCATCGAAGGCGCAGGACAGGGCGCAGGATACGGGGCGCGCGGACGCGTAGGGTTCCACCGGGGCCGCACCCGGGACCTAAGTGAGCGCAGCGGGGACTTTTAGCGTAAACTAGGAGATTTGTAAACGCTTATATCTCTTTCTCGCAGGAGGATTACGTGCCACCTAAGGTCACCGATACTCAGCCGGTCGCTGAAAACGCCCACGCCCTCGAGGAGAAAACCGCCCTCGATGCTCAGCGCGTGGTTGCTACTTACGCCCAGGATTTCCTGGACGGCGTGACCTTGATGTGCATGCTTGGCGTGGAGCCGGAGGGGCTCATTCACCGCAAGGTGCTGGCCGAGCAGGCGGAGTCCGAGCCCAAGAAGACCCGCAAGAAGTCCACCAAGAAGGCGGCAAAGAAGTCCTCCAAGAAGACCACTAAGAAGGCTTCCAAGAAGGCTACGAAGAAAGCCACCAAGAAGGCGACTAAGAAGGCCACGAAGAAGTCAACCAAGAAGACTGCTAAGAAGGCGTAGGCAATCCTCATGACCGGAACCACCAATACAGAAAACACTGCCAATAACAGTTTTGTTGTGGTGGCCAACCGGCTGCCTGTAGACCTGACAATCAAGCCGGACGGCTCCCTTGAATGGACCGCCTCCCCGGGCGGACTGGTCACCGCGCTTACCCCCGTCCTTGCCGCCCACCAGGGCTGCTGGGTGGGCTGGCCCGGCGTGGCGGATGAGGCCCCGGAACCGTTCCGCACCGAGGACGGCGTGCTCTTGCACCCGGTCAGGCTGTCAGATCATGACTATGAGGCATTTTATGAGGGCTTTTCCAACGCCACGCTGTGGCCGCTCTACCACGACCTGATAGTCACGCCGGTCTATGAGCGCGAGTGGTGGGACGTCTACCGCGAGGTCAATCTCCGCTTCGCCGAGGAGGTCGCCGCGGTTGCCGCCGAAGGCGCCACCGTGTGGGTGCAGGACTACCAGCTGCAGATGGTGCCGGGAATCCTGCGCCAGATGCGCCCGGACCTCACCATCGGGTTCTTCCTGCATATTCCGTTCCCCTCCGCGGATTTGTTCCGCCAGCTGCCATGGCGTGAGGAGCTGACCCGCGGCCTGATGGGGGCGGACCTGATAGGTTTCCACCTGGAGTCCAATGCCCGCAACTTCCTCGACCTTGCCCGCGAGCTGGGCCTCGAGGTAGAGGGCGAGGCGAAGATTCGCGAGGTTGGCGCCCATATCAATATGAGTGACGGCCACCGGGTGGGAGTGGCGGCCTTCCCTATCTCCATCGATTGCTCCGGACTGGTTAATTTCACCCTTGAGGACCTGGGACGCGTCGAACAGATCCGCTCTGAACTTGGCAATCCTCAACGCGTCATCCTGGGCGTGGACCGCATGGATTACACCAAGGGCATCCTGCAGCGCCTCACCGCGCTCGAGGAAATGCTAGAGACGGGTGCCGTGGACGCTGAGGACATCACCTTTATCCAGGTGGCCACCCCATCCCGTGAGCGCATTGACCACTACCGCGCCACCCGCGCGCAGGTGGAAGAGGCCGTGGGACGCATCAACGGCCGCTTCGGCAGGGTAGGGCGCCCGGTTGTCCACTACCTCCACCGCGGCATTCCCAAGGACCTGCTACGCATCTACTACCGCCTCGCGGACGTCATGCTGGTGACCCCGTTTAAGGACGGCATGAACCTGGTGGCCAAGGAGTACGTGGCCTGCCACAACGATTACTCCGGAGCGCTGGTGCTGTCCGAGTTTGCCGGCGCGGCGGACGAGCTGGTCGACGCGCACCTGTGCAACCCGTTCGATATCGAGAACATCAAGCGCACCCTGTGGACGGCCCTCAACGGCCTTGACACCGATCCGGAGGGCATGGCTGAGCGCATGAAGGCCATGCACGAGCAGGTCACTACCCATGACGTTGATTTCTGGGCTAGCTCCTTCCTGGACTCTTTGGGCGTGAAGGAGCAGGCCTAAATGGGCCTTAGCCGCGCGGCCCGGGTAAGTGCCGCCGCGTGCGCGCTCATGCTCGCGGGAACCATTGCCGCCTGCGGTTCGGACGAGCCGGCGGAACCTCAAGCACCTGGTGACGAGCGCCTGATGGACAAGACATGGCACGCCATTGGCATCTACACCTCCCCGGATGCCCCAAGCACCATCCCCGAAGAGGCCACCGACGCGCCTACCATTGTTTTTGGCCGGGATGCCGCGGTGGGCAGCACCGGCTGCGCGCGCTTCCGCGCGGACCTGTCCTTCAGCGCAAACAACCAGAAGGCCTACCCGGAGGACGCTGACACCCTGGCGATTAACGCCATTGAGTACGATGAACGCGCCGAGGGCTGCGAGGGCGAGGTGGCCTGGGCGCACTCCCGCCTCACCCAGCTGCTCACCGCCGATCATGAGTTTGGCATCACCATCGACAGCAATAATCAGCTGGTTCTCACCTTGCGCGATGGCCGCGTTGATTCCCCCGCCATCCGCTACGCCTCGTTCTAACGCGTACCCTGGATTGCATGAGTTCTGGAGACATTTTCACGCCCCCTGAGAAGGCCGCCGCCCTAATTGAGGCGGTGGCATCCACGGAACGGCTCCTGGTGGTTTCAGATTTTGATGGGACGCTGGCGGATTTTGCGACCGATATTTACGCCGTAACCCCGCACCCGGACTCCATGAAGGCCCTGGCGGCCCTGGCGCAGGCGCCCGATACTACCGCCGCGCTGCTGTCCGGGCGCCACATCGAGGGCCTCCGCAAGGTCTCCGGGGTGGATGACGCTTTCCTCCTGGGCGGGTCCCACGGCGCGGAGTCTTCCGATTCCACAGAGAACCTCACCCGGGCCATGGCCGCGCACCTGGAGCATATCGAACAACAACTACGGGAGGTCTGCGAGCGCTATCCGGGCGCAGAGGTAGAGGTCAAACCCTTCCAACGCGTATTCCACACCCGCAAGTTGGCCGAGTCCAACCCCCTAGCCGCGCAGGAGGCCCTGGCGGAGGTTGCGGGCATCGATCCGGGTGACTACCCCATGACCGTGGGCAAGGGCGTCATTGAGTTCTCGGCCACCGCGGCCACCAAGGGCACGTGGATTCAGGAGCGCCGGGAGCTATCCAGCGCCACGGCGGTTGTGTTCATTGGCGATGACACCACCGATGAGCATGGCCTAGAGGTCCTCAACCAGCCGCCGGACCTGGGCGTCAAGGTTGGCCCCGGTGAAACCGCGGCGATCATGCGCGTCGACGGGATCGAAGGCGCCGCCGCGTTTTTCACCCAGCTCGCCGAGGCGCGCTTAAGCCACCTCGCGTCAAGGAGCTAGCCTCTGGGCGGGCCCACGGTTGAGCCCGGCTCGAACTCCGTGTCCAGCAGGCGCCTGACGGGGCTGCCCTTATCCCACGGCCCGCCCTCACTGGCGGCGATGAGCTGCCTGAGCACCTCGCCCGCGGCGCGGCCCTTTTCCTTATTGGGCTGGATGACGGTGGTCAGCCCGCGAAACAGCGCGGGCTCAATGCCATCGAAACCGGTGACGGATAAATCCCCCGGTACGCTCAGCCCCTTTGACCGGGCGTATTCAAGCACGCCTAGCGCCATGGAGTCCGTGGTGCACAGCACCGCGGTGAGATCCGGGTACGCCCCCAGCAGTTCAGCGGCGGCGTCCGTGGCGTTGTCCGGGTCATTGATGTGGCGGGTGACGATGGGGATATCTGCGCAGCTAAGCCCGGCCTGTTCAAAGACATCCAGCGCGCCGAGCACGCGTGAGCGCTGCACGTGCATGTCGGCGCCGCGAAGCTCCTCGCAGCTAATCTGCCCGTCCCGACGCGCGCGCATCAGGCGGATGGCCAAGATGCCAATCCTGGTGTGCCCGGCGTCCACCAGCGCCTGCGCCGCCGGGGCGATAGCCTTGCGGTCATCGATCCCCACAAACGGCAGGCCGGTGTCCGTGGGCTGATCGCAGACCACCATCGGCAGGCCGCGTTCGCGGGCGGCTTTCAGGTACGGGTCATCCGCGGCAACGGAGTAGACCACGAACCCGTCTACCGCCGCCCCGCCAATCCGCGACGGGGCGGCTTCCGTTCCCCCATCGGGGCCCACGGGGATGAGCGTGAGGTTGCTATCCCCCGACTCGGCGGCGGCGGACATGCCCGCTAGGAAGTCGACGGTGGCCATGTCCTCGAAGGCATACGTTAAGTGGTCCGTGAGCAGGACGCCCACCGATCCGGCGAAGCGCCGGCGCAGGTTGCGCGCCGTGGGGTCCGGCCCGGAATAGCCGCGGGCGCGGGCGGCGGCAAGGATGCGTTCACGGGTCTCCGGCGCCAATTGGTCCGGGCGATTATAAGCGTTGGATACCGTGGTGCGTGAGACCCCAAGTTCCGCCGCCAGTGACGCAAGTGTTTTGCGGCCAGCACTGCGTTTTACCATGCACCCAACCCTACCCGTTGCCCTGTCTGCACAGGCGGGAACTACCTCCCATCAACCATTACGCATGTATGACTTAAGTCCTCTACCTCGATATTCAATCCTTTCCCGTTAGCATTTTCAATTCATTTTCAATTGACAACTGTTTCCATTAAGTCCAGAATGGGGACCATGAAATTTAGCCCTAGAACTTCCGCAGCAGTATTCGCGGCAGGCACCCTGGCTTTCACCACCGCCTGCTCTTCTGACACCGCAGCCGCTCCGGGCGAAGGGGGCGGCGAGGAGGGCGCAATTGAGATTGTTACCTCCACGTCGATTTGGGGCGATGTGGCCCAGGCAGTAGCCGATACGGCCACCGGCGCCAATGTCACCGTGACCCCAATCATCACCGGCAACGCCGTGGACCCCCACTCCTTTGAGCCAACCGCGGCTGACATTGCCCGCGCCGATGAGGCTGACATTGTCGTAGCCGGGGGCGGCGGCTACGACGCCTGGCTTTATGAACCACTCAGCGACCAGGACAAAGTCATTGCCCCACTGCCCCTGATCGGCCATAGCCACGATCACGACCACGGCGAGGAAGGCCACGATCACGAGGCGCATGATCACGAGGGCCATGATCACGAGGGACATGACCATGAAGGCCATGATCACGAGGGCGCCGAGCACGAATCCCACGAGCACGGCGAGGAAGGCCACGAGGGCGAGCATTCCCACGAGGTGGAAATGCTCGATGGCAATGAGCACATTTGGTATGACACCACCGCCATCACCGTGGTCGCGGAGAAGGTAGCCGAGCAGATTAATGCGGCGGTACCAGAGGCAGGCGCCAACGCGGATGCCGTCATCGAGCGCGTGGACTCCCTGCACGAGCGGATCCATGAGCTGCCAGAACTTAACTACGTGCAGTCTGAATCCATCGCGGATTACATCACCTCCCACGCCCCGATGGAGGACGTAACCCCGGAGAGCTACCGCATGGCCATCCTGAACCACGCGGAACCATCCGCAGCGGACCTCGCGGAGCTTCTGGATACCATCAAGGGTGGTGACGTCAGCGCACTTATCTACAATCCACAGACCAAGACTGACCTGACGGAGCGCATCCTCGCCGCCGCCGAGGAAGCCGATCTGCAGGTAGTAGAGATCGGCGAGACCCCGCCGGAGGATACCAACTTCCTGGATTACTATGACCAGGTGCTAGGCGAGCTCGAAGCGCTTAATCCTTAGGGCGGTTTCCGGCACTTTGGGCCGCAGGTTTACAGTATCCCTCAGTGCTTTAATCGCTTGCCACCATCGCGCGGCCAAGTAGGCAGCCGGCCTTCCGGGCCGGTTGCCGTACCCGTATCAAATAAGAAAGTCATTCATGCTTGTATCGTTTAGCGATGCGGCAGTAGAACCTCTCTGGTCCAACCTCAACCTTGAGATTGGCCCCGGAGAGTTTCTGGCCGTTTTAGGACCTAACGGGGTGGGTAAGTCCACTCTGCTGGGTAACATCCTGGGCACGCGCCGCCTAACCGGCGGCCGCGTTGATGTCAACGCACGCTTGGGATACATCCCGCAGCAACGCATGTTTCCCGCGTCCCTGCCAATGCGCGCCCGTGACCTAGTTTCGCTATCCGTAGCCCACGGCACGCTGTCCAAGCGGCGCCCGCCGAAGGGCCGCGTTGATGAACTGCTCGCCGAGGTGGGCGCTGAGGGCATCGCGGAGCGCCGCGTGGGTCAGCTCTCCGGCGGCCAGCAGCAGCTGGTCCGCCAGGCCCAGGCGCTCGCCAACGATCCGGAGCTCATCCTTGCCGATGAACCGCTGCTTTCCCTCGACCCCGCCAAGCAGCAGGCAACGGTGGCCAAGCTTGACCGCTGGCGCCGCGAGAAGGGCACCTCAATCATTTTTGTCACGCACGGGATCAATCCGGTCTTGGAGGTGGCGGACCGCGTGCTGTACCTAGCCCCGAACGGCCACATGCTGGGGACGGTAGGGGAAGTCATGCGCTCCGAGGTGCTTTCTGAGCTATATGGAACCAAGGTCACCGTGGCCGAGGTTGAGGGGCGATTGGTGGTTATCTAATGACTTTGCAGACTTTCATCGAGGACACCCAGTACCTGCTCGAGGTGGATTTTGTCCAGACCTCCATCATCGCCTGCGCGCTTCTAGGCATCCTCTCCGGCGTGATGACCTCGCTCATCGTCCTGCGCCAGATGTCCTTTTCCGTCCACGCCACCTCCGAGCTCGCACTCATGGGCGCCTCCGCGGCCCTGCTGGCCGGGCTAAACCTTGGCTTTGGAGCGGTAGTGGGTGCCATCGTCGCCGCCATCGTCCTGGCGGTCCTGGGACTCAAGGGCAACCAGGATTCCGCCATCGGCGTGGTCATGAGCTTTGGCTTGGGCCTATCCGTGCTGTTTATCCACCTATACCCAGGCAATTCCTCCACCGCGATGAGCCTGCTAACCGGCCAGATTGTGGGCGTGGGCAGCAGCAGCCTCTGGCTGCTCGCCGGAATCACCATCATCGTGGTCGGGGCCGTGGCGCTATTCTGGCGCCCCATGCTCTTCGCCTCCGCCGATCCGGTGATGGCGCAGGCGGCCGGCGTTCCGGTTCGCGCCATCGCCGTAGGCTTTGCCGTACTCGTGGGCCTTGCGGCCGCCCAATCAGTGCAAATCGTGGGCGTCTTGCTGGTCATGGCGCTGCTGATCACCCCGGGCGCGGCGGCAGTGCAGATAACGTCCTCCCCGTTTAAGGCAGTGCTGTGGTCCGTTGCCTTCGCCGAGATTTCCGCCGTGGGCGGCATTCTGTTGTCTCTCGCGCCAGGCCTTCCGGTGTCTGTCTTCGTGACCACCATTTCCTTTGTAATTTACCTTGCCTGCCGCATCATCGGCTGGGCGCAGAACCGCACCGCGAAGCGCGATGACATTGCCGCGTCGCGCTCCGGGGCACTGCCGGCCGGCGGGGCCCATATTCGCTCCCATGACCACGACTGTGAGCACCCCACCGTAGAGCCAGTCAGGGACACCCCACGCCGCTAAAAGCCGCGGCGTGACGGGCGGCTATAAGGCCGCGATTTCCGGCGCGCGGCCCGCATGGTTTTACCATCGCGTGTGCGCCCGAGTGACAGGTAGCGCCTAGAATAAGGCCTATGGAATACACGCTGCACCGCCGCACGATTGAACACCAGGGCATAGCCCGCAAGTACATTGTGGTGGAGCCGTCCACGCTGGACGCCGGGCGCGATTGCGCGCCCAACCTGTTGATTTACTTCCATGGCTCTCAGCAATCCGGCAGCGTGTCCCGCCGCTTTACGAACGGCACCTTTGATGACATGGCCCAGCGCACGGGGACCCTGCTGGTCTACCCGGACGGTTACCACAATCACTTCAATGACGCCCGCGGCATCCTGCCCGCCAAGGCGCGTGAGGAAGGCATTGATGACGTGGCCTTCACCCAACTGCTGGTTAACACCCTCCGCAAGGATTATGGGGTGGGTAACGTCTACGCCTGCGGTTATTCCAACGGCGGCCAGATGACCCTGCGCCTGCTCTTTGATGCGCCGGGGCTGCTTTCGGGCGCGGCGGTGTTCTGCTCCACCCTGGGCGCGGGCGACAATCATGCGCCAACCAATCCGGATTCCATGTATGAGCCCACGCCGGTGATGATGATTGCCGGCACGGATGATCCCATCACCCCGTTTGGCGGCGGCGCCATCGGAGCCGGCACACGCCACTACCGGGGCGAGGTGTTGTCAGCCCCGGCCACCGCAGCCCGCCTGGCGGAGCTCAACGGCGCCTCGGCATCCGATGTCTCCCGCCCCTACCCCGACGTTTCCATCACCCGTTACGGCGGCACCAACCCGGTAGAGCTCTGGGCGGTGGAGGGCATGGGCCACCTCGTCCCGTGCGGGAAAACCCTAGACCCGCGCCTGGGCACTCCCACGGAGTCCTTCCTCGCCGCGGATGCGGTTGCGGCATTTTTCGGCTTTGAGGCCCCGGCCACTAGATAACCCCGTGCTAACGCGCTGCAGATCCCCACTCCACCCGGCTAACGTTTTCATTTAGTTAAGGCTATTGAAAACGCCGAGGGAACGTTCTATAGTTAGGGCAGTTGTTGAAAATGGAATGAAAACGCCATTTGTCGAGCAGCAAACTTGAGCAGCAAACTCTCGCCCGCATCACCCCTGCAGTCAGCAGCACTGCAGGCCGTTTCCCCAAGGAGAACATCATGACTCACACCACCCACGACAATCACGAGCACGTCCACGGCGAAGGCTGCGGCCACGTCTCCTTCAAGCACGGCGATCACATCGATTACGTCCATGACGGCCACATCCACCGCGAGCATGACGGCCACTGGGATGAGTGCGAATCCGAGGCCCACGAGGTGCACGAGCACCCAGACCATGTCCACGGCCCCGATTGCGGCCACGTGGCAGTCCCCCACGGTGACCATGTTGACTACATCCACGATGGCCACCGCCACGCAGCACACGGCGATCACTACGACGAGCACTAAACCGCCCGTCACGTGACGCACGCCGCGCCGCGGCACAATAAAGGCCGGGGAGGCCCGGTACCTATTGGTACTAAGCCTCCCCGGCCTTTGGTTTTACCCCCATCGGGGATCTACCGCGCGGATTAAACGGTATTAGCGCTTAACCCGCGGGTGCAGCATTGCGGAACGGTCCGCGCGCTTGAGCTGAGACTCCTGATACTCACGGTAGATGCGGCGCTCGCGGGCGAGCTTGCGCTGGAACTTCTGGGATTCGCGGTACTCGCGGTAGATAACGTCCCCTTGCAGATCCTTAACAATCGCGAACATCAGCGCGATGATGATGATCAGGAACGGGGAGGCCGCCACGATGGTGACGTTCTGCAGGTTATCCAGCGCGTCCTCATTGGCAATCAACAGAGTCAGGCCTACGGCCGCGGTCAGCAGGCCCCAGATGGCGCTAAGCCACGGGGTAGCTACGGTGCGGCCGTTCTGGGACATGGACCCCATCACGGTCGACGCGGAATCCGCCGAGGTGATAAAGAACGTGGCCAGCAAAATCATTGCCACAACGGCGGCGATAGAGCCCATAGGCAGGGCCTGGAGCAGGTTAAACAACTCACTCTCGGTGCTCTCACCGGAGATGGAATTGCCCTGCTGCTCCATGTGAATGGCGGTGCCGCCGAAGATGGCGAACCAGATGGTGGAAACACCGGCAGGGATCAGCATGACACCCACGCAGAACTCGCGGACGGAGCGGCCGCGGGAGATGCGCGCCAGGAACATGCCTACGAATGGGGACCAGGAGATCCACCATGCCCAGTAGAAGATGGTCCAGCCAGAGAGCCACTCGCCGGCGGTGGCATCCGCAGACTCCGCGGTGCGGCCGATCATCTCCGTGAAGCTGTTGAGGTAGTTACCAATGGAGCCCGGAATCAGGTTCAGGATGGAAACGGTAGGCCCCAAGACGAACACGAAGATAGCCAGCAGCGCCGCCAGCAGCATGTTGGCATTGGACAAGTACTGAATGCCCTTGCCCACGCCGGAGAGCGCGGACAGGATGAAGGCCAGGGTCAGCACCAGGACGATGCCCACCACGACGGACTTGGTTGGGTTATCGATCAGCCCGGATGCCTGCAGGCCCGCCTGAATCTGCAGCGCGCCTAGGCCCAGGGAACATGCGGTGCCGAAGACCGTGGCAAAGATGGCCAGGATGTCGATGAGTTTGCCCAGCGGCCCTTCGGCCGCGCGCTCGCCGATGAGCGGCACGAACGCCGCGGAAAGCAGCTGCTTGCGGCCGATGCGGAAAGTCGAATACGCAATGGCCAAGCCAACAATCGCGTAGACCGCCCATGGGTGCAGGGTCCAGTGGAACATGGCCTGTGCCATCGCGGTTCCCACCTCGCGCGGCTCGTGGCCGGGCACGCCGTCACGGTAGAAGGCCAGCGGCTCCGAAGCGCCGTAGAACATCAGGCCAATGCCCATGCCCGCGGCGAACATCATCGCAATCCATGAGGGTGTGGAAAACTCAGGGGCCTCGTCAATCGCGCCGAGGCGAATGGTGCCGAATTTAGACAGCGCGATGGCCGCCACGAAGGCCACGAAGATGGTGGTAAACAGCACAAAAGCCCAACCGAAGTTGTTGACCACCAGGTTCAGCGCATTGCCTGCGAAGTTCGCGAAGTTATCCGGTGCGAACAACCCCCACGCCACGATTGCGGCGATAAGAACGCCGGTGATACCCACGATGGTCCAGTCAATCTTGGTGTCCTGGTTTTCGGCGGCGAGCTGGACCTCGTCTTCCTTGTACTCGGCCAGCGCTGCGTCGAGGGAACCGGACGTGCCATTGGTCTTATCCAACATGCCGGCCAGCTGGCCGGTGGCGGACTGGGCGCGTTTGTCAGCGCCCCGGGCGGGCACCCCGGTGCCGCGTGGTTCATCTCCTTGAATGTTCTGCTTTGAGTTCTCAGGTGTCATAGTTACTTAGGTTGTAACTGACGGCCAGCAAAATCAAACCGAAACGGGCAGAAAATCACAGGAATTCACCCTCGCGCGCCGCGGGGACCCTACGAAAAGGAAAAATTCGGGCGGTAAATACTCCCCGAATCCGCTCAAAAGCCAAGCTCATTACGCCACTGTGACCCACCGGGGCCCGGGCGGGTCCCCGAGGTACCGCCCGGGCTAACCCCCGGTCACAAAAGATTAACAATTAGCGTTTTATGAGTTGGCTCACTTTTTGGCAATGCGGCGCTGGCGGGCGAACTCTGAAAGCACGGCACCGGCGGCCACGGAGGCGTTGAGGGACTCAACCCACGCGGTCATGGGGATGGACATAATCTGATCACAGTTCTCACGGACCAGGCGGGAAATTCCCTTGCCCTCGGAGCCGATGACGATGACCACGTTCTCGGTGCCGCCGTCATAGGTATCCAGGGTGTGCTCGCCCCCAGCGTCCAGGCCCACCACCTGGTAGCCGGCCTTCTGGAACTGCTGCACGGTGCGGGTGATGTTCGTGGCGCGGGCGACCGGCAGGCGTGCCGCGGTGCCTGCCGAGGTACGCCACGCCACCGCGGTTACGGAGGCGGAGCGGCGCTCCGGGATTATCACGCCGTGGCCGCCGAAGGCGGCGACGGAGCGGATGACCGCACCTAGGTTTCGGGGATCGGTGATGTTATCCAGGATGACGAACATGCCCGGCTCGTCATTCTTGCGGGCCTCATCGATCAACGTGTCCACGTCCGCGTACTTGTATGGCGGGATCTGGAGGCCAATGCCCTGGTGCAGGCCGTTGCCGGTCATCCGGTCCATCTCATGGCGCTGGACCTCAAGGATTGGGATGTTGCGGGTGTTGCACATCGCCACGGCCTCGCTCAGGCGCTCATCGTTGCGGGTTCCCTGGACGATGTACAGGGACGTAGCCGGCACCCTGGCGTGCAAACACTCGATGACCGGGTTGCGGCCCACCACCATCTCAGCGGTTTCCTTCTGATGGCGGCCGGAGTTGCGGCGCTCGCGGGCCAGCTTGGCCTTGTGCTTCGCGTGGTAGACGCGGTCCTCAGCCTTGGGGGTAGGGCCCTTGCCCTCCAGGCCCTTCTTCTTCTGGCCACCGGTGCCCTTGATGGCGCCCTTCTTGTTGGTCTTGCGCACTCCTGCGCCGCCACGGCCGTGAATTCGTGCCATGTGTTACTTCCTTATCACAATGTGTTTGTAGAGGTGAACCGGGGTTTTCCTCTAAGACAGCTGCCAGGTGGCGCCATCAGGGGTGTCAATTACGATGATGCCTGCCGCAGCCAGGCGGTCACGGACCTCATCCGCGGTGGCCCAGTCCTTTTCGGCGCGGGCGGTGGCACGGCGATCCAGCTCGGCCTTGACCAGCGCGTCGAGGGCGGTGGCGGCGCCATCGCTGTCCGCGGAACCGGCGGAGGTCCCGCGCCATTCCAGCGGGTCTACGCCCAGGACCCCGGCCATCGCGCGGACGGACTCGGCAAGCTTACGCGCTTGCTCCTCGTTACCGCTAGCCAGGGCCTTGTTTCCGGCGCGAACCGTGGTGTGAATCTCAGCCAATGCCTTCGGAACGGCAATGTCATCATTCATGGCCGCCTCAAAGCCTTCGGTCCACTGGCCTACGGCAAGGTCCTCGAACTTACCCACAAAGTCCTCGATGCGCCGATAGCCGGCGGCGGCCTCCGTCAGAGCGCCCTCGGAATATTCCAGCACGGAGCGGTAGTTCGCGGAACCGAGGTAGTAACGCAATTCAACGGGCCGGACTATCTCCAGCATGTTGGAGATGGACAGCACGTTGCCCAGGGACTTGGACATCTTCTCGCCGGCCATGGTGACCCAGTGATTGTGCATCCAGTAGTTGGCGAACTTGTCCCCCGCGGCGTGTGACTGGGCTATCTCATTTTCATGGTGCGGGAACTGCAGATCCAGGCCGCCGCAGTGAATATCGAAGTTTCCGCCCAGGTAGTAAGTGGACATCGCGGAGCACTCGAGGTGCCAGCCTGGGCGGCCATCCCCCCAAGGCGTTGGCCAGGAGGGCTCGCCCGGCTTGGCGGCCTTCCACAGCGCAAAGTCCTGCGGGGAGCGCTTTCCGGCGTTGTCCGTCTCCCCCTGTTCCATCTCCTCGACCCGGTTGCCGGACAGGGCCCCGTAATCGGAGCCCTCAGCCTTGCCCCACGCGGCGACGTCAAAGTAGACGGAACCGTCCACGGCGTAGGCAAAGCCGTTGTCCATCAGCCGCTGCATGTAGTCAACCATCTGCGTCACAAAGCCGGTGGCGCGAGGCTCCACGGATGGCGGTAGCACGCCCAAGGTGTTGTAGGCCTTAGTGAATTCGCGCTCGTAGGTGGAGACCCACTCCCACCACGGGCGGTTATTTTCCGCCGCCTTGTTGAGGATCTTGTCATCGATATCCGTGACGTTGCGCACGAAGGCCACATCAAAGCCCTGCGCGCTCAGCCAGCGGCGCAGGATGTCAAAGGCGACACCGGAACGCAGGTGGCCAATGTGGGGCTGGGCCTGCGGAGTGGCACCACACAGGTAGATGGAGGCGTGGCCCGGCCTAATCGGCTCAAAGTCACGCAGGCTGCGGGATGCGGTGTCATAGATTCGAAGCTTTGAAGTAGTCACGCCTTCACATTCTAAGGTACTGGCTGGCTTTATTGGCACTCCCAGCAGCGTCTTTTTGCTTTCCCCCGACCAGCCGCTGGATTTAACCACGCAGACAGGCCCGCGGGGATTCGGCGGATTCCAATGAAACCCGATGGATCCACGCAATCGGGCGGGCGAATGGCTAGTCTTCCTTCCAGACCACCGCGGTGGCGATGGCGGCGCGCCCCTCGGAGCGGCCGGTAAATCCCATGTGATCGGTGGTGGTGGCGGAGATGGACACCGGCGCGCCCAGAACATCGGTCAGAACCCGCTCCGCCTCCTCGCGGCGTGGCCCCATCTTCGGGGACTGGCCAACCAACTGAGCCGCGGCATTGCCGATGACAAAACCATTAGCCTCGAGCAGCTCGCGGCACTCGCGCAGCAGCCGTTGGCCGGACACATTGTCATATTCCTTGCGCCCTACCCCCACAAAGGAGCCCAGGTCCCCCAGCTTGGAGGCGGACAGTAGGGCATCGACAAGGGCGTGGGAGACCACGTCACCATCTGAATGCCCCTCGCACCCATCCACTCCCTCGAACAATAGGCCGGCGATCCAGCACTCCTTGCCGGGTTCAATTTGGTGGGCATCGGACGCGATTCCTACGCGAGGGATAATCATTTATTCTCCAACGATGTTGTGCGAATCTCAGCAAGCAGGGCGTTAGCCAGGGTTAAATCTAGCGGCGTGGTGATTTTAAAGGCCATCACGTCACCCTCCACGCAGGCAACGGGGGTTCCATGCCATTCCATGAGGGACGCGTCATCCGTGGCAATAAAGCCCGGGGAAGGCGAGGCAAAATAAGCCTCATTCGCCGCGCGCAGGGCCGGCAGGGAAAAACCCTGCGGCGTCTGCACGGCCCGCAAACCCGCGCGGTCAGGGGTGTCCACCACCTTGGAGCCCTCAACCCGCTTGATCGTATCGGCGACCGGAATGACGGGAATTACCGCATCGTTGCCGTCCGCCACGGCCTGTGCCACCCGCGAAATCATCCCGGCCGGGGTCAGCGCGCGGGCGGCATCGTGGATGAGCACCACGGCGTCCTCATCCCCTATGGCCTTTAGGCCCGCCCAGACGGAATCCGCGCGCTCACCGCCGCCATGGACTAAGCGGACGGGGATGCCCTGCCCCATGAGGCCGCGGGCCTCCAGCAGATCTGCGGCGAAGGCCTCCATAGACGGGCTAACCGTCACGATTATCTCGTCCACGCAGCGGGAGGCGAATATGGCGCGGATGGAGCGCTCCAGCAGGGTCTGGCCCTGCAATTCAACGTAAGCTTTGGGGACCTCGGCCCCCAGCCGCGTGCCCTTGCCCGCGGCTGCAATCAGGGCAACAACGCGGCGGGGCATGGGTGATTAATCCTCATCATCGAAGGACAAATCAGCCACGTCAACGTCATTGTCCTTATCCACTTCCGTGGTCACGGAACCGTCATCCACCAGGCCTGCTGCGCGGTGACGCTCAATGGTGGCCTTAATCTCCTCCGCCATGGTGTCAGCCTTCTTCTCATCTACGGGCTGAGCCAGGGCTAGCTCACCCACCAGAATCTGGCGGGCCTTAGCCAGCATGCGCTTCTCACCGGCGGACAGGCCGCGGTCCTGGTCGCGGCGCCACAGGTCGCGAACAACCTCGGCGACCTTGTTGATGTCACCGGAAGCCAGGCGCTCCTGGTTAGCCTTGTAGCGGCGGGACCAGTTTCCGGCCTCTTCAACGTCAGTCTCACGCAGGACGGAAAAGACCTTCTCCAGGCCTTCCTTGCCAACAACCTCACGCACGCCAACGTTTTCAGCATTCTTGGACGGCACGCGGACCACAAGGTCAGACTGGTTGATGTTCAAGACCAGGTATTCCAGCGTTTCACCCATCATCTCGCGAGTTTCGATATCCGCGATGGTTGCTGCACCGTGGTGCGGGTAAACAACTACCTTGCCAACCTCAAAATCCATTGCCGCTCCTTTTATATGGCTCTCATTGCAGCGTCTTGGCTATAACGTCTTGCGTATATACGCGCTTGTGCCGCGCGCCATGCGCCGGGATCATGAGGGCCGTGCCCCCATTAGCGCACACAGACAAACAATTCTACCATGCATTACCCCAGCCTGTTCCGCCCGGACCCGGTCGCCGGGCCTCAGCCCCACCGGGTACCCCAGTTGGCGGCCCCACCGAGGGCTATACCTGTTAACGGTGAAGCCCCAAGTGATGGATGTGAAATTTCCCCGCCCGCCTCCAAACCCCCTCACCAGGCATCCCTTTGATTACCCCCGAATGGCTACTGACAACCACGCTAAATAGGGTGAAAATCCTATTAAACAGGCAGGAGAGGCAAATGTGGGGCGTACCTCACCACAGAAACTGTGTGTTAGCGGCGAAAAAATACTAGGCTAACTGGTTGATAAAGCTAACGTTGTCTCGATCAATGGAGGACGCCCGAAGTGAAGTCCCTGAAGGCCGCCGCACGCCGCGGTGCGTTAATTTCCGCCACCGCCGCTGCCGCACTGGCTCTGGTCGCCTGCTCCGGCGGCCAGGTTACCCAGACCTCTAGCCAGGTTGCCCCGGTTGACGGCACCTCTGCCGCCACTGAGGATGGCATTGTCGCAGTTCGTGACGTTGCCATTCAGGTTGACCCAGCCTCCGGCGAGGCGTCCCTGAAGTTCACCGCCGTGAACCAGGGCTACAAGGAAGAAACCGTGACCCTGGAGTCCATCGACGTTGATGGCCAGGCCGTCGCCTTTGATTCCGTGGAGCCAATCAACCGCGATGAGCGCATCGTGGGCAACTCCGCCGCCGAGCTCGAAAAGCACGAGCAGTCCGAGGGGGACTACGTGCAGTACGTTGAGACCTCCCTGGAGGATGATGATTACGGCTTCGCCGGCTACCGCCCGGTGACCTTCACCTTCTCTAACGGCACCCTGACCATGGACGCCGCCGTCACCGCACCGCAGATGGAGGCGGGCCAGTTCAACCGTGACCCAGAATCCGCTGAGGGCTACACCACTGAGGAGCCTTCCGCCCACGACGAGCATCACTAAAGCCCCCTTCATCAGGCCCGTCGGGCCCGCACGGCTTTACCCAGGTACCGCAAGGTACCTGGGTTTCTTCGTTTAGCCACCGCCCCGAGCCGAATAATGGCGTGTCCGGTGGGTGGTTTAGGGTGGAGTCTATGGCTAAGAAACAGCGCCCCACCCACCAGTGCACTGAGTGTGATTACATCTCCCCCAAGTGGCTTGGCCGCTGCCCGGAATGCGGGTCATGGGGAACGTTGAAGGAATCCCTGCCCGCCACCGCGTCCACCGGCACGGCCGCCACCGCCGCGGTGACCGGCCAGCTGACCAAGGGACTGACTCCGGCCACCCCCGCTACGCCCATCACCAAGATTGGCGCCTCTGCCACCACAACCATCCGCACCGGCATCGGTGAACTGGACCGCGTGTTGGGCAAGGGTATTGTCCCGGGCTCCGTGGTGCTCATGGCCGGCGAGCCGGGCGTGGGTAAATCCACGCTGCTGCTGGAGGTGGCCTCCCGCTGGGCCCAAGAGCAAACGGATGGGAAAAACCGCAGGGCCCTCTACGTCACCGCCGAGGAATCCGCGGGGCAGGTCCGCGCCCGCGCTGAACGCACCGGGGCGCTGCATGAGACGCTGTTCCTCGCCGCCGAATCCAATCTGGACGTGGTCTTTGGCCACGTGGAACAGGTCAAGCCCTCGCTTATCATCGTGGATTCCGTGCAGACCATGCATGCCGCGGGCGTGGAGGGCGTGGCCGGCGGCGTGGCCCAGTCCCGGGCGGTCACGGCCGCACTGACCACCCTCGCAAAGACCACCGGCATCCCGGTCATGGTCGTGGGGCACGTGACCAAGGACGGTAACGTTGCCGGGCCACGCGTGCTCGAGCACCTCGTGGATGTGGTGCTGAACTTTGAGGGCGACCGCCAGTCCAGCCTGCGCATGCTGCGCGGCATCAAGAACCGCTTCGGCGCAACGGATGAGGTGGGATGCTTCGAACAAACCGCCGGCGGCATCCGCGAGGTGACTGACCCCTCCGGCCTGTTCCTCTCCCACCGTGGCTCCACGCCCGATGGTTCAGCCGTCACCGTTGCCATGGACGGCGTGCGGCCCATCGTGGCCGAAGTCCAGGCGCTTACCGTTGACCCGGTCGCCAAGAACCCCCGCCGGGTGGTCACGGGCCTGGATAACAACCGCGTGCCCATGGTCCTCGCCGTCCTGCAGGCACGCGCCGGCCAACGCACCAATGACAAGGACGCGTACGTGGCCACCGTTGGCGGGATGCGGATCATGGAGACCGCCACCGACCTGGCCGTGGCCCTGGCCACCTGGTCCGCGCTCCACGAACGGCCCCTGCCCGCCAAGACCGTGGTCATAGGTGAGGTGGGGTTGGCCGGCGAACTAAGGCGCGTTCCCAATCTTGAACGCCGCCTCAGTGAGGCCGCACGCCTAGGCTACAAGCACGCCATAACCCCCGCGGTGGGTGACATTGACGCCGCCGGGATCCACGTCCGCCAGGCCGCCACCCTGCGCGAGGCCATTTCACTATTGGAGGGATAGGCCCGGCGCGCTGCCACCAGCGCGTGCCGGGCTACGCGAAAAGCCCAGCGAGTTTAAAAAAGACCACCACAGGCGAGTGCCTGGGGTGGTCACGTGTCTAACGCGCGGGGGAGGCTACGGCCCAAGGAAGGCCTGGGCAGTTTTTTAAGCGTCCTCACGCAGGTTGAAGGTGTGTGCGTTGGATACCTTGTCACCGATGGCGGCATAAACCAGGTAGCTATCCGCTGCGGCTGGCTGGCGGCCGTTGCACTGCTCCGGCGTGGATTCAAGGCGCGACCAGACGGCCTCGAATGCCCGTTCATCCCCCTTGGGGAAGATCTCGCGTCCGGATTCTACCGGCGGGTAGCAGTTGACGTCCGCCCAGACTGGAGAGTAGTCCTCCAGGCGGTAGACCTCGAAGCGCAGCTGATCCTCATCGAGGTTGATGTCACAGTCCGCCCCCGTTGGGTTGTCCACCGTGGCGTAGAAGGTGGGGAGCTGGCCTTGGCCGTAGGACGGGCGGTCACTTGAGACAGTGATGTCCAGATCCTGAAGCTCACAGGTGCTCTTCGGGGCCTCGCTGGATTCTTCCGGCGCCTCGGATTCCGTGGTTGACTCGGCGGCGGACTCTTGCGTAGGTGCCGCCGATTCGGATGTAGTGGGCGCCGGGGCCGGGGCTTTGGCCTCGCCCTTGCCGGAGGCTGGTTCGTCAGTACCCGGCGCGGAGGTGGCCGTTTCGGCGGCTTGGGAGGTTTGTTCCTCGCTGCTGCCGCCGCCAAGCGAGGTCAGCAGCCAGATGATGAGGGCAACTACAACTAGTACGCCGATTAGCGCGGCGACTCGGCGGCGCAAGTAGATTTCCTGGGGGAGCTTGCGCGGTTGCTCCGGGTGGGGGCGTGCGCTTTTAGCTCCCTCACTACGGCGTGGGGGGCGCGATGGTGGAGTTTGGTTAGACACACTTCACACTTTAGGCGGCATAGTGGTCTACCTGCGTGAACCTTGGCCGCGTGTCAAATACACCATGTTGAACATAAGAAACACCCGCCACATAAGTAGCGGGTGCGGTGCGAAAACCGGGTTGCTTAGCGTACGCCGTGGAGTACCAAAGGTTCTACGGATCCGTCACCAATTCCGTAGTACAGGCCAACCACGCCCAGGGAGCCCTCAACGATCTTGGTGTTCAACGCCGGCATGGAGGCTAACAGCTGGCGCACGGTCTCCTGGGTGTGCTGGCGCTCATAGTCAGCCACCTCGGCGCTGCCATTCTGGCGGGAGACCAGCGCGGACAGGGAAACCTTTTCCACGATGGTGCGCTGGAAGCCGGAAGGAAGGCGCTGGCCGTCATTGATCACGGACGCGGCGGCACCCACCGCGCCGCACGACTCATGGCCCATGACCACAATCAGGTTGCAGTCCAGATTCTCAATCGCGTACTCCAGGGAGCCCAGCACTGAATTATCGATGATATGACCCGCGGTGCGGATGACGAAGGCGTCACCCAAACCCAGATCGAAGATGAGCTCAACCGGGGAACGGGAGTCAGAGCAGGCCAGCACCACTACGCGCGGCGATTGGCCATCACGCAGGGACATGCGGCGTGAGGAATCCGCGTTGGGGCGCTGCGCGCGGTCCTCGGTAAAACGCTGGTTGCCCTCCTTCAGGGCTTCCCATACTTCCTGTGGTGATTGTTTACTATCTGTTAAAGGCACGGGCCAAATTTTACTCCCACGCGGTGCAAAGAAACAGGCTTTTGCCGGTTAAACTTGCAGGAATGAGTTCTCCCCTGGATCCCGCCCGCCTGCTCGCCTGGTTTGATAAGGCCGAGCGTCCGCTGCCCTGGCGCAGGCCAGGAACCAGCGCGTGGGGAGTGTTGGTTAGCGAAGTCATGAGCCAGCAGACCCCGGTGGCCCGCGTGGCCCCACAGTGGGAGGACTGGATGCGGCGATGGCCCACCCCCAAGGACCTCGCCGCGGCCTCCCAGGCGGAGGTGCTGCGCGCATGGGGCAAGCTAGGTTATCCCCGCCGCGCGCTACGCCTGAAAGAGTGCGCGGCGGAAATTGCCGCCCATCACGGCAACGTGGTGCCGGACGATGTGGATACCTTGCTTAGCCTGCCCGGCATCGGTGAGTACACCGCCCGGGCCGTGGCGTGCTTCCACTACGGCCAGAACGTGCCGGTGATAGATACCAACGTCCGCCGCGTCTACGCGCGGGCCGTGGATGGCCGTTTCCTGCCACCCCAGGCATCCAAACGCGAGCTTGGCCTGCTGGCGGCGCACCTTCCTTCCGGCGCTCTCACCGGCCCCCGTTTCTCCACCGCGCTGATGGAATTAGGGGCCCTGGTGTGCACCGCTAAGAACCCGGCGTGCGGCGAGTGCCCGCTGCTAGCAACGTGCGCGTGGCAGCGGGCCGGCTGCCCGCAACCAAGCGACGAGGAACTGCGCAAGGCTAAAAAGCGGGTGCAGAAATTCGCCGGGACGGACCGCCAGGTCCGCGGGCTCATCATGGACGTGCTGCGCGCGGCGGATAAACCCGTGGACAAGTCCGCGATAGACATCGTGTGGCCAGACGCAGCTCAGCGCGAGCGCGCGCTGGCCAGTCTTTTGGAAGACGGCCTTGCGGACTTCGATGATGCAGGCCGCTTCCACCTGCCCCACTAACCGCGCGCCCGCCAGGCGGTAACCGCGCTAGCGCACGTTAAAGCCTTGGGCCTTCGCGAGGGAAAAGAAGCGGTTGCGGGATGGCCGCTCCACTAGATTGTTGACCACCTGTGAGGTAAACCCGTCATCGCGGTTGTTGGTTTCACGCTGCCCGTAATACTCACGCATGGTCGCGTCATAGCCCGTCAGTGCCTCAACCCACGAATCGGGTTCGGAATACGTATCCTCCATGATCCGCAGCTCCTTGGGCATCCTGGGCTTTAGGCCAGGCTGGCTTGCCGGATGGCCGAGCATCAGGCCCACCACCGGGAAGGTGTACTCCGGGAGCTTGAGCAGGTCGATGAGCGTTTCATACTCGTTGAGCACGCAGCCTAGGTAGCACGCGCCAAGGCCCATGGATTCTGCGGCCACGGTGAGATTTTGCGCCATGATAACCGCGTCCGTGAAGCCTTCGCGGAACACGTCCGCGGACCTGGCCACCTCCGGGTCCTGTCCGAGTTCCTCCCGGATGCGCACGCTGCGGCGCGCGTCAACAATGAACACCATGAGTTCCGGGGCGGTGGCCACCCGCCGCTGGTTTCCAATGCGCGCTAGCTCCTGACGGATAGCGGGGTCCTTGATGCGGATGACCGATGCGTGCTGGAACCCCCGGGACGTGGATGCGTGCATGGCCGCATCAAACAGCGTGCCCATGGTCTCTTCCCCGACCTCTTGCTCGGTGAAGTCACGAATAGAACGGTGATTGAGCAAAGTATTCAGCGTTTCATTCATGCGGACCATGCTAACCCCGCCGCCCTATCACGTTGCTACCGGGTGCAGGTATTAGGCGCTGGCTTTCCCAGAAACCGGTCCGCGATGTAGCCCAACGCGGATACCGCATCCGTCAAATAAGGCACAACGTGATTGCCTCCAGAGCCAGGCAAAATGGACGGCTGCTGAATGCTTACCAACTGCACCGCACCGCCAGCGGCGCACATATCCGCAGCCATTTGAACGGCCTGCCCGTGTGGAATCACATCATCATTGACCGAAATGGCCACACGGATTGGCGCGCTTATGGGCGCATTATTGCCTACCCGATGTGCATCGAAAATCGCGTGCACTTCCGGATCCCTCATAGCCACGTCGTAGAGTGAAAGGCCGGACTTGGTCAACGCAGAGGTCTCCGTCCCCGCCCACCGCAACGCGGCGTCAGCGAGGCACGAATGCTTAGTATCCTCAAGGAAGGCCTGACCGCGCGCGTTGAGCACCCTATCAAATACCGGCTTCGTCCTATCCGGATCCGATTCGATGAAACTATTGATAGCGTATCCCAGCACCGCCATGATGTTCCCTCCGTCCACCGCTTGCAAAACCTGGGTTGGATGTGCCGGCGGCGCACCAGCATACGTGCCCACTACATTGAGCTCAGAACCGTAACGCGCAACCAATTCAGCTGCTGAAGCCGCGGCACCCCCACCTTGGGAATAACCAAAGAATCCCACCGGAGCCCCTTCCGGGGCTTGGCTAACGTTCAAAGCCGCACGGGCCGCGTCAATGAGGGCATGCGCCTGCTCAATGCGGTTGAGATAGGTGTGAACCCCAGGGGTGCCTAACCCTATGTAATCAGTCACCACAACGCGCATACCCTGGGCCGCAGCGGCCTGGTACATCGGAATCTCATAGTTGAGGCCAAGCGCGCCACTTGCAGGATCAAATTGTCCCGCAAGGCCCACTCCCCGGGATGGCGCGCACGCATCAGCCTGCCCGCGGGTGCCTGGGGCAAACGCCACTGTCGGAGTAGGCCCCGGCCCATCCCACTTCACGCTTGGCTCAATGACAAAGCCGGACACAGCCACCTTGTCTCCATTTTGTTTTGTGGAGGTGTATAGGATTTTTTGGGCGTAGCCAGGAAACTCAGGCCCCAGTACGTTGAGCAAATGCGGTGCCGGCTTAGTGCGAATCACCGATCCGGGTTGCTGCGGGATCTGCGAAGGCGGAATATAAAAAGCGTCATTCGCATTGTGAATACCGCTATCACCAGGGTGAGATGAAGCCCAACGAGCGCCGGCGCTCAACTGTTCAACTGACGCAGTTGGAGCCGTGGGCGGCACGGCACTTTGCGCATTTACAGCTGGGACACCGGCACCAGCAAGAACAAGTGTCACGGTCACTGCGGCGACCAATGCGCGGGCAAATGAATTTTTCACAGCAAAAAATACTAAACCACAAGCCGTACTCACCACCCCCAACGCGGACCTAGTGGAAACCGGCTAGAATCGTGGGCAACCAACCGGAGGAACCACGCAGATCGTAAGGAGTTTTAATCCCCATGGGTTTGACCTACCGCTCACGCAAGAAGCTGGGCAAGAATAGCTGGCTTAACATTTCTGGTTCCGGCGCCTCCGCCTCGACCAAGATTGGCCCGGTCACCATCAATTCCCGCGGTGGATTCTGGGTGAACCTGCCGGGCGGCTTTAACTTCCGCGGCCGCTGGCGCTAAACCCAGCCGCAGAACTTCCTTGAAGAAACAGGCGAGGCGGGTTTTCCTTATGAGAACGTGCCTGTCTCCACGCTGTTGAAGGAAGAGGGCATAAGCGTTGAGTTCCTCTATGACTTTGGCGATCATTGGGCACACACCCTAACTAGGGTTGCACTACCCACGGAGCTACCTGAGTTGACGGCTAATACCCTTCCACACGTGCATGCCGGCACCGGCGCGTGCCCGCCGGATGATATTGGCGGCGTGCTTCGCTATGACGAGGTGTCCCAGCTGTGGCGGACCAAGAAATCCATGAAGGCACTTCGCGGCACGGACCATGAAGACCTCATTGACTGGTTACCTGCTGATTTCAACCCAGATCACTTTGATGTAGAGCACGCCCAGGAGTAGCTCACACTGATTACCTCCTCCCCGTCTCCTCGGATTACCGGGTGGTTTGGGCGGAAAGTCGGCCCCGTGCTGATTGACTTCTTTGAAGAGTTGCCCGGGTATTCTGAGTCTGCCCTTGCTGTTGAGGCCGCCGCCTTGCGCCTTGGCATCACTACGTTCCCCGGTAGGGTCAATCCCCCGCAGCCTCTTACCCCACCGCAGGCCAAGGCCTTCCCATTTACCGATGAAGATCTTGAACCCAAACTGCTAGATACCCTTTGGCACCCTTTCAAGACTTTCTTGACTCTTGCCAGTGAAGGCCAGCTTGCTTTGACCGCCACGGGCAACCTGAATGGCCAGTCTATTGATTTGCTAGTCAAAGACATTGGGCCGGCCCAGTTCAATGAAAAGCGCACGCGCTATACAGAGGACACGGTCTACGCCATTGCCGAACTCCATCAGCAACTGCGTGATGCCTAGCGGGTGCACAAGTACCGCAAGGAGCTACGAATTACCCCGGCTGGCCGTAAGGTCCTCGAAAACTGGCCAACCCAAGCCAGTACACTCAAGCCAGGCATCCGCCCTACCGATGCCGTCATCACCGCGGCTTCTTCCATTACCCCGCTACTTCTGCCTAAAGAGAGCCGAAATTATGAACGTTACCTGCTTGGTCTGGGCACAGCCCTCCTTGTAGCAGGCAAGGTCCACGAGCCGCAGATCCCCTACTTACGTGCGTTTATAGACTTTGACGGACTCGGTGATTACAAGCCCTTTACCTCAATGGCGGAATATAATTCTGTAGCTCAGAGCTATGTCCACCGCGACGGTTGGCACACTGATTACGGCAATGGCCGCACTGTGCCGGCTAAGGTTTATCAGCACAGCGACCATGCCAATCTGATCAAGCTATTTTCCCGCCACGAATACGCTGATTCTTTTGCGCGAGTCATTGATGATGGTATTTTCGCCAGCCCCACAGTGGGACTGATTGCCGCTGAGCTGCTGTGGCCACGCTCTTAAACATTTTGCATACCATGGCATATAAGGTTGCATGCATATGGGTGCAGTAAACCGCCAAGGAGATTGCATTAATGTCTTTTAAGAAAAACCTCACCATCACTTCTTCCCTCACAGCGGTCACCGCAGCCGTGGGCACCGCAGTAACTGACCCGGACACACTCTGGTACAAGCTACAGCGCAAGCCACGCTGGCAACCACCTACTTGGCTCTTCCCGGTCGCATGGACCGGTCTTTATGCCAGCATTGCCGGCAGCTCCGCCCGTGTACTCACGGATATTGAAGAAAACACCCCGTCCCCAGCCAATCAGGCTCCCGAGGAGGCAAACCAGCGCGAGCGCCAAAAGTTCCTCGCCGCACTGGCCATTAACCTTGGACTTAATGCTGGCTGGTCCGCATTGTTCTGGAAAGGCCAAAACAACACGGTATCCACCATTGAGGCCGCGGCTCTGGCTGCATCCTCCATTGACTTGGCCCGCCGGGCCGGCAAGGTCAACCCCAAGGTCGGGCTCGCCCTAGTCCCTTATGCCGCGTGGACTTCTTTTGCCACCGTGCTCACCGGAGCTATTGCAAAGAAGAACTAACCCAATTACTCATCCCAGTGGACTGCCTCCGGGTGGTCCACTTTTTGCGTTCTGGACCTTCCCGTTTTCTTAACCGCCCGCTCTACACGCAACGGCTAGGAAGTTTCCAGGACAATTTCCTACACACGGTACTTTCGATAAACCGGCGAGATTTCAGCCAGCACGCCATCAAGCACCACAACCTCGTGGAATGGCTCCTCCACACCCCTAGGACTCACACTAAAGCCTCGGCCCAAAACTCTTCTAAGCTGGCGCCTTTAACGTAATCTCATTAACTGTGCGTACTAAGAAGCTTTCTCATTCCCTATCCCCTGCTAAGCGCAAACTAGCCGCGCAAGAGTTCGCCGATAAATGGGCCGGCCGCGGCTATGAAAAGGGTGATACCTCTTCCTTCTGGCTCGAGCTGCTGGAGCACGTGGTGGGCATGGAAGATGTCACCACCAACGTGCGCTTTGAAAAACGCACCGTCACCCGCGGCTTTATTGACGTGGTCATCCCGGACGCCAAGACTTTCATCGAGCAAAAGTCCCTAGGCGTTGATCTCGATAAACCGGACACCCGCCAGGGCGAGCAGGTCACCCCGTTCCAGCAGGCCCGCAATTACGCCAATACGCTGCCTAATTCCCAGCGCCCAGATTTCATCATTGTTTGTGATTTCAACATCTTCCGCATCCACGATCTCAACAAACAGGACGCGGAAAATGATTACATCCAGTTCACCCTCGAGGAGCTGCCTGAGCAGCTGCACCTGCTTGATTTCCTCATCGATCCGCAGCGCGCCCGCATCAAGCGCGAAACGGAAGTCTCCATTGCCGCCGGTACGCTCATCGGCAAGCTCTACACGCTCCTGCGCGGCCAGTACCAGGACCCGGATAGCGAGGAAAGCCAGCACTCCCTCAACGTGCTCTGCGTTCGCCTTGTCTTCTGTCTCTTCGCTGAGGACGCTGGCCTGTTCCCCAAGGATGCTTTCTACCATTATCTCAAGACCATCCCTGCCCAGCACGTGCGCAATGGTCTCAAAGAACTCTTCACGGTTCTCAACACTCCGCTTGACCAGCGCGATCCTTACCTGGCAGAAGATCTCACCCGCTTCCCATACGTCAATGGCGGCTTGTTTGCGGAAGAAGAAGAAATCCCGCCGTTTACTCAAGACATCTGTGACCTGCTCACGGACCAGGCCAGCCAGGACACGAACTGGTCCACGATCTCGCCCACCATCTTCGGCGGCGTTTTCGAGTCCACCTTGAACCCAGAGACCCGCCACGCCGGCGGCATGCATTACACCTCCCCGGAAAACATCCATAAGGTCATCGACCCGCTTTTCCTGGATGATCTCACGGCGAAACTCAAGGCCATCCTGGAGGATCCGCAGCTGTCTGAGACCAAGCGGCGTAACCGGCTGACCAAGTTCCATGACAAGCTGGCCTCCCTCACGTTCTTCGATCCGGCCTGCGGTTCCGGCAACTTCCTGACCGAGACCTACATTTCGCTGCGCCGCTTGGAGAACAAGATTGTCTCGGAGCTCCAGCGCCACGGCCAGACGGAGCTGGGCTTCCAAGACATCGAGGTCTCCCCGCTGAAGGTCTCTGTCAACCAGTTCTATGGCATCGAGATCAACGAGTTCGCCGTGCGCGTAGCCTCTACCGCCCTGTGGATTGCCCAACTCCAGGCCAACATCGAGACGGAGATGATCATCACCTCCAATATCGAGGATCTCCCGCTGAAGGATTCCCCGCACATCCACCACGGCAATGCACTCACCATGGATTGGAATGCAGTTCTGCCGCCCGACGCCGCCTCCTACGTCATCGGCAACCCACCCTTCTTGGGCGCCCGCAACCAGTCCAAAGAGCAAAAGGCGGAGCTTGTTGCAGTGTTCCCACCCAAGACCAAGAATGTGGGCAACATCGATTACGTAGCCGGCTGGTACATCAAGGCGGCTGAGTACATCCAGAACTCTGACACCCGCTGCGCGTTTGTGTCCACCAACTCCATTTGCCAGGGCGAGCAGGTCGCCAACATTTGGTACCCCATCAACCAGCTTGGCATCAAGATCAACTTTGCCCATGACACTTTCCGCTGGGCTAACGAGTCCAACGACCAAGCTCACGTGTTCTGCGTGATCGTTGGCTTCTCACGTCAGGACCTCCCGGCCACCCTCTATCACTATGCATCTCCCGACGCCCTCCCCGAGGTCCAGCGCCCCGAGCGCCTCAACGCCTACCTCGCAGACGCGCCCGACGTCTTAGTGTGGAGCCGCAGCAAGCCGTTAAGCGACGTGCCCAAGATCGGCATTGGTTCACAGCCAATCGACGGCGGTAACTTCCTCTTCACCACCGCCGAGAAAGACGACTTCCTCGCCGCTGAACCTCAAGCCGAAAAGTACTTCCACCCGTGGGTCGGCTCACGGGAGTTCATCAACGGCGAACACCGCTGGGTGCTGTGGCTCGGGGAAGTTTCTCCGGCGGAACTAAAGAAAATGCCGCTGTCGCTTGAGCGGGTCAAGGCTGTTCGGGAATTCCGACTGGCATCAAAGCGCAAACAAACGCTAAAGGCCGCTGATTCGCCAACCCGCTTTGGGACCGAAATCATTGCCGAAGGAACCTCAGTACTGATACCAAAAGTTTCTTCTGAACGGCGCCGTTATGTACCCATGGGATTTATCGGTCCCGAAACATTCTGCTCTGATCTGGTCTTTCTACTCCCGAACGCCGAGTTCTTCCACTTCGGCGTTCTCCATTCCCAGATGCACAATGCATGGATGCGCACTGTTGCTGGCCGGTTGAAGAGCGACTACCGCTACTCTGGTGGCGTCGTTTACAACAATTTCGTCTGGCCCTCCCCGAGTGAGGGGCAGCGGGCGGCGGTGGAGGCGGCGTCGGAAGAAGTGCTCGCGGCCCGGGCCGAATATGACGGTGCCACACTCGCGGACCTGTACGACCCGGACAATTACTGGCTCTACCCGCGGCTGACCACGGCACACCAGGCACTCGATGCCGCAGTGGAAGCCGCCTACGGCGTGGACTTCGGCGGCGACGAGCAGAAAATCGTAGCGCACCTGTTCGAGCTGTACGCGCAGGCCACGACTTAGGCTGACTTCTTGGCACAAGAACAGGCTGGCACAGTTTCCGCAAGGAAGGAAGGCCCCAGATGATCACAGAAGAACAGCTCAGATTAAATGTTGAGGAGGCAAAGTACTCCAATTTGTTGGAGGGACTCGTCACCGGCAAGGCCTATGACGCTGACGCCGAGCGCTATATCGCCGGCGAGATTTCTTCAGCCGAACTCGTTGAGCGAAACCGGGCGCGCTACGGGCTTGTGTAAATAATGTGAACTCGCTAAATCCGTGGCACTGCCCCAGAAGGATAAAGCAGAAATCGAGGTAGTTCAGGCCCTTGCGCTGTCCCAGCTGAAAGGGACCTACCCGTCGAGTTCTCACACTTCTGCCCACAATGACGCCCAATCTGGACAGCGCGGCAGCATCGACAGTGAGCGCCGTGCGCGCAGTGTTGTACGGTAGGCGGTGATAGATCCCCGGTCAGGCCTCTTCCCCTCGAGGATAAAGCATAAATGACCGGGGCCTTTCGTTTCTGTAGAGGCGGTTGAAGGACGCCATCACTCGAAGAGCCAGCCGCGCCCACATAGTTGCCCTCAAATTCGAATTCAGCTACCTCATGGCGGCCGCCGAAACACGGGAGCGGGAGTTCACCGCACTTGCGAACATCCCCGGCAATTTCCCTAAGACCGTACTTTCCCGGGAAAAACAATGACTTTAGCCAGCTGGGGGTTGACCACCGCAACCTCATCAACTGGCTCCTTGACTCAAGCTTCCCACTTAACTTCCCACTTAACATAACAATGTGGGAAGTTAAGTGTTAAGTTGAGTGGGAAGTTCTATCGGACCGGATTCGATAACGCTGTTTCGGGCTTCTGGCCGGTTCAGTCCTCTCAGCGAGGCCTTCTTTTATTAGGGAGTTGATGGCTTGCTGTACTGCTGAACGGCTGAGCTTTGTCTGCGCGACAATCTCGGTGGTCGATGCCGATATTGCAGTCTCAAGTCGAGCAAGCACTAGGTCACGCGCAGTACCGTATTCCTCTTGGGGAGCTACTCTGCGGCGATAAAAGGTCACGGTAAAGCTATCTAACCGGTTGGAATAATGAGGTGGAGGCATCAGAGCATCTGTCAAAGCCTTATTCATCGTGTCTATTCCGGTTCCACGATTTTCTGCAACAACTCCTCCACCGGGGAACGAAACATCCTCCAGGAGGGTAGCTATACGTTGATTACGAGTGGAACTAACCCCTGGTTCGCCGAGACTGCGCAGGGTAACACCACCATATAATCCGCCCGGATTAGATATTTCGAGTCGATCAACAAACATGTTGATATGAACTGGACTGCCCAACGATGTTGGCGAGTAGTCGCGGTGCATGAGCGCGTTGACTACAGCCTCCCGTACTGCCACGGGCGGATAGTCCGGTAAATCTCGCCGAAAAGCTCCTTCTATGAGTGCACCGGTACGCATGTTTGCTGATACTGCCTTGATAGCGGCATTCACGATTTCAGGGATACTACCGGTCAAGGTGCGACTATCGAGAAGTCGCTGCCCTTCTGTAATTTCCCCCTTTCTCGTTCCGGGAAAGAGAGCAAATGAAGCCGTAAGTCGTGGATAAAACTCTTGCGGATACTCGCCTAATACGAGAAGTGAGGCCAGAGTTGGATGGTTTTCCCTAAGGATACGGAGGCGTTTAAGTGCGGCATCATTTCCCCCGGAGAAGGTCTTGGGTCGGCGTTCACGCTGCAGGTCTAGGTAGCGTTCCAACTGTTCTGAATCGAGGTCATCAATGGTGGATTCGACCACGGGTTGTTCGTCCCACCGGGGTTGGGTTTTCTCTTCGAGGAGGCGATCAATTTCATACTTGGAGAGATGAACATCTCCATCACCCGTCCGAATATAACTGCCATTGTACTGCCCCTTTACAGTCACATAGCAGGGCTTATCGATGCTCGCTAGTTCCGGCACCTTCGCTACAAGCACAGTGGAACCTTCGAATGGAAGTAGATCAATTATTGGTCGAACGGGCGGGGATAATTGGTCACACCGTGTCTCCAATTGATCTTGCGCCCGCTTCACCTCGAAGTGCGGAACGGGTTGGAAACCATCCTTTTCGCTCAACCCAACGATGATGAGTCCACCGCTACCATTCGAAAATGCACTTAACGTCTCGAGAATATCTTTACCAACGCCACTTTTGACCTCAACGGATTGCTTATCGGTGCCAATTATGCGCAGCCCGCTGACAATCTCATCGATCGATTTTGGAGACATTGCTTCCCTTTCGGCCGCGAGCTTCATATCTAACTTCCCACTTAACATAACACTTAACTTCCCACAGTGTTATGTTAAGTGGGAAGTTGAGTGGGAAGTTGGAATAAGCCTTCTCGAAAAAGCCATTTTTAAGTAGATAAACCAGGCTTTCTACAACCGCATGACCTGTTCGGATGGTCATGACTTTTACGGAAGATGAAGAAGCCATGGCTGTTGTCATTCGGGAGAAAGAGCCCATTGGTGAGAACTTTGAGCTAGGCTGCCACATCGCCTGGAATCAGCCGATGTTTACCCATCATGACACGTTCATCATTGGGTTTAGCCACGCGAAAAAGCACATGGCCGCGGCATCGAACAATTCACGAACGAGTTCGCCAAGCACGGTATCTCCCACGGGACAATAATGTTCCTCCTGCCCTGGGATAAACCAGTGCCCTATGACCTGCTCCAGGAGATCATCGAATTCAACATTGCCGATAAGAAGGAGGTAACCACCTTCTGGCGAAAGTAGGTGCTGGTACCTGTCAGCGACGGTTAAAAAGTAGCCCAAAAACGACGGTTGAAAAGTAGCCCATCCGAGAACAATTGGATGGGTGATTTCCATGGATGATTGGGCGCAGATCAGAATCTTGCGCAATGAAGGTATGTCGATTCGTAAGATTGCCAGCACCGTTGGCTGCGCGAAGAAAACCGTCGAGCGGGCTTTAGCTTCGAATACTCCGCCTTCCTATAAGCAGCGTGTTCCTCGAAAGACAGCGTTTGATGAGTTTGAACTTGATGTACGCGCTGTGCTTGATGATGTACCGGATCTACCGGCTACGGTGCTAGCTCAACGAGTCGGTTGGACAGGGTCTATGTCTTGGTTTAGGGAAAATGTTCGCCGTATCCGGCCTGAATACATGCCAAAAGACCCGGTTGATGTGTTGGATCATAAGGCTGGTCAGCAGATTCAATGCGATCTCATGTTCCCGGATGACGGAATCACCAATGATATGGGCGTGCCAGCAAAGTTTCCGGTGTTGGTGATGGTCTCGTCTTATTCACGGTTTATGGCAGCATGCGTGCTGCCGACTAAGACCACGGGCGATTTGGTATCTGGGATGTGGATGCTGCTCCACGATCGTTTCCAAGTCGTGCCCCAGCACCTTTTATGGGATCACGAGTCGGGTATTGGGAACAAAAGGCTGGTGGATCAAGTCGTTGGTTTTTCTGGCACGTTAGGACTTAGAGTCCGCCAAGCACCGCCACGAGATCCCGAAACCAAGGGCATTGTTGAACGCCATAACGAGTACCTGCAGACTTCATTCTTTCCGGGACGGCGGTTTACCGATCCCATCGATGCCCAAGCTCAGTTGGATTCCTGGATTGATAGCATTGCTAATAAGCGTATCCACGCCACGTTGAAACAACGCCCAGTAGATCGGTGGGCAGCCGATAAGGAAGCGATGTCTGCCCTGCCGCCCTATGCGCCGCAGACTGGGCTTCGGCGCCAAGTGCGCTTGCCAAGGAACTACTATGTGTCTGTTGACTCCAACCGTTATTCGGTATCACCTGCAGCAATCGGAAAAATTGTGACTATTTTCGTTGAGCTTCATAGGGTCGTCATCACCGATAGCGCTGGAGTTATTGTTGCCGATCACCGGCGGGTGTGGGGTAAAAACGAGCGTGTCAAGTTGTTTGTGTGTGGGGTTGATTTCTTATAGATATAGGTCGAAGCGCTCGGGGTAGGCTACAGCCATTTGGTTGATGGCTTGTTTCCAGCCAGCAACTCGTGCGCCTTCAACGAGCCTGCCGGCGGTTGCTGAGGCGCGTTTTCCTTCTTTATCGCGACGAGCAGCGCGTTTGTCTTCAATGTTGCAGATCATCAACCACAGCGTCTTCAGCGCTGATTCATCGTTAGTAAACTGCACCCTGTTACGGGTGGCTTTACGCAACTCGTTGTTCAACGATTCGATGGAATTAGTCGTATAGATGACTTTCCTGGCTGCCGGCGGGAACTGCAAAAACGGCACAAACCGCTCCCACGCGTCCTGCCAGACCTTGACTGACCTTGGGTATTTCTCGCCAAGCTCAGAGGCCTCAAAATCTGCCAAGGCTGCAGCAGCACTGGATTCATCTGGGGCAGTGTAGACCTTTTTGAGCGCGGCTGATACTGCTTTGCGGTCACCGTAGGACACCCAGCGGTTAGCAGCCCGAATCAGATGCACTACACAGGTTTGAACCATTGAGCCTGGCCAGGTTGCCTCAATAGCCTCAGGCAGGCCTTTAAGCCCGTCACAGCAGACGATAAACACATCACGTACGCCGCGGTTAGCAAGGTTGGAGCATACCTGCGCCCACAACGATGCGCCTTCTTCTTTGGCAATCCACAAGCCCAGAATATGCTTAACACCGTCGATGTCCACCCCGATGGCCATGTAGGCGGATTTGTTGACCACTCGGCCGCCGTCACGGACTTTAATGCGTAGCGCATCGAGGAAGATGACGGGGTAGAACTCGTCAAGCTGGCGGTTTTGCCAGATCATGACCTCGTCAAGCACAGCGTCGGTGATTGCGGAGATGGTTTCATGAGAAATATCGACTCGCATCGCAGTGGCCAGGTGATGCTGGATATCGCGGATGGTCATTCCGCCAGCATACAGGCTAACGATCATGTCATCGACGTCTGTTAAACGCCTGGATCCTTTAGGGACCATGGTTGGGATATAGGTCCCGGCCCTGTCCCTGGGGATATCTACGGTGACCGGCCCGTAGTTAGAATCAACAGTCTTTGGATACGAGCCGTTGCGGTAATTGTCCGTACCAGCAGCGGCTTTACCATCCCGGTCACCAGCCTGGTATCCCAGGTGAGCGTCCATCTCGGCTTCCAACCCCCGCGTGATAGAAGCTTGCAACATGCCTCTGACTAGGTCATTGGCATCCGTAGTGGAGGTTCCAAGCTGATCAATAAGCTTGGCGATCTCGGGGTTGGCTAAAAGCTTTTTCTCAATCGCGTCAATCTTGGCCTTATCAGCCGGATCTCGTCGTGCCATAGTTGTCATTCTGGCTCATCTCCTTATGCGGGATAGATTCCCACACACAAACCATCTGACACTCTCGTAAAAACGTCACAGTAACCGATCCTGACCATCAACGCTTGGCTAAACAGATGCGTCAAAGCTTGGCAGCGCCGAAACCACGAGCGTGCGATATTGCTGTTGAAGCTGCTGACTTGAGTATCTACGACAAGATTGCAGGATGGGAGCAGTCAGCATGACGACTAAAGATCATCGCCAGATTGATTCTGAGTTAGCCCACATTTCCAAGGTGTTAAAAGCTCCTCGTATTCGCGCTACCTATTTCGAAACCGCCGAACAAGCTCGTGAAGATGGGTGGAGCTTTGAAGAGTACTTAGCTGCGGTGTTATCAGTTGAAGCTTCTGCCCGACAAGAATCCGGAGCCAATGCACGAATCAAGCGAGCAGGGTTTCCCCAGGTGAAGACGATTGAAGAATTCGATTTCACCATCCAGCCCAGCATCGACCGGGCAAAAATTGCGCGCCTAGAAACCTCAGCATGGATAAGCCAAGCAAGCAATGTCATTTTCCTCGGCCCACCTGGTACCGGCAAGACCCACTTAGCAATTGGACTAGGAGTAATCGCTGCCAGGCAAGGCTACAGGGTTTTGTTTGACACCGCTGCTGGCTGGGTGCAGAAACTTACCCAGGCGCATGACCAGGGGGAACTGCCAAAACTGCTGACCAAGCTGGGGCGCTACGATCTTCTTGTCGTCGATGAAGTCGGATACATTCCCATCGAGGCTGAAGCGGCCAACCTGTTTTTTCAATTGGTATCAACCAGGTATGAAAAAGCGTCGCTGATTATGACTTCGAATCTGCCGTTTTCGCGATGGGGTGAATGCTTCGGTGACCAAACAATCGCCGCAGCCATGATCGACCGCGTAGTCCACCACGCAGAGATTCTCACACACAAGGGAACCAGTTACCGCATCAACGGGCACGAAGATATCCTGCCTTCGGTAAACGCAGAACGCGGCAAAGCACTAAAGTAAACCACAAGCACAATTGGGCTACTTTTCCACCGTCAGAAGTGGGCTACTTTTCGACCGTCGCTGACAGGTACCTGTGGGTTTGTACTCCTCGGTCTGGTCTAGGCCATGCTGCTCCGTGGGCCGCGACTGTCTCCCGGTCACCCTAGGCGGTGCACAAGGCCGGGAACTATAATTGAAAACTATGTTGAATAAGACAACGTCAACGGCTACTAATTCCGTAACCAGCACGGTTGATTCCCCCTCCGGCACAGCTCATTCGGCAACCGGCACGGCCCGGGCGCGGGGGCGTGTATCCACACCAAAGTCGCGGTGGGCAGCCGGTGTTATCACATGGACGGTACAATTAGCGGCTCTGTGCCTCATTATCGGCCTGCTCCTGCGGCCGGTGGCACCCACCTTCGTGGCAGATGTTTCAGCGCTCTTTGCCTTCTTCAGCCTCCCCAGCTTCCCCACACTGTTGACCACCGCTTATACCGTGGTGGTGGCCTCAGGAATCCTGCGCGGGCATCGCGGGGCACTGCTGCTTTACCTGCTCACGCTGCAAGTACCGTCAATAATCTCCGGCGTGCTTACCCCCGTGCTGTGGTGGGAACCGGGGTATACCTCCGATCCGTGGCTCATCGCGTGGACAATCGTGCCATTCGTCTTCGCGGTATTCTTCTTCGTCATAGGGCTCATCGCCCTGCCGGAATTCCCGGCGCGCATCCACGGTCAATGGCTCATCGCGCTTGCCATCCTACTGGGTTCATTACTGGTCTCAGCGGTGGCGACATGGCTACTCATTACTACGTTTGTGCATGTCAACGGCAAAGACGTCATTGATTCTGCGCTCGCAATCGCCTTTGGTGTCTCCGAGAGGCAAGCGCAGGTGGGCCAGTCGCTCATTCCGGGCTGGATCCAGATTGTTGGTGAAGTAATCTCCGCTGTTGGTTTCATCGTGGCGCTCGCCGCTCTGCTGCGGTCGCGCCGCGTGCAGGCCACCACCCCGGCAGAACACATGTTGATTAGGCGGTTGTTGTTGCAGCCGGCGTCGGAAGATTCGTTGGGCTACTTTGCCACTAACTATGACCGCAACGCCGTAGCCAGCCCGGATGGCAAGGCCGCGGTGACCTACCGGGTCGTGGACGGCGTGGCACTCGCGGCCGGGGACCCCATAGGTGAGAAACAATCCTGGCCACAAGCCATCGCCGCCTGGCGCGAACACGCCCGCACCCACGGATGGATTATGGGCGCTGCCTCTGTGTCCGAGGAAGGTGCGCGCGCCTACGCCGAGAGCGGCATGCGCGTGATCAGCCTAGGCGATGAAGCCGTTATCGCCACGGACACGTTCCGGCTCAAAGAACTCGCCGATGTACGCCACGCCATCGCCGGGCCCAAACGCGCCGGCTATACCGTTGAGGTCCGCCGCCAAGCCGCCATCCCGCCGGCAGAACTGCAGGAGTTGGCCGCTCTGGCCAACCGGTGGCGCCGCGGCAGCGAACGCGGCTTCACCATGGCCTCAGGCCGCGTGGGCGATCCGCGCGACCAGCGCACCGTCCTGGTAGTAGCCCGGGATGCGGACGGCACACCCCAAGGCCTGCTGTCCTTCGTCCCGTGGGGGCGGGCCGGCCTGTCCCTCGACGTAATGCGCCGCTCCCCGCACGCCCACGGCGGCGTCACCGAGCTGATGGTGGCGGAACTCGCCACCCAAGCCGGCAACCTCGGCGTGGCCCAGTTCTCCCTCAACTTTGTCCCCGCCCGTGACGCCTTCTCCCGCGGAGACCGCGTGGACGCCACCCCATGGCAGCGGCTAATGATCAAGCTACTGACCTTTACCTCCCGCTGGTGGCAAATCCGCTCCCTGTACGTCTCTAACCTGAAGTACCAACCCAGATGGCAGCCACGCTACCTGTGCTTTGACTCGGGCTTCTTTGCCACCCGCGTCATCATGTCCTTCGCCGCCGCCGAGGGCTTCCTGCCGGATTTCTCCCCCGAACCACAGCCCGTAGGCGACCCAGCAGAAATCAACGCGCTCGAAGCCGAACTGCTCGCTCGCGCCCCTGAGCCACCGCGCCTGCCGGAACCCCGCCGGGCACGGCTGCGATCCCACGATGCGGCCACGCATGCCGGGGTGGTCACGTACCCGCCGAGCGTGCCGCGCACGCTGAGCATCCGCGACTTGGGACACAGGGACGAGCCGACTGGTGAGTTCTCCATCACCGGCCGTATTCTGCGGCTGCGCCGGCAGGGTGGGGTAATTTTCGCCGACGTTGCCGAGCAGCACCACCAGGTGCAGGTGCTCTGCGAGCGCTCAGCGATGGCAGATGCAGGCCCGGGGAGCTTCGAAGCTTTCCGACGTCACGCCACCCGCGGCGATATCATCTCGATTACCGGACACATGGGGGCTTCCCGCACCGGTACCCCATCCGTGGTAGCGAGCAGCTGGGCGATGGCCGCGAAATCCTTGGTACCGCTGCCTAAGGCACCGCTAACACACCCACACCAACGGGCGAAGTTCCGCCACATCGATTTTGCGCTTAACTCCACCTCCTATCACCTTTTTGAGGCGCGCGCGAAGGCCGTGGCGGCCGTGCGCCAGGAGCTATACTCCCAGGATTATTTGGAGGCCGAGACGCCGATTCTGCAGACCATTCACGGTGGCGCGAATGCCCGTCCGTTTAACACCCACATCCGCGCCTATGACCAGGATTTATACCTGCGCATTGCCCCAGAGCTCTACCTCAAGCGCTTGGTGGTGGGCGGATTCCCACGCGTGTTTGAGATTGGCCGGAACTTCCGCAATGAAGGCGTGGACGCTACCCACAATCCTGAGTTCACCGCGCTAGAGGCCTACGAGGCCTACGGCGACTGGGACACTATGCGCGAGCTGACCCAAAAGCTCATCACCGTCGCCGCACGCGCGATCCACGGCACCGCCACCTTTACCGTGCCGGGGTTGGATGGAAAGCCGGTGACCTTGGATTTGGAACAGCCGTGGCCGGTCGTGCCCGTCTATGAGGCCGTGTCCAAGGCCGTGGGTGAGACCATTTCCCCGGACCGGCCGCTGGCAGACTATGCCCACATTGCTGCACGTTTTGGCATCGACGCAGCCAACACCGGCGATTTAGTCACTGAGCTCTACGATGAGCTGGTGGAATCCACCACTGTCTTCCCTACCTTCTATACCCACTTCCCGGTGGAAACCTCACCGCTGACCATGGCGGATCCGCAGCAGCCGCTGGTGGCCCAGCGCTGGGATTTGGTGGGCCTGGGCATGGAGCTAGGCACCGCTTATACGGAGCTGGCTGACCCGATTGAGCAGCGCAAGCGCCTTACCGAGCAATCCCTTTTGGCCGCCGGCGGGGATCCTGAGGCGATGGAAATCGACGATGCCTTTCTAGACGCCCTGGCCTTCGGCATGCCGCCGACGGGCGGGCTAGGCATCGGCGTGGATCGCCTCATCATGTTTTTGACAGGCACCCAGATTCGCGACGTGCTGGCCTTCCCGTTCGTCAAGCCGGATAACGCCTAGCCGGATAACGCGTGGCCGGCCGGGCGGCGTAGCCCCAGCGGCGCAGAGCCGGCAGGCCCCGACCTTGTGGCGGAGGGATTTAGCCGGCCGCGTGGAGGCAGTGCCAGGCCGTCCACTCGGGCGCGGTCATCGGAAAGTGGTGACCGTGCCCCATGATAAGCTCCACACTCGCGCCCAGCTCGGCACCTAAGTGGCGTTGCTCGGCCACGAAATCCGAGGAATCATCATTGCCCGCCCCGACCAGCACGCGGGTGTATACATCGACTGGGACACCGGCACGCTGCCAGGCATCACGCACGCGGCGCTGCCGGGCCGCGATTGAGGCATTCTCCGCCAGAATCCGGTTGACGTCCTCCCCGGTGACGGTGACCGGCACGCCGAAACTCACCCGGGCCGCCACCGTGGCCGCAGGCGATAAAGCCCCAGCCAACCAGCCCGGCACGTGCGAGGGCGGGCGGGATACCCCGAAGACAACGTCGGGATGAAAGGGCGAGGTGGCGTCGGCAAGAATGAGCCGGTGTACCCGCAGCCCGTTGAGCACCGCATCGAGGGCTACCAACCCGCCCAACGAGTGGGCAAAGATATCGACCGGCCCGTCCGGTACCAGCTCCTCGAGATACGCACGCACCTGCGCGGCCGACGCAGCCAGCGGCACCTTCCGCGGTGAATACGCCACCGCGCCCCCATCGCCGGCTAGCACATCCCGCAGGCTATCGTACGCCTGGGGCGGGCACGCCAGGCCCGGAATGATCACCCACGTCATGACGCACGCCCACCTGCTGTGCGACTAGGCGAACTCAATATGAAACCGCTCAGTCCAATGAGCACGGCCGCCAGGAAAGTCTGCACGCGCTGGCCCAGCCCAAACAAGCGTTGGATCTCAATCTGGTACATCAACACCGCCGTGGTCACGATGAATAGAACCCCTGCTGCCGCGGCCACTGCACGCACAACCCCCGTCCGGGCGCCTTCTACCCCACGGACCCAGCGCATACGCCGGATAAACCACAAGATTGCCCCCACCGCCAACACTGCCTGGAATGTGCCCGCCAGCGAGGAACTAATGTCATGCCGGGTCAATTCCTCAGCCACCGGGCAATGGGGCAAAGACTCCGCACAACGCATGGGGCTGAAAGAATCAAACACCGTTGCGGCGGCTGAACCCACCACGCCCACGGCCGCAATCCACTGCACCCAGCTCCAACGCCGTGCCCCGGCATGCACGCCCCGGGCCCCACGGGCGGCGCGATAGAGCACAACTGCGCCCACGAAAACCAGCGCGGAGGAAGCCAAATCCGTTGCCACAAACAGCGGCCGCACCGGGCTGGCTTGCGAGGTGTACTCGGACAGGTAAGACACTGTGGGGTCAAGCGGAAACCCTAGTAGGGCCTCGGTAATAAATGAGGCATAGAAAATTCCTGCCAGCACCATCAGTACCCGGCTGAGGCGGGCCTGGCGCTTCAGCCGGTCCCGCGGCTGAGTTGTAGTCATAGCTAGACTCTAGTCCCAGCGCGAAACACCCAGCAATAATCAAGGAACTTCCATCCACGTACACAGCCACGTGGTAACTGCCTTTTAGCACGTTGCCATGCGAGGCCTAATTCTGAACCGCGCTGCCCCGAGATGTAGTGCTTCTTACCCACACGTCAGCGAGTACAGTGTCACGCCCGGGGTGGGCCGCAGGGTACTTCACCCGACACTTTCCGGATTTAGGGACAGTTTTCACCGGTCGGCGAGCGCTGTCAGCGTCGGGTCATCGCTGGTGGGTTGTTGGCGCAAGAACTGCGCGCTAGAAGCGAGATGCCGAGACGAGATGGGACGGGGATAGACGGCACGACTGCGGGACGAGGGCCTGGAAGGTTGGCAGTGGGACGGGGATAGACTGCATGAGTGCGGGACGGGTTGTTGGGATGCTAGCGGGATGGGTTGTTGGGATGGTGGTAATAGGCATGAGAAAAAGGGCTGTGCCCGGTGGGTCCGTTGAAGGGACTTACCGGGCACAGCCCTTGTTAGTGCTCGTAATGCTTAGAGCGGCTGGCCGGCGCCGGCAGGGCCGGCGGCGGGGCCGTTCGGGTTATCATCATCCGGCGCCTGAGTACGTGGGGTATCCGGGGTCAGGGTATCGCCCGGCTCATCGTCGACAGGGTCGCCCACTGGCTCGCCACCGGCGGGACCGTCAGAATCCTCACCCGGCTCGGCTGGGCCCTCAGTCTCCTCAACTTCGCGCACCTCGGCATCGTCCAGCTCCTCATCGAAGATGCCCTCCGGCAAAGGACGTGGGCGCGGGGTGAAGGTGAACGTTGCGTTTTCGTGGTCCTTGGACTCGCCATCCCAGTTCTCCACGTCAACGGTGACAATCTCGCCGGCGCCAAGCTCGCCGAAGAGAATCTTCTCAGACATGACGTCCTCGATCTCGCGCTGAATGGTCCGGCGCAGCGGGCGTGCACCCAGCACCGGATCGAAGCCACGCTTAGCCAGCAGGTCCTTGGCCTTCTGGGTCAGCTCGATGCCCATATCCTGAGCCGCCAGGGCCTTCTCGACCCGGCCAACGAGCAGCTCGACCATCTGAACGATCTGTTCCTGGGTGAGCTGATGGAAGACCACGATCTCATCGATACGGTTGAGGAACTCGGGGCGGAAGTGCTTCTTGAGCTCATCATGGACCTTGTTCTTCATGCGGTCATACTGAGCATCGGTGTCAGTCTCAGAGGAACCGGAGAAGCCCAAGCCCACGGCCTTGGAAATGTCTTGGGTACCAAGGTTGGAGGTGAAGATAAGAACGGTGTTCTTAAAGTCCACGATGCGGCCCTGGCCATCGGTCAGGCGGCCGTCCTCCAGCACCTGCAGCAAGGTGTTGTAGATCTCCTTGTGTGCCTTCTCAATCTCATCGAAGAGCACTACGGAAAATGGCTTGCGGCGGACCTTCTCGGTGAGCTGGCCGCCCTCTTCGTAGCCAACGTATCCCGGAGGGGCGCCGAAGAGGCGGGACGCGGTGAAGCGGTCATGGAACTCACCCATATCGATCTGGATGAGGTCATCATCGGAGCCGAACAGGAAGTTAGCCAGCGCCTTGGACAGCTCCGTCTTACCAACACCTGATGGGCCGGCGAAGATGAAGGAGCCGGACGGGCGGCGTGGATCCTTCAGGCCCGCACGGGTGCGGCGAATAGCACGGGATACCGCCTTGACGGCTTCTTCCTGGCCGATGATGCGCTTGTGCAGCTCATCTTCCATGTGCAGCAGACGGTTGGATTCCTTCTCAGTGAGCTTGAGAACCGGGATGCCGGTCCAGTGCGCAAGGACCTCAGCAATCTGATCCTCGCCCACCTCGGCGATGTCCTCTAGCTCACCGTTTCGCCACTGCTTTTCCTTCTCGGCACGCTCCTCACCCAGCTTGCGCTCCTTATCGCGCAAGCCGGCTGCCTTCTCGAAGTCTTGCGCGTCAATCGCGGCTTCCTTCTCACGGCGAACCTCGGCTATGCGGTCATCAACCTCACGCAGGCCCTCTGGCGCGGTCATGCGCTTGATACGCATGCGGGCGCCGGCCTCATCGAGCAGGTCAACGGCCTTATCCGGCAGGAAGCGGTCATTGATGTAGCGGTCAGACAGGGAGGCCGCAGCCTTTAGCGCCTCATCCGTGTAGGACACGCGGTGGTGCGCCTCATACTTGTCACGCAGGCCCTTGAGGATCAGGATGGTGTCCTCCATGGAAGGCTCTTCCACCTTGACCGGCTGGAAACGACGCTCCAGCGCGGCGTCCTTCTCAATGTGCTTGCGGTACTCATCCAGGGTGGTTGCACCAATGGTCTGCAGCTCACCACGGGCCAGCTTTGGCTTTAGCAGGGAGGCCGCGTCGATTGCGCCCTCGGCGGCACCCGCACCAACGAGGGTGTGAATCTCATCGATGAACAGGATGATGTCACCGCGCTGGTTAATCTCCTTGAGCACCTTCTTCAGGCGCTCCTCGAAATCACCGCGGTAACGGGAACCCGCTACCAGGGAGCCCAGGTCCAAGGAGTAGACCTGCTTATCCTTCAGGGTCTCCGGCACCTTGCCGTTAACAATGTCGAGGGCCAGGCCCTCAACAACGGCTGTCTTACCAACGCCCGGCTCGCCGATGAGCACCGGGTTGTTCTTGGTGCGGCGGGATAGGACCTGCATGATGCGCTCAATCTCAGACTCGCGGCCCACAACCGGGTCCAGCTTGCCCTCCTTGGCGGCCTGGGTCAGGTTCCGGCCAAACTGGTCAAGAACCAGGGAGTTGGAGCGCTCGCCGGGGCCACCCTGGCCCCCGCGGCCGCCCTGTGCGGCACCGGCGCCCACCGGACCGGCACCCTTGCGGCCGGAATCGCCGCCCTCTTGCTGATTGCCCTCATAACCGGACAGCAGTTGGATAACCTGCTGGCGAACGCGCGGCAGGTCCGCACCAAGCTTGGTCAGTACCTGTGCGGCTACGCCCTCACCCTCGCGGATAAGGCCCAGCAGGAGGAACTCGGTTCCGATGTACTTGTGCCCCATCTGCAGGCCCTCACGCAGGGAAAGCTCTAGAACCTTCTTAGCGCGCGGGGTAAAAGGAATATGACCGGTTGGCGGCTGAGTGCCCTTACCGATGATCTCCTCGACCTCGGTGCGCACGTCATCCAGGGAAATGCCCATGGACTCTAGGGCCTTGGCAGCCACGCCCTCACCCTCGTGGATAAGACCAAGCAGAATGTGCTCAGTGCCAATGTAATTGTGGTTGAGCATGCGTGCTTCTTCCTGCGCCAGCACAATGACGCGGCGAGCACGGTCCGTAAACCTCTCGAACATAGCTGTACCCCTTATAAGCGAATTTGTGGCTAAGTTGTCACCCACTCTAACGCGCGGCCCCCTCCCCTCATTCACCGTTTCCCCAACCCCACCAACTAAACGCGCCCTTTTCGCAGTTCAGAGCACTGTACGCCGGTAGCGAACAGCCTGTAATAGAAGGCGGTTCCCCATCCAAATTCCCCTTGAACTTAGCTCCGCCCAACTCAAGCTTGCGCTCTCCCCGACGGAAGCATCCTGCGGCACCACTAGACTGTAACGCCATAATGCAATAGCACCATGGCGTTAACCGTCCATAAAACCGTCAGAGTTGCGCCAGCACGGATGGATGGGGCCTTTCCCCATTACAGGGGAAAGATTCACCAGCCCTATGCTATATATTATTGAAGATTGAAAAGCGCTAGCAGTTCTATTTCCTCTGCTCGCGAGACCTACGATTGCTTTCCAAGGAGACTTTCCTCATGCGCAGCTCAGTACGCCTCACCGCACTTGCAGCGGTTGCAAGCACCGCAATTACCCTGGCTGCTTGTTCTTCCGATGAGGCAGCAGAGGAGCCGGTATTTTCCGCTCCTTCCACCAGTGCGGCCGCCACTACTGAAGCCACCACTACTGCCTCTGAGGAAACCACCGCCGAGGAGACTGAGGAAACGGGCTCTTCCACTGAGTCCACGGACGCTGAGGAGTCCACCTCTCCTGACGGGAAAACCCTCCGCAATGACAACGGTACTTTCCGCATCACTAAGCAAGCCCCAGGCCCAGGTGCTGTAGAGGTCATTGACGCCCGCTACCGTGACATCGATGAAACCGGCTTTTCCGCCTTGAATGTATCTGTGGACGCCGAGGGTTTCAACGGCATCATGCAGGTTCCTTTAGGAAAAGAGATTTACCTCTGGATTGGCGCCAGCGGCCTTGGTGATCCAGAGGACTACCTCGAAGATGACTTCGCGCGCGTCACTATCACCGCGGTAGACGGTGAGGGCCAGGTAGTGCTGGACTCCGATAACGACGTGGAACTCGAATACGATTCCAGGCACCCCAGCGATTCTGAGTTCTTGGGTTACGGCATTAGAAACACCATTCTCTTCCCTTCGGCCGGTGACTTTACTATGAGGGTTGAAATTGAGCAGCCCGGCTACGAGAAGTTCATCATCGAGCAGCCCATCAAGGTAGTTGCCTGATTCTTCGCGTCACTCCGGGTGGCTTAGAAACTCTCCGAATCCCGCATGGTGAGCAATTTTCGCTTTACGTGCGGGATTTCGCGTTAACAGCGCTACACTTTTATGCGAGTAAATTGACCCCAAAACTGAATGGACCCCATGAGCCCACAGGATATGACCAAAAAAGCGCTCAATCAGTTCACTGAGGACCTGATTGACCTCGGATATTCCAATATTCGCATGATCGGTCAAGGCGGCATGGGCACGGTGTTCTATGCACGCAAGGATTCACTAGGGCGTGATACCGCAATCAAAGTGGTCTCCCCTGAGCGAGTGTCCAACGAATACATCCTGGGCCGCTTTAACACGGAAATGCGCACCATGGCAGGGCTGGACCACCCGGCTATTGTGCCCATTTATGACGGCGGCGTGTCCCAGTCCGGCGTCCCGTACTTCGTCATGAAGTTCGTCAAGGGAACCAACCTTGAGGACATTATTTCCGCGCGCAGGTTCTCAAACCATAAGTTCAGCGTGGATGAGGTGGCCTACTACCTCCGCCCCATTGCGAGCGCCTTGGATTACCTAGCCGCCCTACCCAATCCTGTGGTTCACCGTGATATCAAGCCAGCCAATATCCTGGTCCCCGCCATGGATCCGCAGTCCGCTGCCACCCAAACGGCAAGCCCCACCCTGCTGACGGACTTTGGCGTGGCTATCAATGATGAGGCGACCCGCATGACCAGCGTGGGAATGCGCGTGGGCACAGATGCCTACCTGGCACCGGAACTCTACGTCACCAAATTCAATGCCTCCTCGTCAAAGCTGCCGGAACCAACGGCCGCCAGTGACCAGTATTCTTTGGCGCTCGTAGCCTTTGAGATGCTGACGCTGGTCAAGCTGCGCAATGTAGTCACCGACCAGCAGTGGGCCACAAACCGCCCAGTGCCCAAGGTCAAAAATGCTGACCTGAATCAGCTCAATGGCCCTCACGCCAGGGCCATTTCCAAGGTTATTTCCCGCGGGTTGCACCTCAATCCGGAATGGCGTCACGACTCAGCCGGCCAATTCATTGATGAACTGGTTGCTGCCGCGCATTCACAGACCTCCGCCCCAGCCGCACCCCTAGCACCTGCACAGCCAACCGCAGTTCAGGGGCCAGCGAACTTCCCGGCGGCGCAGCGCCAACCGGCGGACGAGACGCGTTTAGACCCGTCCCCCGCTCCGGCACCAAGGCCACAGCAACCCTCAAAGTCCCGCAAGGGCCTGATAGCTGCGGCCGCCGCAGCGATAGTCCTTGCCGCTGGCGGCGCCGGTGCTTGGGCGCTGCTTTCTGGGGGCAAAGCCTGGGAGGGAGCTAACGCAGATCTTGCTCAAGCCTTCCCCAAGGTAATTAGTGAGGCCAACGGTGGTACCGGATTCGACGGGCTGGAGTGCGGTGACCGCGCTCCAGAGGCCGGCCAGAAGGCTAAAATTTCCTGTTCAGGTGACAACCTGACCGTGGTCGCCGCCGATTACGGTGACGCCGGTGCGCGTGACGCAATCAGGCCTTCGGAGGGGTTGCAAGAGCTTACCGCGGAAAACTGCTCCGTGAGCGTGGCTCAACTTCCCGGAGATAGGCCAACGTACGGCGTCTATCCGAACGGCAACCTAGACCGCTACGCATTCATCCTGACCGGCCCGGAGGCCGAATCCAGTATGTACAATCTTCCTGTGTGCTAACGCTGGGGGATAAACACCATGAAGTAGCCAGCGTCCGAGCTGCACCCCAAACGCTGGGTTTCGGATTCTGGCCACCCCTCAAGGCGGTGGTAGCGGCAGTTCCATCCATCGATGTCAGCGGCACCACGGTCTGAATACGCGTCAGATTCCTTGTAGCTAGCTAGCACCGCTTTAGCGGTGTCACAGTTAGTCCCGTCCTCAACCGAGTAGATGTAGCCACGGTCGCCGCCTGGGTGAATGTATTCTCCACAGACCACACCAACGTCAGCGTTGCCATTAGCATCCTTTGTTGGAGGGAATGTATCGGAGAAGTATTCGCCACCGTCGTAGGTGAAATAGTGCCCGTCATAGTTCACCGTGACTTTGGTATCTGATTCCGCCTCCACTAGCACATCGCCGAGTTCCACGGACTCCCCGCCCTTCAGCTCGACCATTGGGATGGTTTCTCCACCGTAACGGACGAGTGGACTAAACCCTTCTCCGCTTTCGTAACCTACTGAATTGGAGCGGAAATCACGGCCCCCTACTTCAGGCATGAGTGGCGGGTCATTGAACTCGAAGTCGCAGCTGATATAGGCACCATCGTCAGTCTTTTCTGGCTGAATGAGGCATTCAATTCCAGCTGATTTCACGCCGTAGGATTCAATGTCGGCATCTTCCACGGCAAAGTCTTCAGGATCACGGCCGTCTTTAGCCTTAGTAGATTGGGACGCTTTTGGGCCCGTGGACTCCGCGGTGGAAGTTTCTCCACTGTTAATCGTGGTAAATGGCGCAGCAAGGCTGCTGGAATCCTCTGATTTATCCAACATGCTGCAGCTGGAGACAACCATCGCGCCAGCAAGAATAGGAACTAAGGACGCACGACTAAAAAGCATATTTAGATGATCTCATAGAAGCCGGCCCTAGATAATCAAAATGAGGATCATTCCCCGTCTTCCAGTCGTGACTGTTACTACCAATTAGACTGCAGGTCTTAGAATTGTTTATGTATCCAGAAGGTAGCGAAAGAAAGCCGAGCCCGTGTCTGTATTCCCTCAGTATTTCGAGTCAGCTAAATCCCTTAAATTACTGACTGTACTCAACCGGACTGGATTGTCTACCATTTTCGTGGTTGAGAATCAGTGGACGGGCAAGCAGCTATTTCTCGAGTTGTTTGCCCCTGGTGCCATTACGGACGCAGAGGCCACCGCGGATGAGCTTTCCGGGCTGAAGCACCCATCCATCGCCGCGTACCAGTCTTCAGGTGTAAGCCCCGAGGGCCAATTCTATGTGCTACGCGAGGCTGCGCCCGGCCAGGTACTCGAGCCTTTTTTCAATTCCCCCGCCCCGTGGAACCAGCCACTGCCTCCCCACTCCGCGCATTCCGTGCTAAACAACCTGGCGGACGCGGTCAATTACCTGGATAAGCATGGTCACGGCTACGCCGTAGAAAACGCGTTAAATCCTGCCCAGGTTGCGCTCTCTAGCGACATGGCTAGCGCCCAGATAATCTCTATTACTCCATCCGAGTTGTCCACACAGTCCGCGGCCCCAGCAGACGTTTTTGGTTTTATTGCGTCTAAGCTAGCCCCCGACTTTGATGCCAAGGCCGCCCTGTCAGAAAAGGTCCAGGCATCTAAGCCTGCGCCCGGCGAGCAGGATTACGTTTTTACCTCCGAGGATGCCACCGAACTGTGGACCCCAGAGGATTCCGATGAAGTAGATAGCCCGAGCCCCGAGACCACCGATGCAATCGGCGCTGCGGTTGCTACGTCTGAGGATCCAACCGAGGCGTGGGGTCCTGAAGATGAAATGGAAAACACCACGGAGATTCCTCTCGTCGGAGACGCCGCTCCCGAGGAGGACGATAATAAGGATGAATCCCACGTCCCAGGCGTGGGTGCTGCCGCGGGCCTTGCGGGCGCGGCCAGTGCCGGCGTGGGAGTCGGTGCTGGCGCTGCGGCAGTGTCCGGTAAGGACACCACCGGGGTAAAGCAGGAGGCCAAGGAAGCGTCCGATGTAGCTAAGTCGCCGGCAACCGGGCCGAATAGCGAGGACGCTACCGATGCCTTCCTGGAGAAATCAGGAGAGAAAAACCCGTATAACACCACAGATCTTCGCAATGCCTGGGCAACCCCAGAAGATGCTGATCCAAATTCCAGCGCTTTCCCCGACCACAATCCCTCCTCGGAGGCCACAACGGTAATCCCGCAGTCCCGGCAATCCGAACAATACCCACCGCAGCAGTATCCGCAGCAGCAATACCTACAGCAGCAGTATGAACCGCAAGCCCCACAGGCTTACGCCCCGCTTAGCTATGAGCCCCAGGGCTATGAACCTCAGGACTCCGAGCCTGTAAAGCCAAAGAAAAAGGGCAATAAGGGACTCATCATCACCTGCGTTGTACTTTTGCTCGCTGCGGCCGGCATCGCTGGGGGCACGTTCTGGTACACCAGCCAATATCCTTCATGGAATAGCAATGAGACCAGCCTGGCTAATGCATATAGCGGTCTCGTGAGCGAGCGCGAAAACCAAGAGGGCGCGCTAGGCACCGCGTGCACCTCCCGCCAAGTTAGGCCAGGCCAGCTTGCATTAATCGAGTGCCGAGGCGACAAGGTTAACTACTCTGTTGCATACTTCTCCAGCGTCGAGGAGAAGGAAAAGGCTTTACCTGACGTTGAAAAGGTTGAGCTGTCCGATGGCGGATGCACGATAGAAAGCTACGAACAGGCCAACGCTAATGAGCCAACCTTTCACATGACAGCCCCGGGCACCCAATCCGCTTTCATTGTCTGGGGTCCGGATGCAGAAAGCTCCCGCCTGCAGCTCCCGCTTTGCGCGCAGTAGTTTACGGGTTCGCCCCGGAGACGGCTTAGCGTGAGACTAGGGAATCCCGCGGCGGCACCCCGCGCGTGCTCAAAGATGACACACCCTACTTCAGCCCCCTGCTAAATCAGTGGGTTTTATTCCCCACTGATTAGGCGAATATCGGACCATTGCTTGATAATTTAAGTATTAGTTCAATAGTGCGATGGTCTTAACAAGTAAGAAATGGAGAAGCTCGTGAGCAAGAGCTACGACTGGGGCGCCACCAATTCCCCGGAGCCGGTGAACCCACCTACCTCGCAGTTCCCCGCCCAGGGAGTTGCCGATCAGTCTGCCGAATTTGAAACGCAGTACGCAAGCGCTAACAATTCACAGCCCGCGACTAAGAAGAGCGGCATTGGAAAAAAGGTCGGCATAGGCGCGCTAGCCTTGGCGCTGATCGCCGGTGCAGGTGTGGGCGGTTTCCAGGCCTACAAGAACATGCAGAATCCTGAGCCAAACCCTGCAGGTGTATCCGACGAAGTGGCTATGGATTTTGCGCGCGGCGACATCGAGGATTGCGAAGCGATTCCTGCTGAAGTCTTTACTTCAGTGGGCATTAAGGATTACTCGCTGAACGCGGAATCTGGCAATTGCGGGGGCACAGTCATGTCCGCCGACGGAAAAACTGAAGCTCAGGTAACTGTCAAAATCAGTTCGGGGGCTTGGGAGGCCGAGGCTTCCCCCGTTGAGGGCTGGAGTGAAGCAGTCCTCAACGATATGCCTGGCGATTCTTCCATGGAAGATGTCATTTCACTGATCAATGACGGCTCCGGGTATTCTGAACGCAGCCAGCCGTCTTGCCTCTTGAATGGTACTGAACGCGAAACTTCCGCGGTGTTTTTAGAAGCCCCAACCTGCGGCGTGCTCTATCCACTGGCTCACCAGATCAACAATCTGTACGAGCAGAATAAATACCTAACTCAGAAGACTGATTTCTTCGAGCTTAAGGAGCAGCCAACTTATACGCCGGTCGAGGTAGCAACTCTCCAAGTTCCAAAGTTCGAGGGCTTTAACGAGGCTTTCGACGCTGCCCCAGAATTCGGCACCGAAGTTACCTCCCTGCAGGAGCAATTCAACGACTCGAAGTTCGTTGTTGATGGTGCCGAAGAAGTTGGGGATGGCTACTACTGCTTCCCTGTGACGTTTACCTTGGGCCCGGAGAAGGACGAAGACTCTGACACCTTCGCGCTGCCTCGGCTATATGTGATTTCCCAATACGGCGGGTTCGAACATATAAATGATAGGGCGGGCTGGACGTCAGTGAAGGTTGGCGAGTCTGAAGAATATGAGTACTGCGGTTCCCTCCCGGTTGAGCTTATTCCAGGCCAAACGGAAACCAAGTACCTGGTCGTCTACAGTGACTTCAACGACTCCGGCGAAGCGGTATTCGATACGGACGGCGAGCTCAACACCATTGGCAAATTTACCGTAGGCGAACCAGCAGAGGGAGAGTCTGCCTAGCTCTCCTTCACGTTACAGCGCGAGACTCACGGCGACCCGAATCGGGATCAGCGTATTCCCGGTGCACCTACTTCCCGGCCACTTGGCCCGGAACAGGGGGCACCGGGATTGGTGATTATTGAGAACTCATGCTGTGAATAACAATGCCGCCTGCCCCAAATCTGGGGAGTAATCTCCAATTCCCACTTTCGTTATTAATGCAGCGCCTAGCATTCCTATGTACGCATACCGCATAGGCACTCACATCGGGAGAGAATTCCTTTCGCCCGCACCGTGACTTTACGTCTTTTTACATACAGTTTCCGCAAGGAGTTTCATCGTGAGCGATTCTTATAACTGGGGCCTACCACAGCAGCCTCAAAAGGCTCCACAACAGCAGCCGCAACCTAATCAGACGGCGAGAACTGCCTCGCCTACTCCTCAGCCTTCCGGTAACTCCGGACTAGCTAAGAAGGTTGGCATTGGCGCAGTAGCCGTGGTGGCCGTTGCAGCCCTAGGCGTTGGTGGCTTCCAGGTCTATAAATCAACGCAAGTCGGTGCGCCTAACCCACTAGGCATCACGGATGAGGTGGCTGAAGACCTAGTGCGCAGCGAGTTTGATGATTGCATGCTAACCCCAGAGCTCATCCAAGCAGCCGGAATTAAGGAGCTGAAGCAATCCGAAGATGATGACAACACCTGCGTTGGCTACTTCGAGGGGCCAAATGGCAACAATAACGTTGAAGTAAGAATCAGGGTCCAACAATCCAGTTCCGGTGAAGCGGGCCGTTCCGATATAGAGGGGTGGAAAGAATACAGCTCTGCCCCTGACTCTCAGCAAGAAGAGTTAAATTTCGTTAATTTTGTTAACTCCTTGGAGGGTGAGGTACCAGACTCCAGCGGCCATGTAAACTATTGCCGACTCGAGGGTGACGAGCGAGAGATTGAAGGTGTGCACCTGATTGGTCCCACGTGTGATTCCCTCGCACCGCTGGCAAATCAGATCATGAATGTAGTTAAGCAGGATATCTACAACAGCACTGACACCGATTTCTTTGAGATCAAGGACAAACCAACCTACGTGGAAACCCAGCCAACCACTACCGTTGATGTCGCCCTGCCTGGCTTCTACGAAGCGTATGACAATGCCCCTGAATCAGGTTCGGAGGTAGAGATTCTGGAAAGGTATTTTGAGGGCTCCACGCTGACTGTCACCGCCCCATATGCAAGCACTGAGCACGCTTATGACGTCTGCATGGACGCGGTATATACGCTTGGCACTAAGACAGACCCCGACCGGAGTGGCTATGATCTTCCTTCCATCCAGATGATTGCTTCCGACGGATCCGTATCGACAATGCTTATAGATTTTAAAGATTACGGCGACCACAGACTTTCCGCAGGCGACTCTATTGATCTCGCGTACTGCAGTACCGAATCGAACGACGACTACGTCGCGGTATTCTCAGACGAAAACCAAGACGAATACTACAGAGAGCTTCGTTATAGTCGCGAAGGAGTTCCAAATACGATTGCCAAATGGTCTCGAATTCAAGAGGAGGAGTCAGAGTCCGCCTAAACTAGGGCTCTAGCCAGACCCCTCTAGCGCGCAATTACGATTGACGGTTGGAGCAAATTGCGGCCATGCACGGGCGCCTAGTTGACCTTTGTCAGCTAGGCGTCCTTAGCTTTTCGTAGATGACTAAAGACTCCCTTCTGGCCAGCCCCCGGATATGGACCGGGCAAAGCCAATCAATCAACTAAAGGCACCGCTCTTAGACCATCCCTTTAACCCCACAAAAAGGGGCCACGAAAGGGCTAGAGTCTGCGAGCGAGTCCTAGCGGAGGACCGGCAATCACCGCTAGTCATGCGAGGCAGTCCAACGCGAAGGTAGCTAACACCTGGGATGATAGCTACTACTTAGTATGCACAGCAGCCGCAATTGCTTAAGATTAATCCGATTGGCGTATCGGGGGCTCGGATGCCGAATCGGGGTAGTTGGTACCGCGATTCCGCGTAGTTGGTACTGGTCTTTCCGGAAAGGCGGTACTAGGGCAGGGAAATGAGTGATGTTTAACAGTGGCGGCATTGCAATCCTGTGATGCCGTGACTGGTTACTCATTTCGAAGGAGGGCCGTTATGGCCAACTTCAAAGAGATCATGGCTTTGTGTGTGGAAGGCAAAAGCTATGGTCAGATTGCGGCAGCTCTTGGATGCTCCCGCAGGGATATTTCCCGTGTACAGGCGATTATCCGCGACCAGGGCATCGATAAGGAGCGCTTCGAATCATTGTCCCCGCAGTGGTTTGCTGATGTATTCGATGATGGTCGCGCATCTCGTAGTAAGGCTTATGACCAGCCTGATTTTGCGGCCATGGCCAAGCGTCTTGGCCACAACAAGCATTTGACTCGGCATAAACTCTGGTTGGACTACATTTCCACTGAGTGTGCCCCAGAGCTGGAGAAGTATCAGTACTCGCAGTTCTGCCATCATTTCTCGGGTTTTATCCGGGCCAATGACCTGCGTGATGTCATTGAGCATGCACCCGGCCAAGAACTTTACGTGGACTGGGCCGGCGACAAGATTGCCATCATCGATCAAGCCAGTGGTCATGTGGCGTTGAAGGCATCGCTGTTTCTAGCTGTGTGTCCATACTCGGGGCTGCTGTTTGCTACCGCTGCGGAGAATGAAAAGATGCCAGCGTGGCTTGAGTGTCACGTCAAAGCATTGAACTATCTGGGCAAGCTTCCGGCAATCATTGTCCCCGATAATGCTTCGACTGCCACCTACCGGCCGAAGCGCCATCAGTCCTATCGTGCTGTCACGGCTCGTTATGCCGATTTCGCTGACTTCTATGACCTGGTCATTGTTCCTACCAGGCCGGGAAAGCCTAAGGACAAAGCTGCAGTCGAGCGTGCTGTCCAGATTGCCTATAGCCGCATCCTGGGCTACTTCGATGGTGAAGTCTTCTATAGCCTCGATGAGCTCAATGAGGCGATTGCCGATCGGGTCGAAGATATCAACTGTGTGCTCACGCGTGCGGATGGAACAACCAGGCGCCAACGCTTTGACACCCATGAAGCACCGGTGATGCGCGAACTTCCCGCGCAGGCCTTTACGGAAGTGGTGTGGCGCTCACCTAAAGTCGATCGAAACTGGCACGTGTGCTGCGACTATCAGTACTACTCCGTGCCGTATGAGCTCGTCGGGAAAGTCTTGCGTGCACGGCTGACTACCACAACTGTCAGCCTGTTTGATGGCGACGAGTTAGTTGCTGAGCACGATAGGCTCCATGGCTTCCGCTACCGCTATTCCACCAACCATGCTCACGGCCCGCAGGGCAGTGACGACACTGTGGACGTGTTGACCCGTGATGAACTGCTCAAGTGGGCGAGTTCTTTTGGTCCGAATACGGTCAAGGTGATTACCACCATCTTGGATAACAACGCCGCGTCAATCCCTCGAGGACTTTCCTTGGCACGCAATGTGTTGGCCAACCTGGGGCGCAGGCACGACAAGACCAGCCTGGAACCAGCCTGTGCTGTGGTGGTGGGAAAGAAGCTGGCGGCGAACTTCGCGGTGATCAAACGCATCCAAGCTGACATTGGCCACAACCGGCAGGCGGTGCCACAACAGTCGCCTGCATCGTCATATCCGCAGGTCGTTGACATCACCAATATGAAAGATGCGGTGTTTATCCGCCCTGCCAGCCACTTCAACGACGTGGAATGGGAGGAGGCCTAACCCATGATCGAAATCAGTGACACCAACCGCGCGAAGCTTCGCGCCTTGCGCCTATCGACTTTCGCTGACGTCTACTTCGAACTCCTCAACGATGAGGCATACGAAGACAGCCTTCCTGAAGACATCTTCTTTCTTGCTGTCGACCAAGCACTAGAGTCACGCCGGCAGCGGCAGATCGAAAAAGCCATTGCTGCAGCAGGATTTGCCTACCCACACGCCAGTTTGGCCGAGGTCATTAACCCTGAAGCACGAGGAATTAGCGAACGCCAGCTTAAACGGTATGCCGCGACGAACTGGCGTGAACATCCCAACAATGTGCACATCTACGCCCCGACGGGCACAGGCAAGACCTACCTTGCCTGTGCCATCGGAATCGCAGCCTGCCACGCCGGCTACAGCGTGGCCTACTTCCGACTCGATCAGCTCGTTGCCAAGCTAGCGGCCTATTCGCCCACCGATGATCAATACACAGCACTGATGCGCAAACTGATCAACATCGACGTCCTCATCATCGATGATTTCTGCACCATCAGCGTGGATCTACGCGGACAAGAAGACCTGACCAAGATCGTAATCGAACGAGACGGCCGACTCCCCACCATCATCGCATCACAATCAACAGCCGCCTACTGGGTCGAAGTCTTACCCAGCAGAATCGGAGCCGAGTCCCTAGTCAGCCGCCTTAACAATGGCCGCAGACTCAAAATCGGTGACTTCGACATGCGCCGACACCTCGCAAAGGAGGCTGCAGCAGCCCAAGACACTGACTAACCCCTAGACCCCAACCAACACCAAGCGCCGGCCGCACACACTCAAGCGACCGGCGCTTGTCAGTACCAACAACCCGGAAAACCGCAGTACCACCTCACCGGAATGCAAGTACCATCAACCCGCTCCTGGCACTCGGATAAAGAACCTAACCCTAAGCGATTAGAAGATACGCACCACGGCATTATTACCGCCAGAGCAGCTGACCTCGTCGCCCTCGGGGCGGCAATCCATCTCGTAAGTCTCACCGGTCACCGGAGAGGATGCGATAATGGTAGCGGTGGTTTTGCCGGTCTTTAGGTACTGCCCGCGGAAGACCTCGTGGACGTTTTCTGCGAAAGGCTCTGAAGTTACATCAGTTGCCGGCTCGTAATTTTCGAACTTTTCTGGATCACCGCCGCGGCTGCGCCCAGACTCGCCGTCCGAATCGTCACCTTCATCGTCATCTTCATCACGGCTGCCGCGGCTGGAATCCTGAGCAGAATCCCCATCATCAGCATCGCGCCCGTCGCTCCCATTTTTGCGGTCCGAATCTCGATCGGATTCGCGGTCGGATTCGCGGTCAGAGCCTTCGTCGGAATCGGGGTCGGCCTCTGTATCACTATCGTCGGCCTCAGTTGAAGCGCTGACGAATCTCTCATCGGATGCGGATGAGGAATCGTCGCGGGTAAACCAGCCCTGAACTACGCCAAAGGCACCCAGCGCCACGACTAGCAGCAGGACTGTGAGCGCGATGATTAACCCAATGAGGCCCTTGTTGGACTTCTTTTGCTCCTGCGGAGGGTAATAACCCTGGTCATATGACTGCGGGTACGGATCTTGCGAGTAAGGCTGCTGGCCCTGCTGCCCTGACTGATCCCATGCCTGATACTGGGCGTCCTGCCTATCCCATTGGTTATCTTGAGAAGGAAATACCTGCTCTGGCTTGTTTGGGTCCGGTTCTGGACCCTGGCTCCACTGATTATCTGCCATTGTTTACGCTTTCGAGGAAGGAGTGGTCAGAATACGCTAAGGCTTCTATGAGTAGCTTCTTTTTATAGATTGCCATCGCGGTGACCTAGAAAGAAGTGTTTATTGGGCTTTAATTCTATAGGGGTGCTCAGTCCCGGTAACGCGACGGGGCGCGAATCGCTATTACCTAGCAGGCACTGGTTGGAAAGCGCGCTATCTCAGCGCCGAGGGCAGCCGCCATGGAGGTCAGCATTGCCTGACCATCACCATACGCACCGGAGCCTGGGATGGCCGTCATTGCGATGGCAACGTCACCCCGTGGGCCGGCTACCAACCCGAGCTGGCGGACCTGATAACCACCGGTATCGCTTGGCCCCCAGCCGCCTTTGAAGCGGGCGCCGGGCAATGTTCCCAAACCATAGGCCTGTTCACCGATAACCTGACCCATCAGGCTGACCACGTCAGCAGAACCAGCGACACACCGCAGGTTGGAGGCCAGCAATGCCTCTTGACTCGTAGTGAGCGCGGTTTGGCCGAAGGTGGAATACTCGGGGCGCAGCTTCACCGTGTTGATGGGTACGCCTACCCCGGCATCGCTCATTACGGAATCGGCGGCACCTGCGGGTAGGGCGGCAAACATGGCCTCCGCAGAGGCGTTATCGGAACGCGTGATCGCGGCGGTAGCATTGCCCAGCTGGCCCGGGTCCTGGCGCAATGCGGCGATGGCGATGGGCACCTTAATCGTGGACCACGCCGGGTACGCAGAATCATCCCCAGCGGTAAAGGATCCCTGCGGGCTTGAAATGGAAACCGCCGCGGTTCCACCGAATTTGTTAGTCGCGCCGGTTACCGCAGAGTCCAGGAGAAGCTGCAGTTCACTAGCGCTTGGGATTGGGGTACTAGCCGCAGACTCCCGTATCTCAGCGCTCCCACCGCGTTCGTCTTCGCCATCTGCCGGGCTAGATTCCGCATCCCTTGGCCCCGGATCCGATTCTTGTAGGACGCCGGGCTCTTCTATGTCACTTTCAGGAACGCTAGCGGCGGTCGTTGAGTAGACCACTGAAAACTGCGATTGGCCAACCGGCCGTTCCACGCCAACTCGGCCGCCGATAAAGCCACCAGTGATCACCGCAACCACGATGAGCACAAGCGCTATTGCTGCCGCGCCCGCCAGGACTACCAGCGTCCTGCGTTTTCTGCGCTGTACGGATGAAACTGCGTCGCGTGGACTAGTCATGGAAATGGTCCTTCTCTACACCCCGTAAGTCCTGCGGCATCGTGGGGCCACGAATTCCCCCCAACGAGCGACTAAATAGAGTGAAACCCCTACGTATGCTTACAACCTTGAGCGGTTAGCATACGCAGGGGTATGAGGTCTCACTATGGGGTGCTAATTCGTATTTCCTATAGCCACATGCTGTTCTAATCCACTAGGGACTCAGTCTCTACGGCGATGTCAATCCAGGTTACCTCCCACTCGCCATCGATGAGCCTCATTGATATGTAGCCAACTAGCTCATCGTTGCCGTCGAGGATGGCGACGTTTCCTTTGTCCTCCAACTTCTCAGCTTCAGCAAGCTCCTCGTAAGATTCACGCTCTCCCTTATAAACCAAGGAATCAGTGTGCATGGAAGAAGCGGTCTCACCAACCTTGAGATCGCGGGCATCGAATACATCTTCCGGAAGCTCAGTGGCTATATTTTCTTCGAAATATTCACGGCTATCACGTTCCACGTGCTCAGCAACCCAATCCTCAACTGCCCGCTTGCTATCGGCATCAATGTACGCCTGGGCAATATCCTTAGCACCGCCCTCATCCTTCAGGGTAGCGCCACCGCCGCCGCCCAACAGTCCGCCCAGCAGGCCGCCGACGATCAGGCCGCCCACAGCTGCCGCGATAGCGGTCACGGTGATTGCCTTCTTAGAGGACTTCTTGTATTCAGCACCAAGTTCATGAGCCTGCTTCGTAGCACCCTCACGAGCGGAGGCAAATCCCTGCTTTGCGGAAGCGAGGCCATTATCGAACTTGTCACGAATAGCTGCACCCTGGTTGGGCTGCTGGTCCTGACCCGCACCAGCTGCGGCGCCGGCGACTCCCGCGGCGCCAACACCCGCTGCACCTACCCCTGCAGGGCCACCCACGGCGGAGGTACCGGCACCAGCGGATGGGTTTGCGCCGCCGAGGTTCAACTCGGACAGCTGACGCAGGGCCGCTACATCCACATCATCGGCAGAAGGGTCATCGAGACGGGAATCGTAAAGGCCGCGCTTTTGCTCATCACCAAGGACGTTGATCGCCAGCTTTACTTCTTCCTCGCCGCCGGGGTTATCAAACTTGCCGCCCTCCAAGCGGGACTCCAGTGCGGAACGCAGGTTAGCGGAGGAGTCATTGCGGTCGA